>JBJYXA010000678.1:2795-11753 GCA_046259705.1 Caldilineaceae bacterium
AAGAAATACGCGAACGACAAACAGATTGAGATCGTAGGTGACATCCCCATCTTCGTGGCGATGGATAGCGCGGATACCTGGACGAATCCCGATCGATTTTACCTAGATGACGAATTCCAACCCACGGTGGTGGCTGGCGTACCGCCTGACTACTTCAGCAAGACGGGCCAGCTCTGGGGCAACCCGCTCTATCGTTGGAGGGCCATGCAGAAAGACGGCTATGGGTGGTGGTTGCGACGCATCCGCGCAGCGCTTCGTCTCTATGACTTTGTGCGCGTGGACCATTTCCGAGGTTTCGCCGGATATTGGGAGGTGCCCGCCGGCGAGGAGACCGCAGTCAACGGGCGCTGGGTGCGCGGGCCAGGCCAAGACTTCTTCCACGTGGTCAAGGCAGAGCTAGGCGAGCTGCCCATCATTGCCGAAGATTTGGGTGAAATCACACCCGATGTCATCGCACTCCGTGACCAGTTCGGGCTGCCCGGCATGAAGATCTTGCAGTTCGCCTTCGCCTCCGATGCCAGCGACAAGTTCCTGCCCCACAATTATACGCCGAATTTCGTCGTGTACTCGGGAACCCACGACAACGATACCTCGCGCGGATGGTACGAAGTGAGTGCAACCGATAAAGAGCGTGACGCTTTCCGCCGCTATCTGCGCACGGACGGCAGCACACCGGCGTGGTCTCTTATCGACACGGCCTTCCGCAGCGTCGCGGATATGGCCATCGTGCCGCTCCAGGACATCCTTAACCTCGACAGCTCGGCGCGCATGAACTTGCCAGGCCGAGCGGACGGCAACTGGACTTGGCGCTTCCGTCCACAGCAGCTTACGGGGCACTGTGAATGGCGGCTACTGGAATCAACCACCATCTATGGCCGCGATCCGTCGACCTACGAAGAGAAGGATGCGGAGTCAGGCGGTCAATCGGCCCACGGCGACAAACCCATTGTCCTTGAGGAACCGCCTGAATGACAGGTTACCGGACGACCGCGCCGGTGGCTACTGATCGCACCAATCCGGCGTGGTTGGCCACTCTTGGGCTGGCTATACTCCTTGTCGTTTCTCTCGTAGCGCGGCTGTGGTATTCGAGTATTGTCCCTCTCAGCTACGACGAAACGCACAACCTGATGATCGGCGTGCTGGCCAATGAGGGCCACGTCCCGTACCGAGAGATCTACTCGGTCATCATGCCGTTCTCCATCCTCATCATGAGGGCCAGCGCCGCGCTGTGGGGCGCAACACAGCACGTCCGCACTCTGATGATGCTGCTCGGCTTGATGGGCGTCTCCGCCGTCTATTACCTGGTGTACAGCCAATCTCGCAGCCTTCCCGTGCTGGCAGCGCTATTCGCCGCTACGTTCTTCTCCTTCAATCCGCATTATTTCTTCGTTTCCACATCAATCAATTTGGAGGCAGGCGCGCTGGCATGGGGGCTGCTATCGGTGGTGCTGGTCGAGGTCTATCGCCGGCGAGGCGCGAATAGTAACCTCTGGTTGTTGCTCGCAGGTGGTGCTTTCGGCCTCAGTACAGCGGTCAAAGTCTTTGTTCCATTCATTCCCGCAGTGGTAGGGCTGCAACTACTGCTCATCCAGGTCGCAGACCACGGACGAAGCCCGCGTAAGCCGGGTACGTACTGGACGCTGCTCAAATTGGGGATAATTTGGGCAGCAGGCGTCGTCGCAGCATTGGCCGCGTTTCTGCTTCTATTTGACCGTTCAGCGCTAATAGAACAGGTACTGGCCTCGCGTTTCGCGCTACGCGAGGCAATCAACGTAGACGCGGAAGTGAATATCGCCGAATCACTGAACCCGAGCGACATCGTTCAGTATATTCCGCTGCTAGTTATCTCGCTGACCGGTCTATTAGCCCTCTGGCGCCAACGGCTCGTCCACGCGTGGATATGGCCCGCATGGTTCTTGTTTGCGTGCGCGTTTCTGCTCACGCACGATCCGGTGCGGCCACGCCACACCGTCATGGCGTTGCCTCCACTAGCAGCCCTCGGCGGGATCGGCTTCGCCTATTTGCTGGCGCAACTTTCTCGGCGCGATCAATCCGCAGCAAGATGGGCGGTTCCCTTGCTGGCCGCCGTCGCGCTGATTCTCCCTATCCTGGCGCCCGTCAACCTGGTGGACACGGAGTCGTTTACCGACCATCATCCTGTGCGCCTGGCCGCCATTGATTTTGTGCAGCAGACTACGGCTCCCGGCGACTGCGTGATATCCAAAGAAAATCGCCTGCTCTTTCTTGCCGGCCGTCTGACCACGCCTCACCTTTCATTGATCTCGACCGCCCGGCTCTTCAGCGGTTTGTTGCCCGCCAAGGACATAGCCCAGGAAGCCGAAACGCACGACTGCCCGGTCCTTGTCTACGCAGACACATTCGACCGTATCATTCCGGATCTGCGCCTCGAACTCCAGGATGTGTATTCGCTGCGACTCACGCTAGTCGACCCAATCGAACCAGACTATCCCCTGGAAATCTATGCCGTTCAGTTGGACGATGGGCGCCTACCAGAATATGCGCAGACGCTGAAAATCGGTGACGCGATCGAGTATCGGGGATATAACCTGACAGGGGAGCCGTGGCTGCCCGGCCAAACGCTTTACCTATCCACGTACTGGCAGGCAAAGAAGCCTATGCAGACGGATTACAAAGTCTTTGTTCATCTCCTGGACAACGCCGGCAACGAAGTGGCAAACTTTGACCATTACCCCTTCAGCCTCGACCCGTCGCTGCCGGTAAACAACATAGAGATCAATCCCGCGTACCTGGCAGACGGAGGAGCGCTGCCAGAACACTACCCCGCCACCGGAATGATCCCCACCCGCCGCTGGATCCCTGACCGAACTCTAGTCGAGACTGTGGCATTGGCGCTTCCTGACGATCTGCCCGCAGGAGAATATTCTCTTTCCTTGGGCATGTACAACGAGCAGAGCATGCAACGTTTACCCGTATCCGGTCCGGGGGTAGAATCAGATCAAATTGTAATTGGCGGGATCTGGGTCGACTAGAAAATGTGGGGTCTATGTAGGGCCGCTAGTCACGTCCGGCGCCATCATGCGGGGTGAGGACGCCTTCTGCCCAGACAAGAACGAACCACACGGAGTCTCAAACCCAAATTGTCAGCGGCAAACGAAAACGTAGATCGGACACTCAGTGTCATACTGCCTGCCTACAATGAGTCGACAGGGATCGGCGCAGTGCTGGACCAACTCGGCAATGCCTTGCCGGTCGACGGCATCGCCTATGAGGTAATCGTGGTCGACGATGGGTCGACTGACGGCACCGCCAATATCGTGCGCGAGCGTGCGTCCGCGCAGCCCATTGTCCTACTACAACACCACGCCAATCGCGGCTACGGCGCGGCACTGAAGACCGGGATACGTCACGCACGCCATGACACGCTTTGCATCACCGACGCCGACGGTACCTATCCCAACGAACGCCTATTGCATCTGCTCACGACCATGACCGAGACCCATGCGGACATGGTGGTTGGCGCTCGCACGGGCGAAAACGTACACATTCCCCTGATACGCCGGCCGGCGAAGTGGGCAATCGGCAGAATGGCCAACTTAGTGGCCGGGGAACCGATCCCGGACCTCAATTCAGGTCTGCGTATCTTTCGGCGCGACGTCGCCTTGGACTTCTTCGACTTATTGCCCGACGGTTTCTCGTTCACCACGACGATTACGCTGGCTATGATGACGAACGGGTACCTCGTCGAGTATGTGCCCATTGATTACCATCCGCGCGTGGGAAAGTCGAAAATACGCCCTGTGCGAGATACGCTTAATTTTATGCAGTTGATTATGCGCATTGCACTCTATTTTGCGCCCCTCAAGCTGTTTCTCCCGTTGAGCCTTCTCCTGATTCTTCTCGGCATCGTATGGGCCCTGTTCAGTTACTTCGCCTTGGGCAAATTGGCTGATGTGAGCACGCTCGTGATCCTCATGACCGCATTGCAGGTTGCCGTCATTGGCCTGTTGGCTGAATTGATTAACAGACGCTTCCCTGGCTATGGACGTCCAGAGCCGGTGGTGGAAGTGCATGACGAGGCTGCACACACACCGCAGTCCAAAGCGGCACAGGATGGCCGGCCATGACGCCGGATTCCCCTCAGTGCGGCCTCGATTCTTGGACGCGGCTGCAACGTGACGTCATCATCCCAGGCCTTTGTACCCATTGCGGCACATGTGCCGGGCTCTCAAAAGGCGCACTCCGCATGAAGGACACGCAGCACGGTCCGCTGCCCGTTCCTGCGCGAGCGGGGCCGGTACTGCTGGAGCGCACAGCATATGATGCCTGCCCGGGAAAGGGCGTCGACTACCCGGAAGTCAATCGTGCGTTGTTCGGCGCCGAACCTGAAAACTGGCTCATCGGTAACTACCGAAGCATCAGCATTGGTTACGCCGCCGATCCCTTCATTCGACGGCATGGCGCTTCGGGCGGCGTGATCACACGCACGCTGATCTACTTGCTGGAAACGGGGCGGATTGACGGTGCAGTTGTCGTTCGACAGGGATCACCGCGCCCGTGGCAGGCTGAGCCCGTCATCGCGCGCACTTCGCGCGAAGTCATCGCCGCCGCACAGAGCGTCTATGCGCCCGTACCGGTCAATGCCATCCTCGAGAGAATAGCTTCATTTCCGGGCACGCTGGCGTACGTGGGCCTACCCGATCAAGTGGCCTCGATACGCGTTCTTCAGCAGGCAGGCCATCCTGCTGTGGAGAACATACGCTTTCTCCTCGGGCCATACGTCGGCACTAACATGTACTACGCCGCCATTGAGAGCTATCTGCGAGCAAACGGTATCGCCAGTGTGAACGAGGTATCGGAACTTCGTTACCGCGAGGGCGAATGGCCTGGCTATTTGATGATCAGGACGCGGGATGGGCGCGTGCTCAAGGCCGAGAAATTCTATTACAACTACCTGATACCTTTCTTTATCACGCAGAGCACGCTCTATTCCGTTGATTTCACCAACGAACTCACCGATATCTCGGTCGGCGATGCCTGGCATCCGCGCTATGAGACGGCGGGAGGTGGATATTCGGTCGTGGTAGCGCGTACGGAGGCCGGTGAAGCGCTGTTGCGGGAGATGCAGCGCCTCGACGTGCTAACGCTGGAGGATACCGACCTGGCTTCCGCGCTGTCCATGCATGGACACATGCTGGATTTCAAGAAGCGCGGGGCATTTATACGCATGGACTGGCGGGCCGCTCAGGGAAAGCGCGTTCCCGAATACGGCTATCGCCCTGCGTCGATTCCGCCGTCGCGCCGCTTGGTGGAAGTTGTCATATCGCTGCTTTTTGCGATTTGCGGCACGAGCCCGGCCCGCCGGCTGGCGGAACGGATACCTATCCGAATCCTTGGTCCTTTGTTCAACACGCTGCGAAAAAGCTGGAAGACGCTCTCCAGGCCGACCAAACGGAAAGGACTTTCGGACATGCAATTCGTGGTCACACGGGCACCCTACGTCCGTTCAGGCTCAGGCACGCAACCGTCTGTGCGATCCTCTGCTCTTGAACGCACACGCAAGGAAATCGGTCACTGGTTGCGCCCCGAGTGGTCCTTTGCCGACGTTGGCGCCCACTGGGACGCCACCGAGGACTACGACGACATCAACGCCGAGACCTACTCGTACTTCCGGCGCTTCGTCGACGGTCTACGCCTTAGCAATTTGCCTGAACATGCGCGCGTACTCGATATCTGCGCCCGCACGGGAAATGGTACCCTCTACTTCTACCAGCATGGCAAAGTGGGTTCGGCCGTATGCGCCGATGTCTCCGCAAAGATGGGAGAGATATGCCGCCAACGGCTGCGCGAGGGCGGCTTCGACAACTTCACCTGGCTGCAAGTCTTCGATTATCCGCTGCCGCTGTGCTCCGATGAGTTCGACGCGGTCCTTTGCTTCGAGTCGGTGGAACATTTTTCACATCCTGAGCAACTTGTTCAAGAACTGGGGCGCGTAACCAAACCAAACGGCATATTGATCCTTACCACACCCAATTTGTTGTGGGAGCCCGTCCACGCGCTTGCGGCCATCACCGGAATACACCACTCGGAGGGTCCACATCGCTTTCTCCCCTACGGGCGGCTCATTCGCATGGTCCAGGATGCAGGATTCATCATCGAGGAGAACGAAACCACCGTCCTCGTGCCCGGCGGACCGGAGTGGCTGGTTTCACTGGGCGAACGGATCGAGGAGCGCACACGCCATAGCCTCATGCCTCTCCTGGGTCTGCGCCGCGTACTGATATGCCGCAAGCTGTGAAGCCGCGCGCCGGCGAAAAGAATCGGCGCTGGACATGGGCTCTGCGCCTAATTGGACTGGCGCTGCTGGGCTATCTTCTCTATCGACTGAACCTGAGCCAAGTCGCGCACCTGCTTGGCCATGTCGATCTGCCTCTCGTCATTGTCGCCGTGTTTCTGACGGTGCCGCTCATCTGGCTGAAGACCATCCGCTGGCAGATCATCCTGCGGGCACAAGGTGTGCGCTATGGCGGCTGGTCTGCATTTCTGGCCTACTTCGGCAGCCTGTTCATCGGCTTCTTGACGCCGGGCCGGTTAGGTGAATTCGTCAAGGCGTTTCACGTCCAGCGTGAATGCAATGTTCCCTTGCCGCTGGCGGTTTCCAGTGTTCTAGCCGACCGTCTTTTCGATCTGTTCGCTCTGATCGCGGTAGGTACGCTGGCAGTGCTCACCTTATCCGTCGCAGGGACCTCCGTCGCTTTGGCTGTGGTGACGCTGGCCGCCGTCATCGCTACGCTGCTGCTGCTTTTCCTCAACCCTGCTGCGTTCGGCTTCTTCCAACGCTGGGCGGTGAACTGGGGCCGGCTTGGCGAGGTGCTGTTCGGACCGCAGGGCTGGCTCACCGAAATCCATCGCAGCCTGCGCAGGCTCACGCCGCTCTCATTAGCTGTCTCAGTAGCCTTGACGGTTCTCGCCTACGCAGTCTTCTTTGGACAGAACTACTTGCTCGCCCTATCCCTTGGGCTTGACGTGGGCTTCTGGACCGTTACTTGTGCGGTGGCGCTGGGCAGCCTGATCACACTGCTGCCGATTTCCATCTCGGGGCTGGGTACCCGAGAAGCCGTCATGATCACCTATCTGGGCACTGCCGGGGTGTCGTCAGAGGCAGCGCTAAGCTTCTCGCTCCTGGTCTTCTTCACGTTCTATGTCTGTGGGGGGCTGATTGGGCTTGTGGCATGGCTGATCAAGCCACTGCCGTGGTCGGTTCTTCGCCCGCGGCAAGCGCAGCTAAATTCACATCTGAATAGATAACGCAGTCACGCTAACTGGCCGGGGCACCCTTCGCATGCCATCGTTCTGCAACTGTCAGCGCTGCATTCAAGGATGCACCAAGCTGTGGTTGCTCTATATGCACACCGCCCTCTCCTAAAGAGCGCACGAGTCCCGTCCGCCGCATTTGTTCGAATACGGGCTCGCTCACGCCGCAGAGGATCATTCTGTTACCCGTTGACTTCAGGCTATCAGCGTAACGCTGCAAGAGGCCTATGAGCGTACTACCGATTTCGTCGCGGCCGCGAAGCCTCAGAATCACGACAGTACCATGGCCGGTGGCGGGGTCGGGGAGGCGCTCCTCGAGCTTGGCTGCCGAGGCAAAGAAGAGACTACCGTACAATTGCAGGACCACGGTATCATCGTCGCCCAACGTCTTCGGAACGTCCACTTCTATCGGATAACCGTTCGGCACCATGGTCAATCGCGATACGCTCACCTGGTTCGAGGCTCGGAAGACGTACAGCAGGAACGAGACGGCTACGCCGATGAAGACGGCGTATTGAAGAGGCAATGTGAGGGTAGCGATCAGCGTAATACCAAAGCTCATGCGCGGTATCGGGCCCGTGAACCATATCGTCCGCACCTGCTCCGGCTGAAGGCTTTGCACACCGACCACGATCAGCAAGGCTGACAACGTCGTCATAGGCACTTGCTTGATAAAGGTCGAAAAGACAAAGACAAGTGGAAGAATCAAGAGTCCGGCGAATACGTTTGCCAAGCGCGTGCGTTGTCCGGAACTCACTACTAGCGACGTACCCGACATGGAACCGCCGGCAGGGATCCCCTGCCATAGGCTCGCGACAACGTTAGCCAAACCCTGTCCAAAGAAATCCCGCGATACGTTGGGGTATTTTCCGTCAGGATTGGGATAGCTCTGACTTACCCCGGCGCCCTGAATAAGCCCGATGATGGCGATCGCAACGGCGCCGGAGAATATATATGGCGAAATCTGCCAGTCGCCCGAAAATATGTTGCCTGTGGTCGCGCCGCTCGTGGAGACGGTCTGTCCGACCAGCTCCACACCGGGAAGACTCAGTACCCAGTTCACTATGGTAGCGACAACAAGCGCAACCGCCAGGGAGACCTTGCGTATGCGTGTGTGGTTCAGTAGGAGGATGATGCCGATCGTCAGCAGCCCGATACCGAGCGTGGCGAGATCATAATCTTGCCAACTTAAGACCGTGTCCGCGAACTTCAGGAGTGAACCTCTGAAGTGACTCGAATAGCCTGTCAAACCGTCAAGCTGCCCCATCACGATAAGCAGCGCGATGCCGGTCGTGAATCCGACCATCACCGATTTCGCCACGAAACGCACCAGGGATCCGAGTTTCAGTATTCCGGCCACAATCTGGATCGCGCCCACCATGAGTACCAGGAGCGTCAGATTGATTGGCACGGATTGCTCTTTGATACCGAACAGAGCATCGGCGGTTGCCAACGAAAGCGCACTGGTTGTGGAGACGTTCATATAGACCGCGCCGGTGGACAACGCCGCCACCGGTGTAGCAAGAATGAGCGTTCGCAGCCCATAGACCGGGTTTACGCTGGCGAGCAACGCATTGGCCATTGCCTGCGGTATATTAACGATTGCAAACGTGAGCCCGGCGATGAGGTCGATGGTGAGGTCAGCACGATTGAAGCGAATACGGT
>JBJYXA010000679.1:0-1920 GCA_046259705.1 Caldilineaceae bacterium
CATCAAAGCCCTTGGGGCCCGGTTGCGAGGCGACTTTGATGCTTTGGCTATCCACACTGCCTGCCGAGGGTTCGGCAGCCCGCCCTTGGCGGCGGCGTTCCTGGTGGCGCAAGGCGGTCATTACCCGCTCCCAAACCCCGGCTTTACTCCATTTATTGAAATGATCATACACCGTGTTCCAGTTGCCGTAGTAGCGCGGCATCAGTCGCCACTGACAGCCGCTGCGGTTGACGTAGAAAATCCCATTGACCACTTGCCGCCGGTCCGACGGCGGCCGCCCAGGGCCGCCGGGACGCTTCTTCGCTACCGGTAACAACGGTTCAATGACTTGCCATTGCGCGTCGGTCACATCACAGGCATGATAACGCTGCGTACCCATCGTCATCCTCCTCTTGTGTTCGTTCCACAAGCTTCAGACTCCTGATGGGTATGTTTCGTTTCCTTGCGTCAGTACCGTCAACAGGGTTTTCCAACAGCCTCTTAGCTCGACTTTCCCCATTGAGGGGTTGTATGAGGGCCGGAAGGTAACCATCTTGAAGAATCATCTTTCCCTAATAAAGAGGTTCTTCAAATGGACAGCTTACCTCCCGACGTGTTCACCATGATACGAGTGTTTGCCCCCGTGTTCACCAAACGGATGTGGCAACGGGCGCAAGTCTTACTGATAGGGGCCATCCTGACGCCCGGGCAGCGCACGGTAGCGGCGGTGTTGCGGGTGATGGGCTTGAGCGATGAGAAGGGCTTCAAAAACTATCACCGGGTGCTGAGTCGCGCACGGTGGTCAGGGTTAGCTACCAGCCGGATGTTACTAAAGTTGTTGGTCAAGACCTTCGCGCCGCGGGGTCGGTTAGTGGTGGGGATCGACGATACGATCGAGCGGCGGTGGGGCCGCCAGATTAGCGCCCGTGGTATTTACCGGGATCCGGTACGTTCCAGCCGCGCACACTTTGTCAAAGCGAGCGGTTTACGCTGGCTGAGTCTGATGTTGCTGGTCCCGATGGCTTGGGCCGGACGGGTGTGGGCGTTACCCTTTCTGACCCCGCTGTGTCCGTCGGAGCGTTATTACCAGCGCCATCACCGCGCTCATCGCTCGCTCACCGAGCGGGCACGGCAGGCGTTGCGAATCCTGCAGCGCTGGTTACCCGGGCGCGCCATCGTGGTGGTAGCCGACAGTAGTTTCGCTGCGTTGGAGTTGTTGGCGGCGGTCACCAGCGACACGCTTTGTGTGGTCACGCGGTTACGGCTGGATGCCGCACTCTATGAACCGGCACCACCCCCGAAGCCAGGCCGCAACGGTCGTCCACCCAAGAAAGGCCGACGTCTGCCTACCCTTGAACAAGTTGCCGCTGATGCCAGCACGCCCTGGCAACGCTTGACCGTGAAGCCGTGGTATGGTGAAGCCAATCGCCCCGTAGAGATCGCTACCGGCACGGCGGTGTGGTACCATGCCGGCAAACCGCCAGTCGCCATCCGCTGGGTACTCATCCGAGATCCCCTCCAGCGGTTCGACACCCAGGCCTTACTGTGCACGGATCTCAAAGCAACGGCGATAGACATCGTCCTGTGGTTTGTCCGCCGCTGGTCGCTCGAGGTCACCTTCGAACAAGCACGGGCGCACCTCGGTATGGAAACACAGCGGCAGTGGTCGAAGTGGGCGATCGCCCGGACGACGCCGATACTCCTGGGATTGTTTTCCCTGGTGACGCTGATCGCCGATCGGCTCGTGAGGGATCAGGCGATGCCGGTACGCACCAGCGCGTGGTATCGAAAAACGCAACCGACGTTCAGCGACGCGCTGGCGCTGGTACGCCGCCATCTTTGGTGCGCCCAGGGTTTTTCCACGTCACTGTCAGACACCGACATGGAAAAACCTCCAAACCCACAGCTGGCGCGCTGTATGGAGCTGCTGTGCTATGCTAC
>JBJYXA010000680.1:0-1871 GCA_046259705.1 Caldilineaceae bacterium
AGTTCGTCCAGGATTAGGCCCCGATATTCGGCGTCCTCGTCGAAACCGACGACCATCATCTGAATTGGACCGACGTGCTCAAAATCCATGTGTGTGCCCTTTCTCAACCTGATACAGCTGATACTTCTGGCTAGCGGCCCTCGTGGGCCATCATGTCGATTACAACCGTGATGGCCAGGAGCAGTGGGACGTTCTGGCCCGGCTCCACCTGAACGCCGTAGCTATCTCGCAGTCGGAACCATTTCTTGGATACTTCGGCGACCTGTCGCCGGCCCAAGTCGATATGATATTCATGGTTCAAGATATTGCCTTGCACAATCATGTCTTCGCCGCGACCGGGAAGATCGACCTGCCAGCGGTCGCGTAGAGGCGTGATTAGGGCATTGTGTACGACCGCTGCCGTGCTGCCTCCGGCATCCTCGATATTCATCGTGTCGCGTACGCGCGCGATCCGTGCCTGAATCTTGAGAAGCTCCTGGCCGCGGGGATCTTCAAATATCAAGGTGCCGCGTACACGGATCGCCTTGCCGTCGACCTTGAACACTTTCCTACCGTGTTCGTTCTCGATCCAAAAATCGTCGCCAATGGAGACCATGCGCTGTCGCATCTGGAAACGCGTCCCCATTGCGTCGTTCGCTGCAGGCGATGGTACGCTGCCCGCGCCGCCGACTGGGCCGCGTCTAGCCTCTGTTCTCTCTTCTCTTGCCGCTCTTCCACGTCTCATCTCGATTGCTTTCCTCTCATTCGCCGTGCATCAGTACCCACGGTCCTCGTTACTCACGGTCCTTGTTACCTACGATGCTTGAAGGCAAGTCTGGTATCCGCCAAGAAGACTATTGCGGTGATGTAAATACCCAAGAGCACGATGCAGATTATCGTCCATTCCTGGGGTTCGTACCAGAACGAATCTCAGTGGAGTCGGGGGAGCCGGACCCATGGACGTGAAATGCGAAGTGCTAAGCCAGCGAAAGGAGAGTCGGGAATCAGTCATAGCATGCGCATGTGGCAGGAAATGCCTATCTTCTTTTATGAGCGGGTGGCGTGAAGGTCCAACCAAGTTGTCGCAGCAGCCCTATTTGGTCTAGCGCAGTTGAATAACTCACAATCTTTCCGCCACGAACCGTGAACAGGTGCATCCCGCTCGCTGCCACGGATTGGCCCGTTGGCGGTATGGGCGTCTCCAATCGCCCGAACGCAGGCAGGCCTAGCAACGGTCCCGCATTCGTACCGCGCCATGTACCATTGACGGCCACCTTGTCGCCTTCGGCCAGAATCTCCTCGACCGTGAAATGGTTATCTGGAAAGGCCGCCTTCATGGCATTGATTTGGCCTTCAATTCCACCCGCAAACATTGAACCCGTAACACAGAAGTCAGCGATGGCGGCCGTATTGCCAACATTCATCACTTCATCGATGAACTTTTGCACCAGCGCCTTATTCTCTTCAATCGTCACATCATACTCCTTGCCGCGCACCGAAATTCCAGTGAAGTCCAGTCGATAGAATGGAGCACTGTATGTCTTCGGCACGCACCCAATGGCGAGCCCGGTCCGAAGCAGTCTAGGCACGTTCCTACTTTCCGCATGGTTCGCGTCGAACGGCGCGGAATCTCCTCTTTAGGGCGTCTATCCTCAGCAGCGATAGGTACAAGTCCTCCGCGGTTTCACGCCCCAACTGTTGGCGGGCAATCGCGGCCCACCCGATGGGCAAAGCCCGCTTACAAGAAACCTCACCCGACAAAGCAGACAGGGCCGGGATGGTTCGGCCCTGTCACGATTGAAACGCCAAACTGTAGGGCGCGGTAGAAACGGGGGGTGGCTCTGGGCACCTCATGGGGACGGAGCCCGGAAACCCCAGCCGAATCGTCGCAA
>JBJYXA010000681.1:0-28012 GCA_046259705.1 Caldilineaceae bacterium
GTGGATCAAGTTTGGCGCCTGTGACATCGTTCGCGGCGGCATCGACGACGTCGGCGGCATTACGCCGCTGGTCAAAATCGCTCATCTGGCTGAAGCGTTCGGAATGCGCATGGAGGTTCACGGCAACGGCGTAGGCAACCTGCACGTCCTCTGCGCAATGTCCTCGCCCGGTGAATTCTATGAGCGCGGCTTGCTGCATCCATTCATCGACTACGATCAACCCGCGCCCTGGCTAAACAAACCGGTAGACCCCATGGACGATCAGGGATACGTGCACGTTTCGCTGGATCCCGGCTTGGGAATGGACATCAACCACGAGTACATTGATACGCATACCCTCGAGCAGTACTGAACCTACCAGCCTCAAAACTCGTACCCAACCGATAGCACTTTTGAGTCCAGAATGACAGATACTTGCACACAGGTAGTATTCACGGGCCCTGGGCAACTGGAGCTGCAAGACCGCTCGCTACCCGAACTGGGAGCCGGCCAGGTTCGTATCCGGACATCGACTACCCTGATCAGCCCTGGCACCGAACGCGCCTTCTTCCTTGGCCTGCCTAATACGACGCAGACTTATCCACAGTTCACCGGATACAACAACGTCGGCACTATTGTGGCGGTGGGTCCAGCCGTATCCGACCGCGAGGTTGGCATGGTCGTGGCAAGCCCAGCACATCACGCCTCGCTCGTACAGGTCGATGCATCCGAGACTTCACCCGTGCCCGATGGAATGGGGACGGAAACCGCCGTATTCTTCAACATGATTTCTATTGCATTGCAGGGCGTCCGCAAGGCCAGGATAGAAATCGGCGAAACCGTCTTGGTGATTGGCTCCGGCCTGATTGGGCTGCTCGCTGCGCAGCTTTCTCGCATCAACGGCGGGCTTCCCGTAACGGTAGCCGATCGTGAGCTATCTCGACTCGAATTTGCGCATGCGCTCGGCCTAGGCACATTCCACATGACTCCCGAGCGACACGCCGGCGAAGACCTAAGCTTCCCCGTGGTGATCGAAGCCACCGGTCACCCCGACGCCGTCAATACGGCACTTGGCGCGGCCGCTCCCTTTGGACGGGTCGTACTGTTGGGCAGCACTCGCGGCATTACTGGCGAGGTCAACTTCTATCGCGACGTGCATCGCAAGGGTCTACACGTAATCGGGGCTCATGACATTGCCCGACCGATGAAAGAATCCTACCCGGGATACTGGACCCAATCGGCCGACCGGGAAGTAGCATTGCGACTATTGGAGGCCGGCAGAATCGACGTTGGGCCCCTAATCACGCACCGCTTCAACAACGATGATGCCCCTGCCGCGTATGAGTTGTTGCGAAACTGGGATACAAAGGCGCTGGGTATCGTACTGAAATGGAGATCTTAGCCACTAGCGGAGGCTTGACTTGGATAGCACACACGAACATGAAGGTCTTTCTCGAAGCCGAACGTTCTTTACCGAGGGACACGTCGCAGGCTTCACCCATCGCGCCTTTACGAAAGCCATGGGATTTGACGAGGGCGACATGCAGCGGCCGCTGATTGGCATCTGCAACACATATAGCGAGCTCAACAACTGCAACCGCCATCTCAACCAACTCTCGGAAGCTGTCAAGCGCGGTATCTGGCAGGCCGGCGGCTTTCCGCTAGAATTTCCGACCATCTCTTTGGGTGAGATTTACCTCAACCCAACCTCCATGCTGTATCGCAATCTGGCGGCTATGGACACCGAGGAGATGATACGCGCCCAGCCGCTCGACGGTGTCGTTCTACTCGTGAACTGCGACAAGACGGTGCCGGCCGCCATCATGGGTGCGTGCAGCGCCGACATACCTACTATCGTGGTTTCCGGCGGTCCTGCCCTCAATGGCCATTTTCGCGGCGAGATGATGGGCGCCTGCACGGACTGCCGGCGGCTTACGCAGGAATTTACCGCAGGAACCATCAGCGAGGAGACCTACAAGGCGGCCGAAAGCGCGGTATTTCGGGGACCGGGGCATTGCATGGTAATGGGAACGGCTTCCACCATGAACTCGTTGACGGAAGCCCTCGGAATCGGACTGCCGGGTAACGGCGCGACGCCGGCGGTGGATGCCGACCGAATGCGCATCGCGGAACGCAGCGGGCGCCGAATCGTGGAATTGGCGCTCGAAAGCGTCAGGCTTTCGCAAATTCTCAACCGAGAGGCATTTGAGAACGCCATCACCTTGCTTTGTGCACTCGGCGGCAGTACGAATGCCGTCGTCCATCTGCCTGCAATCGCAGGTCGTCTTGGCATTGAATTGTCCCTCGACCTCTTTGATCAGATCAGCAAACGCACACCCGTGATCGCGAACCTCCGGCCCAGCGGCGCGTATCAGATGGAGGATCTGCACTACGCTGGCGGTATACCCGCGGTACTACGGCAGCTCCTGCCCCTTCTTCACCAAAATGCGCTGACGGTGACCGGCGCCTCGCTCGCCGAAAACGTGCAGACCGCAGAAATACAGAACCCTGACGTTATCCACCGGCTCGATGACCCACTGCAGCCGGAGGGTGGGCTCGCGATCCTGCGTGGGAACCTAGCCCCGGACGGCGCCGTCATCAAGCATTCGGCCGCATCCGCCCACCTGCTTCAGCACAGGGGACGCGCCGTCGTTTTCCAGGATATGGATGACCTTCGTGCGCGTGTGGACAACCCGGACCTCAATGTTAGCGCCGATGACATACTGGTGTTGCAGAACTGCGGCCCAGTCGGCGGCCCGGGCATGCCCGAAGTCGGCAATCTGCCGATTCCCAAGAAATTGCTCCAACAGGGCGTGCGTGACATGGTTCGCATTTCTGACGCTCGTATGAGTGGTACTGCATTCGGCGCCATTGTCCTGCATGTCGCACCGGAGAGCGCCGTCGGCGGCCCCCTGTCGCTCGTGCGCGATGGCGATGAGATCGAGCTAGACTTTGAAAATCGCAGGCTCACGCTGCATGTCGCAGACGAAGAGCTGGAAAAGAGACGGCGGGATTGGAAGCCACGCCCCAAGCACTTTGACCGTGGATATGGCGCGCTGTACCAGCAACACGTAATGCAAGCGCCCCAAGGCGCGGATTTCGACTTTCTCATCGGGAGTGATCCCGCGGTGGTGACGCTGCAACCCAAGTTCTAGCCACTGGGTCGTCGCATATTTCCCCCGGCCTACAAAGATACGCCTAAAGCAAAGGAGAGAATCGATGTGTCAATTGTCTGAGAAGATCGCGATCATCACGGGCGCAGGCACGGGCATCGGTAAGGGCATCGCGCGTGCATTCGCTCGCGAAGGGGCGTCGCTTGTCCTCGCGTCGCGCAAGAAAGAAAATCTGGAGCAGACCGAACAAGAGCTTGCCGCTACCGGCGTGCAAATCCTCGTCGTACCTACCGATGTGACGGACGAAAATGACGTTGTTTCGCTGTTCAAACGCACAATGGATGAGTTCGGCCGCGTAGACATCTTGATCAACAATTCCGGCACATTCGATGGCGGACCGCTGGACGAACTGTCGTTGGGAATCTGGCAGAAGGTATTGGCCGTCAACCTCACGGGGCCGTTTTTGTGCGGACGTGAGGCAATGAAGGTAATGAAACGTCAAGGCGGCGGCAGAATCATCAACATAGGCAGCATCTCCGCGCAGATGTGCCGCCCGAACGCCGCACCCTACAATACCACGAAGCATGGCCTGGTTGGCCTGACCAAATCAATGGCCTTGGAAGGTAGGGATCACAACATCGTCGCCAGCATGCTCCATCCAGGAAATGTGCTTACGGAACGCAGAGCCGCTACCGACCGGCCCCAGGACGAAGAACCCATGATGACAGTTGACGAACTGGCCGAAGTGGCAGTCACCATGTGCGCGTTGCCGTTACACGTGAATGTATTGGAAGCAATCGTTCTTCCCACGACGCAAAAATACCTCGGGCGCGGGTAGCTATCCGTACAGCGAGCGGCTAGATCACAGAAGGGCCGAAATACCGCTGAAGAGCGGGTCCAGTCGCGTGTTCACGCAACATGCGAACGGCTGCCGGTACGTGCAGTAGTACATCGACCGCTGACATGCCGTCGGCGCCTATATCTTCCGTTGCCAAATCCCCTGCAAGCCCGTGCACGAACACACCATTGCGTACCGCATCGTCGAAGGGAAGTCCAAGCCCAAACATGGCGGCGATCGCTCCGGTCAGCACATCTCCCGAACCGGCCGTCGCCATCCCCGAGTTGCCTGTTAGGTTGATGGCGATACGGCCATCCGGCTGGCATACAAGCGTATGCGCGCCCTTCATCACGACGGTTGCGCGATAGTCATTACTTAGCGCACGCACGGCTTTCACGCGGTCGTCCTCCAACTCCGCCACGCTTTGACCGGTAAGGCGCGACATCTCACCCAGATGTGGCGTAATCACGGTCGGCGCGGTGCGATCCCGTACGCAATCCGGCTCCACCATCACGGCGCTTAGTCCATCACCGTCAATGAGCAAGGGCTTTTCCGCCCCACGCACAATCTCTCGCACGAGGCGTTGCGTCTCTTCGTCGAGCGACAGCCCCGGACCGACTACGACAAAGTCCATCCGCTCTGTCAGCTTAAGCAGCGCCGCTAGATTCTCCAGGGCGATGCTCCCCGAGGCCGTCTCCTGTTGTGGCACGAACACGATCTCGTGACCTTCCGCGGCGATAACGGGGACGACGCTCGTGGGAGCCGCGAGACGCGAATAGCCGCCGCCCGCCTTGAGGAAAGACATGGAAGCTAGATAGGGCGCGCCGTAATAGGACGCGGCGCCCGCAACAAACAACGCCTGTCCAAACGTTGATTTATTACCGTCGGTGTCACGCGGCGGGAGTGGCTTCGGTACATTGATTTCAATGTGGAGGTCTTCCGATGCATACAGCGCAGGCGGGAAAGAAATATGACTGACATACAGCTCTCCCCCGTACATCGCGCCAGGCATCAGTAGGTTACCCGCCTTGGGCAAGCCGAATGTCGCGGTCCAGTCCGCCTGAACTGCCGTGCCCATCACCTGGCCGGTATCGCCGTTAATGCCGGATGGAATATCGACGCAGAGCACTCTCGCGTTGCCACCGTTGATCAAAGCGATGGCTTCTGCGTATAGGCCTTCCACAGTCCGTTCGATGCCGGTGCCCAGCATGGCATCGACCACGATGTCCGCCGTGCCGATTGCTTCCGCCAGTTCCTCGGCGGTGGATACCCGTTGCACCGCAATGCCAAGATTACACACCATTTCGTAGTTCCGGCGGGCGGCCCCACTGGTTCGCTCCGGATCGCTGAGTAGCAGCACAATTACGTCTGCGCCGGAGCTAGCTACATGCCTTGCCACGACCAAGCCATCCCCGCCATTGTTGCCACCGCCGCAAACCACGGCCGTGCGTTTGCCGTTGAGACCGGTCTTCGTTGTGAGCACACGAAAGGCTGCCAGTCCGGCATTTTCCATTAGCACTTCCTCAGCAATTCCATAGCTGACGATGGCGGTCTGGTCCATAGCGCGCATCTCAGAAACAGTGCTCACCTTCATAAAGTGCCTCCGGAGTCAGGGGACCTCGTCCCCATGGTTTCTTTCTGATATTGACGTCTCTGCGCGGCCATGACTGGCACAGCAGCAAGCTTCAGAGTACAATGCTGTCGACAATAATCGCAACCACCTCTAGAGGAGTAACATGGCAGACAGCATCCGCTGGGGGCTTCTTTCGACAGCGAAAATCAACAATGCTCTGATCACACCTATCCGGCAGTCCGCGCGCAGCGAACTCGTAGCTGTCGCGAGCAGAAGCGAATCAACAGCGAGAGCATATGCCAACGAAAACGGCATCCCCAAAGCCGTCGCCGGCTACGAGGCGCTGCTGGAAGACCCGGAAATCGACGTCGTCTACATCCCTCTGCCCAATTCTATGCATGCAGAATGGACAGTCAGGGCGGCTGAGGCCGGAAAACATGTGTTGGTGGAAAAGCCAGCGTCGGTCACGCTCGATGGACTGAATCAGATGGCCGCCGCCGCAAAAGCGAACGACGTCACCGTATTCGAGGCATTCATGTATCTGCACCACCCGCAGACGCAACTTGCCAAAGAGATGATCGATGCCGGCCGGCTCGGTAAGATTCAAACCGTCACCTCCTGGTTCCACTTCTATTTGCCGCCGGAGAACAGCACGAACATCAGGTTGAGTACCGACCTGGTCGGCGGAGGTCTGTGGGACGTCGGCGTCTACCCCAATAGCCTGGCCATCTACATGATTGGCGACGGGACACCCACGGAAGTCTGGGCGCAGCAGATCGTGGGAGAAAGTGGCGTGGATGTCGCCATGCGGTCGCAGTTGCGTTTCAATAACGGCGCTGTGGCTCAGCTCTCAAGCGGGCTCCGTTCACCTTTCCGAGAGGGTGCCCATATTGTCGGTGAATTTGGGAGTCTCGTGATTCCCCAACCCTGGAAACCGGGTGAGACCGGTAGCGACAGCGTCATGATCTTTTCGACCCATGACGGTCGCAGCGAGGAGATCGAAACGCCGGCCATCAGCCCATATCTATGCGAAGTTCAAGCCATGGAGGCCTGTATACTCGATGGTGCCGAGCCAGTGGTTTCCCTAGAACTCAGCCAGCAATTCTTGCTCAGTGCGCTCGCACAGTACGAGTCGGCTCGTTCAGGAACGGTAGTAACCCTCAGGTAATTCCAAGACTTAATCACACGCTCAGATAAAGCCCACCCACAGAAGTGCGCATCCGTAAGGCGGAAAGACAAGGTGGCGCCGGACTTATGCCGGCGCCACCAATTTGTCTTGTCGCTACCCAGCCGCACCTACATTACCGTATACGTTTGCGGCTCATCAACAGCCCCACCGAGGCCAGACCGACCGTTACGAGCGCCGTCGCTAGCGCTCCCGAAACCGGGAAGCTGGCGCCGGTCATCGGTAGCTGTTCCGGAGCTGCCATTTCACCTTCTGCCATCTCAGCCGATTCTGCCGCAGGAGGTTCGGGCATCTGCGCAGTACCGGCATGCGCCGACTCGGCCATCTCGCCCTCAGGCGGTTCCGGCATCGTCGCAGTTCCAGCGTGTGCCGGTTCGGTCATTTCGCCTTCGGGCTGTTCAGCCATTTCGCCTTCTGTCGACTCGGCCATCTCACCTGCTGCGGCTACACCGGCAAAGCGAACAACCTGACCCGAACCAGGCGCACCGACGCCGTTCGTCGTGACGAATGCGTCTCCTGCCTCATTGAACGTAATAGAGGTTGGGAAGGACAATCCTTCGACGACCGGGGCCGAACCTTCGCCCTCTTGGATCTTGACGATAGCACCGCTATCCGGCGTGGGACCCTGATCGGTGAAGACGGCAAACTGAAGTGCATAGAGGTTGCCGTCCGGACCGCGTGCAATATCGGTTAGCATTGTCAGACCGGTTGCATAGTCGCTGACACCGCCGGTTGGGGTAACCTTGGCAACCTTGGCAGAGCCAGGCACAAACGGTGCGCCGCTCAACAGCGAAACGAACGCGTTCCCGTCGTCGTCAAACGCGATACCCGTCGGCACCGCATCCGCCAGCATCTCACCGTCGCGGTTCGGATTTGGGAAGACACCGGGAATCGGCGCAAAGGCCGCGATCGTTTCAATGAATCCAGCATCCGGTCCCACCTTCAGCAGCGAATTACCGCCTGCATCCGTTACCCAGAGCTTGCCGTCAGGACCGGCGACAATTGCATACGGATGAGACTGCAGCTGCGCGCCATCAGGATTCATGCGTCGTTCGCTGCGCCAGGTATCCGCGACAGGCGTTACCTCGCCGTCAGAAATCTCAACTACCGCTGCCATCAGGTCGTCGGTCTTATCTCCCTGCTCCGCGGACCATTCGCCACTCGTCGCATACAACTTGTCTCCCAGCATCGCTAAACGGGAACCGCCAACGAAATCCTGGCCAATGTGAACCGACGGCAGTGTCGCGAGTGCCTTTTGCGTTCCATCTGGCAGAATTTGAACAACTCGCGAGGTATTACCCATCATTCCTTCCGCTATTGCACCAGTGGAAGGATCGACCATCTCAAAGGGTGTGTCACCACCAAGACCGGAATCAATTACATAAAGACTTCCATCTGGGCCAAGAAGAACACCGAGCGGTCCGTTGAACCCATCTGCAATAACTTCGCCACCTCCCTGTGCAAACACTGATGAGCCGGGCGCAACCGATACCAAGGCCATGGCCAGCATCAGTGCCAGCATGAGACCAAGTCCCCTCTTCATCTCAATTCTCCTTTTGGCTGCTGCTTACGCTGATTGAGAACAATGAATTACCGCGTCACAATCCAATAGTAGAGTAGCGCAAAACCACTCCTTGTGCCAGCCCACGAGATGCATCTGAATATGATTCACACCCTATTTCTGGGACATCAGCATTGCGACCAAAGCCTGTATTTGCTCTTCCGACAGATGCGTGTACGGCGGCATACGATGCGAAGTGCCGACATACCCTTCTACAATGTAGATCTGCGGTTGGACCAGGCTCTCATGGATATACTCTTCGGGCGTTTTCGCATTACCATGGTAACGGGAGTCCTGTATTCGCAGCGCCGCCGTACTCCCAATTCCGTCGTGCGAAGGCCCAAACGTCCCCGTCGTGCCGGCCGCCGCCAGTTTATGACAGATACCGCAGTACTGGGCATGGTAGACTTCCATGCCTTGCGCTATGAGCGCTTCGCTAGCGCCTGAGGTATCGTCGCCTTGCTCGCCAACCGGCGTAGATGCCTCCGTCTGCGCAATCGCGACGTTCTCTGCGGTACCGGAATCCGCTGCGACCTCACTCGCCTGGTCTGCTTGGGCATCTGTGGCCTCGACCGCTTCTTCGACCACAGGTGTAGACGATTCTATCGGCCCTGTCTGTGCTGTCGCTTCTGTGCCGGAGTCGACCGGCTGTATAGGTTGGCACGCCGACGCGAGCACCAGTATCATCACGATTCCGGCCAACAGCAACGCGATGCGCTCTCCCCCTACAAGCGGCGCCCGCCAACTTGCGGTCAACTCACCCCATACTGCTCCACAGCCTCTCATCACGATCCCCATCCCTTCCACCAAGACTTCACGTTGCAGATCAGATCATTATACGAGTCTTGTCCTGCCTGCAAAACAGCAAAAACCGGGCCGCATCGAGCTCGATTGCAGTCCGGCGATCTGCCTATATGATTGCATTGCTGCCTAGTTTGGGCAGGCGGCTATTCCACAGCACGTCGTGCAGCCAGGATGTTGCGCTGCGGTGCGATAATTGGCGTCACGCATCCCGTCCCTAGCACAAAACGTGTGCCGCCGGTGGCGGTTATAGCCGTCTGCGCTTCCGACCGGATCGTTTCCGGCGTGCCGCGCACCATCGTATCCCACTGACGAATTCCACCGCACAACGCCAACGGTGTCCGGCCCATGGCTTCGGATAGCGAGGGTGGCGTCTCGGTGTCATGCCAATTGAGAAGCTGCGCCGGGTAATCCGCGGCCACGTCGAACATTACGTTGTTGCCGTGCAGGTGTATGAGATTGAACCACATGCCGTCCGTGGCCGCCAGAATCTGGAGGTCCAGCGGCCGGCAAAGTTCGCGATATTCAGCCTCGGTCAGCAGATCAAAACTTGCATGCTGTAGCGCCAGAAAGATGCCTGCGGCGCCTGTCGTCTTCAGTTCCTCGATGAACCGTACGGTTGTTTCGGTGATCGTTGCCAGGCCCGCTTTGATGGCATCGGGATACTGGCGGATGTCGGACAGCAGACGCGCCCCGGCCAGATTCTTCGCCTGCGACAATGGATTGAAGATGGTCTGAATGTACGGCACGTTTTCGCCGAACTCTTCCCCAATCAGCTGATTTGCCGCAAGCACCTCTTCCATGAGGCCTTCATGGGGGTCCAAGGGTTTGAGTCGCATCCAGTCCTCGGGCTCGACGATGGCACGCGGCCCCCAAGAATAGGTGCCTTCTTCATTGCCCAGCCATTTCGCCTTCGCGCCATAACCTTCGATACAGTAGATGGAATTAGGCGTGACCTTGATGAAATCAAAGTCGAACGTCTTCTGGAAGGTGATGGTGGCCGCCGCAAGTGCGTCGCCGCTCAAATCGTCACCCGGCCAGTGCCGCCACAAGGCTACACCTGGCCGGTCCGCCTGTTCGCCGGCAAAGATCCTTGCCAAGCGGTCCCTCTTGCTCATGTGCTCTGCCATGGAATCACCCCTCTGGATCGAATCGTCCCGGAACGATTACCCGATATCAGAATCCGCCGATTGCACATTTGCCGCGGCCTCACGCAACAATTCCCACGCGTGCTCGACATGGCGACGTTTCGTGTTCGTCTGTGCGATACTCATTCGCAGCACAAATCGCCCGTCGAGCTTTGTGTGCGTCAAGAACATCTCGCCGCTGGCATTGACGGCGTTCATGATTGCCTCGCTCACTTCGTCGCCTGCGCGGTGGCGAAAACAGACAACGTTCAATGGCGCCGGCACAAACAACTCGAAATCCGGGTCAGCCTCAACCCAATTCGCGAATTCCTGCGCCAACGCGACATGCTGCCGGACGTGGTACTGTAGCCCCTCCACACCGTAGTGTCGAATGACGAACCACAGCTTCAGCGCGCGAAAGCGCCGGCCGAGCGGGACGTGCCAGTCCCGGTAGTCGATCACTGCGCCGGATTCCGTGGCCTTGTTGCGCAGATACTCGGGCAGAATGCTCAAAGTCTGGATGAGGACCTTGCGATCCGCGACAAAGAAGCAGTCACAGTCGAAATTCGTGAACATCCATTTGTGGGGATTGAAGCAATAGCTATCAGCATATTCGAGCCCGTCCTGCAGATGCCGGAACTCTGGGCAGAGCGCGGCAGTGCCGGACATGGCCCCGTCCACGTGCATCCAGATCTCGTACTTCTGGCAAACCTTACCGATATCCGTCAGCGGATCGATGGCGTTCGAAGAGGTCGTGCCGATAGTTGCGCCGACCCAGAATGGCGTCAACCCCCCGTCGATATCTTTTTGTATTTGCTGTTCTAGCAGGTCGGGCCGCATGGCGTACGTCTCGTCGACGCCAACGAGGCGCAGATTGTCCACGCCGATGCCAGCCACCATCGCGGCCTTCTCCATGGAAGAATGGCCTTGCGTCGAGGCGTATGCGATCAGTTTGCCCGTGCCACCTTTCTTGTTGATGCTATATCCGGTGGCGCGCTCCCGCGCCGCCAGCATAGAACAGAGCGCGCTGCTCGAAGCAGTATCCTGGATGACGCCGCCGCCGGACGATGATGACAGGAATTTCTCCGGCAATCCCAACATACCGACAACCCAGTCCAGAATTCGCGTTTCGACCTCGGTGCATGCCGGGCTTGTCGCCCAGATCATGCCCTGCACGGCCAGGCCGGACGACAAGAAATCGCCCAAGATGGACGGACCTGACGCATTAGCGGGAAAATAGGCGAAGAAATTAGGCGACTGCCAGTGCGTGATCCCCGGCATGACAAGGGTGCTTACGTCGGCAAGAATGTCGTCAAATGGCTCTCCCTGTTGCGGAGCTGCCGCGGGGAGGCTGTTGAAGATGTCGCCCGGCGCGACCCGTGAAAGCACCGGATAGTTTTCCACATTCTCATAGTAGTCCGCGATCCAGTCCACGACAGCTCGTCCATATTCACGGAACTGGTCCGGCGTCATGTGATAGTTTGCTTCTTCGTTCATGTAGGAGGCCTATCTATTGCAGTGAGATTGGGGTATTGTTGCAGCTGCAGGCAAGGGTGTGCATTTGCCTCCTGGGCCAGAAGTGAAGTGGGCCCAGGTTATTCTATCCGAACGCGCATTCGCAGGGACCGCACATGCGTTGATAAAACGGGTCATCGGGGCCGATCGTGCCTCTTTGCACCGGCTCACCCATGATCGCTGACTTGTAGAGACCGGCCATGAATTCCATAGTGGGACGGACATCGGGCCCGCTGGCTGCAGGACGTTCGCCGCGCGCCATGCTATCAAGGAATTCCGCCAACTGGCGATCGTGAGAACACATATAGCTTTCCGGAATCGCCGACCACTGTTTTAGCTCGTCGTCGGACGCGCCGTTCGGCACCGCAGAGAAGCTCCAATCGTCGTTCGTGTACCGGTAGAGATGTGTCAGCTCTACGGTCGCCTTCTGCGTATCCAGCCGAATATAGGACGATTCTCGCGGGCTCAAGGCACTGGTTGTCATATTGGCCATGGCGCCGCTAGAGAAGCGAACGCTGGCCATGGACACATTCTCGACCTCTAGGTCGCGGTCGAGCGTGCCCATCATAGCCCTTACCTCTTGCCACTCTCCCAGCAACCACAGCACAAAGTCCATGGCGTGAATGCCCAACGTCATGCTCGCTCCACCCAGCTCCGTATCCCAGCGGCCGCGCCAGGGAACCGCGTAATAGGCGGGCGCACGATACCAGGTGACCAAACTGTTACATACGAGGGGACGTCCGAGTACGCCGCTTTGCAGAAGATTGCGTACGTGTTTTCCGCCCGAACCGAAGCGCCATTGGAATACGCTGGCACAGAAATTGCCGGTTTGCCTCTCCGCCTCCTCAATACGATCCATCTCCGCCAGTGATCCGCAAAGCGGCTTTTCGCACAGTACCCAAGCGCCGGCCGCTAGGCTCTTTACGCTTAGTTCGCAATGGGTCGCCGACGGCGTGGCAATGAGTACCAGTTTGGGTTCTTCGCGTGCCAGCAGTTCATCCACGTCCGTATACGCAGTCGGCACGGCGTTTGCATCACAGAAAGCCCGGACGCGGTCTTCGTCGATGTCCATAGCAGCGACGAAGTCCACGCGCTGCCCTGCACTCTTGACGGCCTGCACATGCGAACGGGTTACACCCCCCGTTCCAATTAACACTGTGCGAATGGGTTCGGTCAGTGATGCTGCTGTGGGCATAGCTAGAACCTGCCTCTAATGGCTGGGAGGTGTAGAAACATGGTCTGGAACGGATGTTGTGTTGCGCAACCCAGTGTTGCCCAACTCGGTGTCCAGCGACCCAGTACGCTGCATGACACGCTCAGCGTCGCTCTATTCTTCCCATGTGTTGACGTAGGTCAATTCTTTCGCCGGGATGCGCCGGGCAGGGTGGAAATCGTCGCCTGTGTAGTAAGCCACCGGCAGAAGGGCAGCCTGGGTCACGTCCTCGGGAATACCCAACAACTCGCTCACATCTTTCTCGTAAAAGAGGTGCAGTGTTGTCCACGACGACCCAAGCCCGCGTGAGCGCAGCGCCAACATGAAGGACCAGGCGGCTGGCAGAATGGAACCATACTGCGAGGCCTGCGCCACCAGCGGGCCCCTCTCGACGCGCCCCTTGATGCACGGAATCACCATCACGGGCACTCGGTGCATATTATCGGCCAGGTAGATCGCGGAGTCACGCACCTTGTCGGCCCGAGAACGGCGGGGGTCACTCACATCGGCATCGTCACTCCTTTCTTGCGGTTGGCCGATATATACACTGAATGCCTTTCGATAATAGTCAGCTATCGCTTGGCGCTTTTCCGGATCTGTCACCACCATAAACCGCCAGCCCTGACGGTTTGACCCGGAGGGAGCCTGTATCGCTATCTCCAGGCACTCCATTACCACGCTCAACTCAACCGGTCGTTCAAGATTCAACCGTTTGCGAACCGACCTTGTCGTCGTCAACAGATGGTCGACGCTTTTCAGATCCATTTCCATAACGTTCTCCTGATGGGAATTTCTATCGCTTTACCGATTATTCCGCCCGTTTCAGCTGGGCAAGCT
Source organism: Caldilineaceae bacterium (assembly GCA_046259705.1). Taxonomy (GTDB): domain Bacteria; phylum Chloroflexota; class Anaerolineae; order Caldilineales; family Caldilineaceae; genus JASGTU01. The sequence goes on from JBJYXA010000681.1 coordinate 13,744, forward strand.
GTTCATACTCTGGCAGCTCGTGATAGAAGTCGTCGAGGGGGTAGCATCCGGAGATGAGACCGTTGCGGGGTCCCGTAGTGCAGTCGCTGAACGTGCGGCAAATCCTCTTTCGTGCCAAGGGCCGCCCTGCCAGAATATCAGCCGGCAGTTCGGGATAGGACAGCACCATCCGCCCAACGCCGACAAAATCAGACGCTCTCGTTCGTACGACGGCCTGCGCGACTATCGGAAGCCATTCCTGCAAGTAGGAATAGCCGCTACCGACGAAGAGCAGGCCGGGGCGCTGCCGTTTGAGAGCAGCCGTGACCTGAATCTGTCGTGCCACTCCGACCAGCGGATCCTCTGGTGGCTGATAGCCGTCCGAGGGGGGAAAGAGCGCTGGGCGCTGGATGTGTGGGTTGTAGTATGGGCTGCCCCCAGTAACACATACGAGAGAAATATCGAGTTCGCTCAGCACATCCAGAAACGCCAGAGGTTCTGCCAGATCTATCCCTGTGCCGCTGCCGTCGCCGCCGAACGCATAAGCGTACTCGTGATCGCGTAGCGCCGGCGCGCCGCGTCGCTCGTCGCCAGACGGCTCGAAAGGAACGAAATCGAAAGCACTGAAACGCACGCCAATATCCAAGCCGGGCGCATCGCTGCGGATACCCGACACGATCTCGCGCAAGAAACGCGTCCGGTTTTCCAGACTGCCGCCATAGGCGCCAGGCCGCGTTCGAGCGCTCAGAAATTCGTGACCTAAATATCCATGGCAGTGTTTGACATCAACAAAATCGAATCCAGAACGCTGAGCTAATACCGCTGCGTTGACGAACTCTCCCACCAACCCCTCTATCTCGCCGTCCGTCATCACAGGCAGATCCGGATCGATGCCGAATCTTGCGTCCAAGATGGGGTGGTGATAAAGGATTTTCGGCTCCAACCGGCGCTTGTCGTTAGGGCGCGAAAATCGTCCGGAATGTGTGAGCTGCAGCCCCACATACAAATCGTCGCTCGTGCCGAAGCAGTGCTTATGTGTGTCCACGAGGTGAGCACGCAACTCTGTGAGCTCCGGCAGCGTACGCTCGTTGATCATCAACTGATTGGGATTTGCCCTACCGTCCGGTCTGACGGCAGTCGCCTCGCACCCCCAGATCAGCTTCGCTCCGCTAGCGCCGAAATGCGCCCAACGTCGTCGAACGTACTCGGTAGGTCGCCCATCGGTCGTTCCATCCCAGCCCTCCATGGGTAGGACACAGAAACGGTTGCCGATGGATCGGTCTCTGTAGGCTACCGGTTGCGCCAGTGGCGCGTCTTCGCCAACGATAAGATCCGCATCGGTGGGCAGCGAAGCGCCTACCTGCTGCAAATGCTCTCGGAAATCATCCAACGTTCGAAACGCAGCGACACGCCGTATTCTGGTATCGTTTGCCATACTGCTAACTCTACTCCATCGGCAGGAGAAACACCGACCCGTTTATAAACGGCGAATGTGGAAACCTCCGTCCACGTTGATCACTTCGCCCGTCGAAAAAGGCAAGCTATCCTGCGCCAGCGCCACCACGGCACGCGCCACGTCATCGGGCGTACCCCAGCGGCAAATTGGCGTCAGGCCACCGGCAATCATTGAATCGTACTTTTCCTTGACGGCGCTAGTCATGTCAGTGGCAATGATACCGGGTCGCACCTCGTATACGTTGATTCCCCACTTTGCCAGATAGTCGGCAAACAGCGTGGTCATCATCGATAGGCCCGCTTTCGAAATACAGTACTCGCCTCGATTCGTGCTGCTTGTATACGCGCTCACGGACCCGATATTGACGATTTTGGGTCGGCTTGACGGATTCGACTTGGAAAGCTCAACCATCTTCCTGGCGACCGCCTGCGTCAAGAAGAACGGCCCCTTGAGGTTTACGTCCAGGACCTCATCATAGCTATCCTCGCTGACGTCCAGTAGATCTACGCGCTGGCGCGGCGCCATGCCGGCGTTGTTCACAAGTAGCTCGAGCGTTCCCAGTTGTTCCGCCGCCTGCACGAGACGGGCGCGGCCGTCTTCGCAGGACACGTTCGCCTGCACGGCCACGCCGGTCGAGCCGGCTCGTCCCAAAGCATCGAGGACCTCGTTGGCCGCGGTCTGCGCGTTGTTGTAGTTGACGACGACGCGCCAACCGACCTGCCCCAGCGCTTCCGCGATCGCGCGGCCGATACCGCGGCTGCTGCCTGTTACAAGCGCTACCCGATCAGACATGGGCCAGTGCTTTGCTCAAGGCTTCTAGGAAGAAATACTCTCCCCACATGACGCTCTCGTCCACGCCCAGTCCCTTTCGTTCGTGGTACATACCGTGCTTGAGAATGCCTTCCCATCCGGGCGTGTCTACCGCCAGGAATTCAGGCGTGGTGAGTGTATCTAAAATCTGGAGGGCATAGTCTCGATACAGTCGTTTGCGTGCGACATCACCGGTCAGGTTCGCCAAATTGAATAGTCCACTCGCCGCGATCGCCGCCGCCGAGCTCTCAAAGGGCAGGGTCGGATTGGGCTCGTCCCAGTCGTTGGGCGGTACGCCATGAGCCGGTGTTCGCTCCATGTAGAATGCTGCGCAATCTTCGGCAGTCTGCAGATAGCGCACGTCGTTGGTGAACGAATATGCTGTACCAAACCCGTAAAGCGCCCACGTCAGCCCGCGGGCCCATGCCGAATCCGCGCGCCATCCCTGGTGTGTACTTTGCCGCAGAAATTCGCCGCTTGCCAAATCGAATATACCTTCGTGGGCTGTACTGCCGTCGCCGCGCACCAGGGTACGCCGGCTGGTCAGACAGTGCTCGTTGGCGATGCGCAGCAACTCCGCATCGCCAGTTTCGTGCGCGGCGTAGAAGACGATGCCAACGTTCATCATAATATCGATGAAGAGGCTGTCTTGCGCCACGAAAGAACGGAGATAGCGCCCCTTCTCTTGAAAACGCAGGGACATAGTCTCTCCGGCCGCCACAACAACTTCGTTGATACGCGGATCATCGGTTAGGTCGTACCAACGCTTCCAGGTCGACCAGAAGACAAATCCGAGGTCGTGAACTGATCGGTCAGTCTTGCGCGGCTCCACTAGGCGTGAGTAGTGCTCCGCCTTGCCACGCCAATAGGCGTCTCCCGTATGTTCGTAGAGAAGCCAAAGCTGGCCGCCGAGGAAGCCCTCGCACCAGTTCGTCCAGGCTTCTCCATCATGCAGCCAGCGTCCGCCATCCGTATACATGGGAAATGTGTCTGGAGCTGTCTCGATGAGGTGACGCAACTGTTGCGACGCGAATTCGAACGCACGCTCGCACTTCGCTCGCAAGGCCTGTTCGTCGATCATCGGGTTCTCCTGCAGGAATGCTGAGTGTATCGGGTGAGGCCGCTGAAGCGGGGCACAGCCGAACTGAAATAGCGGCTGATCTTGGCGCACGCACATAGCCGGTCGCCGCGTTGGAGCAGTGTATTGGCCTGTGCTATAGTGGTCGTCAGTATAGTTGACCAGTCTGGCCTTGTCAAACAATCGGGGCATTTCCGCAGCCGGTAGACTGTCATCACTTTGGGTCCGCCTTCTCTCAGATATGGGACTGACGATGGCGGTGGATAATCATGCGTGTCGTTCACATTTCCGATCTCCATCTGCGCCATAACTTACCCGGTACGTCGACAATCTTATCTCGGTTGAGCAGGGACATGCCGGCTCTCTTCACGCGCGCACTGCAGCAGATCGAAGACCTCGAGCCCGACCTGTTTGTTCTATCTGGCGATCTGTTGGACTACCCGCTCGACCGCATGAAGGACACCGCCCTCAGCCAACAGGCCGTCGCAGATATGGAGCTTATTCAGAATCAGCTCGAGAGAATCCAGTGTCCCCAGATCCTCGTCTATGGCAACCACGATCATCCGGCCCTGTTCCATCAAGTATTCGATCCCATTATCGTAGATAAAGAGGTCGGCGGAATGCATGTGTTCGCGTTCCTGGACGAAGAGGGTTCGTGCCACATTCCGGTGCGCACGGGCAACGATCAACGGCGATTCGAGGATGCCCTCTCGAGTGCGATTTCCATGCCGCAGATCCATGTGCAACACTACCTGGTGTGGCCGCTGCGCAACGAAGAGTACCCGCATACCTACGGCGCCGGTCTAGCCATGCGCGATGATATCGTCGCTGCCGGAAGCGTGCGCTTAGTCCTGTCCGGACACTACCACCAAGGGGTTGAACCGGCCGAGTTCGGCGGAACTTGGTTTGCTACCGTCCCGGCATTCTGTGAGGCCCCGCACCCATTTTGGGTGTACGATCTTGACGATGGAAAGCTCATCTGGCGACAGCACGAGGTTCGGATTTGACCCACAGAGCTGGAGATGATGCCCGGCCGACGTCAGGCAGCGCCATCCATGTTGCCGGCATTGTGCAAGGCGTCGGATTTCGCCCTTTTGTTTACGGGCTTGCCCTGCGCCACGGTCTCTCCGGTTGGGTACTCAACAACTCCTCAGGCGTCAGTATCCGTGTGTTCGGCAGCGAAGACTCACTTCTTGCCTTCGCGAGCGATCTCGCCGCGGAAGCGCCTCCGCTGGCCGTCATAGACCAGCTGGACGTTTTGCCGCTGACGCCCGCAGAGATAGATGCCGCACGCAACGCCGGCGCTCTCGCCGGTTTCAGCATCCGCGAGAGTGAGGATCAGCCTCAATCATTCGTGCCTGTCTCACCAGACGTCGCCACTTGCCCGGAGTGCCTGAACGATCTGTGGGACCCGGGCAACCGGCGCTTCCGCTATCCCTTTACAAATTGTACAAACTGCGGTCCCAGGTTCACCATCGTACGCGCAATACCGTATGACCGTCCCAACACGACGATGGCGCCCTTTCGCATGTGCGATCAGTGCCAGTCGGAGTACGATGATCCGGGCGACCGCCGCTTCCACGCACAGCCAAACGCCTGTCCGGTCTGCGGCCCGCAGTTGCGGCTGGTCGTTTCTTCGCATGCGAATCAGGATACAGCCACCGAAACAGGCACCGACCTGAGGGGCGACGATGCCCTTCGAGCAGCGCGCCGTTTGATCGACGAAGGCAAAATCGTCGCCGTGAAAGGCTTGGGCGGCTATCATCTGTCCTGCAACGCGGCCGACGACAACGCGGTCCGCACGCTCCGCGACCGCAAAGGCAGGATTGGCAAACCGTTTGCAGTGATGGCGCCCAACCTCGATGCCGTGCGCAGCTTTGCCATTGTCTCCGGTGATGACGCCAGTCTGTTGCGCATGCGGACTGCGCCTATCGTTCTCCTCCCGAAACGCGACGATTGCTGGCTGTCTGAACACGTGGCTCCGGGCAACCGCATGATAGGCGTGATGTTGCCCTACACGCCGCTGCACCATCTCCTTCTCGAAAGCCCTACCCAAATGTCTGACAGCCATGTGCGCCCGCCTGTTTTCGTCATGACGTCCGGTAATCTGTCCGAGGAGCCGATCGTCAAGGACGACGACGAAGCCCTTGCCCGTCTTGCATCCATTGCAGATGCTTTCCTACAGCACAACAGAGAAATCTACGTCCATTGCGACGATTCGGTCGTTCGCTCTTTCCGCGGCCAACCGACGCCCATCCGCCGGGCGCGTGGCTACGCGCCGGCGCCTATCAGGCTGCCAGTCAGTCTGCCCCCCATACTGGCCGTAGGTGGGGAACTCAAGAACACCTTTTGTCTCACAAATGGCGACTATGCGTTCATGAGCCAGCATATCGGCGACATGGAAAATCTGGAGACCCTGCGCGCCTTCGAGCAGGTAGTCGCTCACTACACGAAAATCTTCCGGGTGGAACCGGCGATGCTCGCCTGCGATATGCATCCTCGCTACCTTTCAACGCGCTGGGCGTCTGCGTACGCTGACGAACATGATCTGCCGCTTATCGAAGTGCAACATCATCATGCGCACATCGCAGCGGTCATGGCCGAACACGGCCTCAGCACGGAGCAAAGCGTCATAGGCGTTGCACTGGACGGCACGGGCTACGGTCCCGATGCAACTATCTGGGGTGGCGAGTTTCTCGTGGCCAACTATGCAGAGTATGTGCGCGCTGGCCACCTACGCGTTGCTCCGCTTCCCGGTGGCGACGCTGCCATCCGCCGGCCCTATCGCATGGCCCTTGCCTATTTGTGGGATGCCGGCGTCGACTGGAATGAACTGCTGCCGCCCGTTCAGACCGCGTCCCCGGAGGAGCAGCGTATCCTGCAGCGCCAGTTGGAGGCGGGCCTAAACACAGTCGGAACATCCAGTATGGGACGGTTATTTGATGCGGTCGCTTCCATCGCAGGCATACGCCACACGGTCAGCTACGAGGCACAGGCAGCCATGGAAATGGAGGCATTGGCGGTCACAGCCGAACGCGGGCCCTGTCCCATCAGCCCGTACGAACTCGAGATCACACCGTTGAAGCCAGAACGGACGAAAATAGGCGCAGCAGTTCAGCCAAGCCCGAACTTGCAATCTCTTTCTGCTGAACTACAATTCGAAATCGATCCGCGGCCGCTCATTCGGCAGATCGCGGATGACGTTGTGCGTGGTACTTCTCCTGAAGCAATCTCCGCCCGCTTTCACGCCACCGTTGCGATGATTGTGAGAGATGCTTGCCGGCACATCCGCCATCGTACGGGCCTTGAGCAGGTCGCTTTGAGTGGTGGCGTATTCCAGAATATGGTGTTGCTTACGCTTGTGGTCGATATGCTCGAAGAAGCCGGTTTCGAAACGCTTGTCCATTACCGAGTCCCGACGAATGACGGTGGAATTGCCCTGGGCCAAGCGATGGTGGCGCAGTACGCGAAACGGCCATGACCGGTTACAAGTTGTACGGCGGCATACTGCGCTCAACACGAGCTGTTGGTACACTGAATCAGATGCATCGCGGCCAATCCACGTGGCGCGATCGTGCACATGAAGAGTTGAACTGAGGAGAATCAGCCATGTGTCTGGGTATCCCCGGCAAAGTTATCGAAATATACGAGACCGACGGCATCCCCATGGGCAAGCTCGATTTTGGCGGCATCGTCAAGGAAGCTTGTCTGGCCTACGTGCCTGAGGTGGAAGTGAATGACTACGCCATTGTACATGTTGGCTTCGCCATCACGCGCCTCGACGAAGAGTCAGCCATGGAGACCCTAGACCTCCTTACCCAGATCGGTTTCGTAGAGGAAGAGTTAGGTGACCCAGAGGCTGAGCCGGCCACTGGTATCGGGACTGGGCCGGCATGAAGTATCTGGAAGAGTTCCGCGATCCGGCATTAGCCCGCCGGCTGTTCGACGAGATCGCCAGAACAGTCACGCAGCCCTGGGCGATCATGGAAGTATGCGGTGGGCAGACCCATTCCATCATTCGCAACGGTATCGATCAATTGCTTCCGGAAGAGGTGGAACTGATCCACGGTCCGGGTTGCCCAGTATGTGTCACGCCGCTTGAGATCATTGACAAAGCACTCGCCATTGCGTCTACGGCCGGCGTCATTTTCTGTTCCTTTGGCGACATGCTGCGCGTGCCCGGCAGCGAGAAGGATCTATTTCATATCAAGAGCGAAGGCGGCGATGTACGCATCGTCTACTCCCCCCTGGATGCGCTACAGATCGCGCGAGAGAATCCGGAACGTGAAGTCGTCTTTTTCGGCATCGGTTTCGAAACCACGGCGCCGGCCAATGCCATGGCCGTCGTACAGGCGAAGCGACTGGGGCTATCCAACTTCTCTATGCTCGTCTCGCATGTCTTGGTGCCTCCCGCCATCGAAGCCATAATGATGTCCCCCAACAGTCGTGTTCAGGCATTTTTGGCCGCGGGCCACGTGTGCAGCGTCATGGGCTATTGGCAATATGAGCCGCTCGTGCAGCGCTTTCACGTCCCCATTGTCGTCACCGGTTTCGAGCCCTTGGACGTGCTGGAGGGCATCCGTCGCGTCGTCACCCAGCTCGAGGCGGGAGAGGCACGGCTGGATAATGCCTACGCGCGCGCCACCACGTTTGAGGGGAATCTACCGGCACAGAATATGCTTGCAGACGTGTTCGAGGTAACTGATCGCACCTGGCGCGGCATCGGCAGCATACCCCAGAGCGGGTGGAAACTGACGCCCAATTATGCTGATTTCGACGCCGAACGGCGCTTCCAAGTCACCGGCATACATACCGAGGAATCGCTTGAGTGCCATAGCGGAGAGGTCTTGCAGGGTTTGCTCAAACCTAACCAGTGCCCCGCATTTGGTACGCTCTGCACACCGGAGAAACCGCTGGGAGCAACCATGGTCTCCAGTGAAGGTGCTTGCGCAGCATACTATCGCTACGGGCGCCTAGCTCAACCCTTAGCTCAGCAAGTCGCCGCCAAGGTAGCCGGTTTGTAGGACAATTCTCCTTTTGCGGGCGATCCTACAAATCGCCGGGTCCGCCTAACACAATCACACTGAACACCCCCTGGAAGGATGCCCCTAGAATAGCCATGGCCGACATCGACAACCCCTCGCTGGACTTTTCGAACTGGGCATGCCCCCTACCCTTGCGCAACCATCCCAATATCATCATGGGGCACGGTGGCGGCGGCAAGCTGTCTGCCGACCTTGTCAGGCACCTTTTTATGCCCGCCTTTGCCAATGCGACGCTGGAGTCACTGGGCGACGCGGCAGAAGTGTTCGTTGACGGGACGCGCCTCGCCTTTTCGACTGATTCGTTCGTCGTGAGGCCGCTCATATTTCCCGGCGGCAGTATCGGCGAGCTGGCGGTGAACGGCACCGTGAACGACGTCGCTATGTCCGGCGCACAGCCGCTGTTTCTTAGTACGGGTTTCATCTTGGAAGAGGGTATGGATTTAGCCGTGTTGGGTTCGATTGTCGAAGCGATGGGGCGTGCGGCTGCAGAGGCCGGAGTGCTGTTGGTAACCGGTGATACCAAGGTGGTGGACAGGGGCCATGGCGACGGCGTGTACATCAACACGTCCGGTCTCGGTTTGATCCGGGAGGGCGTGCACATATCGCCGCAGAACGCCCGCCCCGGCGATGCCGTCGTCGTCAGCGGAACCATAGGGGACCATGGTATCGCTATTATGAGTGTGCGCGAGGGTCTAGAATTTGAGACACTCATCCGGAGCGACACGGCGCCGCTTCATGGCCTGGTCGCGGAACTCCTAGATGCGGCGCCTGATGTGCATGTGCTGCGCGACCCCACACGAGGAGGCCTCGCCTCGTCGCTCAACGAGATCGCACAGGCATCGCAGGTTGGCATCGTCTTCGACGAGACGAAACTGCCCGTACGGGGAAGCGTGCGCGCCGCTTGTGAGCTACTGGGATTGGACCCACTATATGTGGCGAACGAAGGCAAGCTGGTGGCCATAATCCCCGACGAGCAAGCCGATGCGGCTTTGGCCGCGATGCGCACACATCAATATGGCAAAGATGCCGTACTAATCGGCCACGTCGTCGCCGACCATCCGGGCATAGTCGTTGCCAGGACCGGATTGGGCGCCACGCGCTTGGTGGACATGCAGGTGGGAGAGCAATTGCCGCGCATCTGCTGAACGCTCTTGGCCCCCAGCATGGGCAAGCATCGCGACATGGATACCGTACTGGCGTAGAGTTAGCCACCAGATAGTTGACTCAGAGAAGGTAAGGAGAAGGGCAATTGAATCTTTTCACCGGCACTAGACGTAATCGTTCAAATATCGATGCCCCCATGGATACGAGCCTTGACTCGCTCGCCGCTACTGCCGGTGAATTCACGCCAGCGGACCTGGAAGCGCTACGCATGGCCAAGTTTCGGCTTGAATCGCCGAGCTTCGCTATGCAGGTGGCAGACCTCATTGGACACCCATTCGAGCGGGCGCTTAACATGCTGCCAGGCCCCGTCCGCGAAAATACCGATCGCCTAGCCTATAGTGCGCTCATCGGCAGCCTGAATGTCGCGGTCAATACCATGAAACGGCGACAGGGCGGGCCCTCGCGTGACCGCCTACATCGTTGGCTGGGCGCCGGCACCGGCGCGCTGGGAGGCCTTGCAGGGTTCTGGTCTCTCGCTGTCGAGCTTCCCGTGTCGACCACTCTGATGCTCCGCTCGATTGCAGACATCGCTGCTGCCGAAGGCCAGGACCTGACCAAGGTTGAAACACGCCTGGACTGCATCCAGGTGTTTGCGCTTGGTGGCCCTAACCCCAGCGACAATGCGGCCGAAAGCGGATACTGGATTGTGCGCGCCGGAATGAGCAAGGCCTTTACTGACGCCGCGGCCTATGCAACCCGGTTTGGTCTACAGCGTGAGGCCGGCCCGCCGCTTGCTCGCTTGATCAGCGCGATCGCTGCACGTTTCAGCGCGGATGTCGCTGCACAATCCGCCGTGCGCATGATTCCGGTGGTATCAGCGGCCTCTGCTGCCGCCGTCAACGTGATCTTTACGCGCCATTTCCAGGAAATCGCGCGCGGCCACTTCACCGTCCGGCGCCTGGAAGCCAAATACGGCCAGGAAGAGGTCGCAAACCGCTATCGTGCTTTTGCCGGCGTACCCCATGTACACGAAACGTAGCAACCGATCACTACTGCTCAATCTTGACTTCGCGGCCCTCTCGCTGACTGCGATAGATACCGTCCAGGATTGACATTACCTGCATGGATTGTTCTGCCGGCACCGGCGAAGGCAGTCCCTCGGCAACGCTGCGCGCAAACTCCACGCACTCCAGCGCATGCGCTTCCATCGTTTCGCCCGTGAGTTGCAGCGTGCAGTCGTACATTTGCTTCGTATCGTAATTGGTCTTCATGATCTTGCACGACGGCCACTGGCAGCCGGCTTCCGTCCCGTATAGCCACATACGCATATCCTCGCCCGACGTCTCATGGTGCAGCAACCAGCTTACCTCCAGCACCAGCGTTGCCCCGTTCTCGAAGCGAACGAAGGCCGCCGCGAAATCCTCCACATCCATATCCGGCGGAACAAGCGTGCCGCCCCATGTGCTGAACGCGCCTTCGTGCCCAGCCAGCGGCGCCTTCGCGACACCGCTGACCGTCACCGGACGCGGGTTGCCCATGAACCAGAGAGTGAGATCCAGGATATGCACGCCGATATCGATGCAGGGGCCCCCGCCGCTGTTCCGCTTGTAGATGAAGCCAGGACGTACTGGAATCCAGCCGCGCCGCAGCATCCAGCTCCTGGCGTGGTATACGTCGCCCAGTGTACCGGCGTCAATCTCCCGTTTCATCGCCTGGGACGCACCCCGGAATCGAAAATGCTGCGCCGTCATCAGCAGCTTGCCCGACCGATCGCGAGCTTCGATCATACGCCGAATATCGGCCGGCGTAGGCGCCAAAGGCTTCTCGCAGATGACGTGCTTACCTGCATCTAGCGCGGCGACGGTTAGGTCCGTATGATACATATTCGGCGTACACACATCGATTATGTCGATATCCGGATTTGAAATGAGATCGGCCGGATTTGTGCTTAGGTCGGAAACGCCGTTGATGGCGCCCCATGCCTCAAGGACTTGTCCGTCGACATCGCTCCCCGCCACTACTTCTGCATCTTTCGATGCTGCCCAGCCTGGCATATGGGATTTCGCAATACCGCCCACCCCTATGACACCTACTTTCAGCAATTCCGTCACGAGTCAGTCCTTTGCTGTATGTTGCTATGTATTGGTTTCAGGAAAACAAACCTACTGGTCATTACCCAATTTGACTACCGCTGCAGCGCATAAACCAATTCGCTAAAGGCCGTAGTAGGCGTTGATCTCGTCTTGATAGGCGCTCACTTCACCTGATAGCACCTCGGAGAGTGTGACTTGTCTGTGTGCAGTAGAGGATTCCAACATGGCGAACGCACACGCCAGGTCCATCATCCCTTCCACGCCACTGGTCTCGGGATCCTTGCCCTGATCGATCGCCCATAGCCAATCCAGTTGCTGAATCGCATACGGATCCGTGAGGCCCAGCGGAAAGAACGCGTCGCGTTCGGCCTGCGTAACCTGATCGTCGAAGATCTCCAGAAGAGGTACGCTCGTCCCTCGATCAGTTACTAGCAGATCACCGTAGATGCAGCCCTCGCTGCCGTAGAAGGCTGGCGAAGCCTGCATTTTAGCCGGCAAACCGTGGAGCCCCCATGACCACAGAATCTGTGCAGTTGCATCGTTATCCAGGCTCACGATAGCAAGATGCGTGTCATCGACGTCTACGTGGACTGCCTCGACGACATTACCGGAGTCGTCGCGGCGATACCGCGTGGGCTCGAGGGTCTGCGTCAGAGCCATGACCGCCGCGACCTCGCCAAACACATAGCGCAGCAAGTGAAACTGGTGTACACCGATATCTATGGTTCCACCCCCACCGGCCAGCAGTTTCCTGTGACGCCAGGGCGTATCCGCGACGACCTTGTCCGGTGACCACAGGCCGCCGAGTTCGCCCAGTACGGCCATCTGTGGTTCGCCGATGAGGCCTTTGCGTACAGCCCAGCCTGCCGCACGTGTATACTTGCCCTGGCGCACATTCTCGAATGTGCCCAGAGTCAGCCCTTTCTCCCGAGCGCCTTTGACCATTCGTTGTGCAGCGGCCACGGTAATCGCCAGAGGCTTCTGCGTCAACAGATGCTTGTCACGGGAAAACGCCTCTTCGGCCACACGATGATGAATCGCCAGCGTTGTGAAGTCGTTCACCGCGTCCACAGGGGCGCCGTCTAGCATTTCCGCATAATCCGTGTACACCTCGACGTCAACATCGTCCTGGAAATCGCTCAGGTAGGTATGCGGTGCAGCCAGTGGATCGCCGGACTCCGGAGCGAGAACAGGCGGGCGAGGATCAGGGCCTTCCCCGCGTTGTCGGAACATCAGCGCGTCGTCAAGCTGTCTGGCGACGAGCGCGGTAATGCGAAAGCTATCGATGCCCGCCTCGCGCAACTTCTTATAACCCTGGAGGTGTGCGTTCAGGATACGCCCGCAACCTACAATGGCGATCCGGATCATGCTCATGCCCCCCTGCGGTAGACCGGCAGCGGCAGCGAAACCGAAGCACCAGTGGAAGCCGAGACAAGAGCCGCCTCCAAGATCTCCTGCGCATCCCGGCCAACCTCCGCACTGCACAGACCATTGACCGGAATCCCATCGATGATGTGAGACAGGAAGTACTCGGTCGCACTGCGCATGTGTTCCGGCGGTTCGGGAACCTCAATCTCTACGCCATCCTCATGTTCCGCATTGGCGAGAATGACGCGTCCGCCATGGCGGGGTTCCACCACAATCATGCCTTCGCTGCCGTAAAGCACCGCCGTGTACGATGTGAGGTGACCGACCTGCGCCCAGGAACCTTCAGCGATGGCCATGGCCTTTGGCCATTCCATCACGACAACGGCATTGTCGTCTACAGTGACGTAATCTTTGTTAACGTTTGCAGCGACGCCGGTGACGCGACTGGGCATGCCCAACAGGGCCCGAGCCAGGGCGGAACCGTAGCAGCAGTAGTCCATCAATGCGCCGGCCCCATTCAGCTTCGCATCGTACAGCCAGTCGTAGAAATAGGGTGTGCATCCTAGCTCCTTGGGGCCTGCATGCGCTGAACGATATTTGGTTCCCGTGAGCCTACCGATGACGCCTTCCTCGACCATGGACATTGCCTTCTGCAGACCGGGCCACCAGGCAAACGGCCAGTTCACCATCAGCAGCGTGCCAGCCGCGCTGGCTGCCGCTACCATATTCAGTGCGCCCGCCAAGGTGGACGCCATGGGCTTTTCCACCAAGACGTGCAATCCGGCATTGGCCGCCTTCACCGATAGTTCTGCGCCGGTGGCGTTGTCGGAGTAGACGTATACGGCATCCAGGTCAGTCTGGGCCAGCATTGCGTCATAGGACAGAAACGTGCTTGAGCACCCATATTCATCTTGTGCTTTAGTCAACAGCTCCTGGTTCGGGTCTGCCACGGCGACCAAGTGGCCGCGCGCCGATTTGTTGATCTCCGCTATGTTCCCCCAAATGTGATCATGCGTAAGGCCGAGTACGCCGACGCGCACAGATTCTGGCATGGTTCGCTCCTACGGTTGCTGTGTTGTTCAGGGCAGTCTTGCAAGTCTTCTTAGAAATGCGCTGTTTACTGTGAGATCGTTGTACGACGGCTGTTGTGGCATGCTCTGGACGAATGGTGTCGATGCCAATCGCCCGGGAGCGACGATTCATTCACGTCTTATCAATTTTCAGCGGGCTCCGCTGCGTAGCGTTTGCGTACATTGGGAACGAGATACTCGTCGAACGCCCGATCCACGTCGTAGTCCGGCGACCAGCCCCAGTCCATGCGCGCCGCGCTGTCGTC
>JBJYXA010000682.1:0-6097 GCA_046259705.1 Caldilineaceae bacterium
CAACAAAGCCAATAGTCGGAAGATCTGTCATTTAGTGTCCTCGATTCAGAGACTGGTCTGCGTCACCGAGTCAGGCGTAGGCCGTCTACGCTATTCTCGGTTTGGGTCTTCCACTGCCAGAAGTCCGGCCACGCACTGCTCCGCCACGCGCTCGTTGATTTCAACATTGACCGCGTGAACTGCGGCGGGGTCGCCGCTGCGCAGTGCCGCCAGGATCGCGTTGTGGTCGCGTACGCCCGTCCAGTGGTCATAGTTGGGCAAGGTCACCGTGTGATAGTTGAACACCATGGCGCACTGGACGAACGTGTTCTGCCACATTTGCTGCAGCCGTTTGTTGCCGGCCATTTCCACCAATCGCCGGTGGAAACCCTGGTCAAACTGAATCTGACGTTGCCTGTCGCCTGCCCTGATGGCGCAGCCTAGTTCCTCGATTTGCGCTTCGAGTTCCGCGTAGTCCTGCTCGGTGAGCCTGTGAATCATCAGGTCTGCTGCCATGTTTTCCAGCCCACAACGCAGAAAGAAAATCTCGCGCACATCGGATGGTGAGAACACCGTGACAAACCAACCTCGATTGGGAATGCGGTGAACCAACCCGTCCTGCTCCAACAGACCAAGAGCCTCGCGTAGCGGCGTGCGGCTGGTGTTCAACAGTTCTGTGAACTCCCGATCCCGAATGTGGTCACCGGATTTGAGCTTCCGATCGAGGATAGCCTGCCGAATCTGCTCATAGACCTGCTTCCGCAGGTTGGCGGGCCTAACAGGTACGATACTTTGGCCTAAGGCTGAATCCACTGTCTCTGTCACCTAGTTTCTCGCCGGAACGGTCGTCGGGTACTTCTTCACCAGATCAAGCACGGATTGCTGTCATTGGGGCACCCCTGTCCCGATGCGGGCCCGCCGCCATGCAGTTCCCAGTCAGTCATCGACTGTGAATGCTGGTAATGGCACGATTGCGCCGCCCTGAAGCGCGGATTGGTGTGCACAGATGCCCACACAGGTCCAGTTGGCGCTGGTCACCGCATTCGGCCAGGGATCGCGGTCCTCTGTCAATGCCGAGACGAACTCGTTCACCAGATGGGGGTGCGAGCCGCCGTGCCCGGCGCCCTGTATAAACGAAAGGTGTTCGGCGTTCTGGATTGTTCTGGTGAAGGGCTGGATCTCTGCAGGCAGCAGATGCGCAAAGTCAGGCACGCTGACGCGCTCTGCGATCTCGGGCTCTGGCTTCTTCGCCGTGTGGATGACGTGCTCTTCGCCTTCTATCAGCGCCCATTCAAAGCTTTTCTTGGTGCCATACACGTCAAAAGACTCACGATACTGCCGGGCAGTGTCGAAGAGAAAGCGCCAGATATGAGCCGCTATGTCGGTATCCTTGATCTTGATGTGGCACGATTCGACGGCAAAGCTGTTGCCCGACTTCTGTGCGACGCGCTCGTTGATGGTGCCGGAACCGAAGCAGGAGACATATTCGGCTCGGCCGTCCACTATTCCAAGCACAGGCGAAACTACATGCGTAGCATAGTGCATGGGGATCATGTGTTCCCAGTATTCCGGCCAGCCCTCCATGTCCTGGGGATGCGAGGCCGCCATATACTGAATCTTGCCCAGTTCTCCAGAATCGTACAGCTGCTTGATGAACAGAAATTCGCGGCTGTACACGACCGTCTCCGCCATCATGTACTTGAGGCCCGTCTCCTTGACCAGCGCAACGATCTCTTCGCATTCTTCCACTGTGGTAGCCATAGGCACCGTGCACAGTACGTGCTTGCCCGCCTTCAAAGCGGCGATGGACATCCACGCGTGATCCGGAATGGGTGAGTTGATATGCACGAAATCGACGGCCGCATCGGCCAGCACGTCGTCATAGTTATCGTAGCGCTTGTCGATTCCAAATGCGTCGCCCACAGCGTTCAGCTTCGACTCCGTCCGTTGGCAGATGGCATACATCTCCGCCCGCGGGTGATGCTGATAGATGGGGATGAACTCGGCCCCAAAGCCCAGGCCAACGATGGCGACCTTCACTGATTCGTGATTTTCAGTCATGGCGATCCTCCGAAGATCGGTGCGTGGGTGCGGAAGCTGAACGCAGGTGCGACGGTACCTATTTGGTTGGACACAACATGGGATAGAGTATCGATAGCTTTCGGTCCGGGATTGTATACAATATACGATATACGATAATGCCTGTCAAGACTGACCCATACCCTGAATCCGATGGCGGCGAGGGGACAAGTAGTGCGGTCAAGTTACACGGCGCAGTGGATTGTCGTGTGCGCAATGGTTGAACAGGTTCTGACATCCAGCTATCATTGCACAGAGAGCGCCTGTACGTCTTGAGCTGCTCTTGGCAGACCATCGCTCAGGATGTGGTAGGATCGGTCCATCGCCACTCGCTCAACGCGACAGCGGCGCAATCCGTTACCGCATGCCACAGAAAGAATAATGACATGACCATACCTCGTTGTGACGAAGACCTAGGCGGAACTTGCCTTCGACAGCTCCTGGCATACAAGCCGACCGCCGGACCCGAAGCGCCCGCATGGCTAGCCGACGGCTCCGCTATCGTGGTCCGGTCACCGTCATCCGCCGGCGAGTCCATCCAGTCCATCGATGTCAAGACCGGGGCCGCACGCACGCTCGTCAGCGACCTGGGCGAACGCCCGTTTCTCAGCTCAGCCCTTATCTCGGTATCTCCAGATGGACGCTGGCTGGCGTATGTGGGCGAGAAAGGCGCTGAGGTCGGTCGAGAACGTTCCAGCCGAGTAGAACTGCGTCTGGTTCCGCTGACCGGCGGCGCCGAGATAGAACTCACGCATTTGGGCGCCAACATCAATGCTTACAGTTGGTCGCCCGACAGCAGCACGATCGTCTTCTCGTCCAACCGCTATGGGCGGTACGATCTTTTCAAGGTCTCCGTGCCTGACGGCGATATCGAGCGGCTCACGGCCGACGCTCGCTACGAGGTGTATCCGGCACTCATGCCCGACGGCGAAAGCATCCTCTATGTGCGGCTGAACGAGCACTGGACCGACCACGAGATCGTGTTCATGACCGTCGCAGCAGACCGGTCTCGCACGGTGACCACCGACCTCGACTTTTTCGACTACCACTACGGGCGCAGGTTCGGCTATCCCATTTACGCGCAACCGTCCGACTGTGTCATCTTCCCGTCTCACCGTAGCGGGTGGATCAACTACTGGCGCACGCCGCTCGCCGGCGGCGAAGCGACGCCCATCTGCGCCCAGGCCAGCGATCAAACCGAGGCCGCGCTGTCACCGGACGGGTCGAAGCTGGCGTTTGTGTCCAACCACGACGGTACTTTGAGCCTGTTCATTTCGCCCGTCGACGGAACCAGTTCGGCGACAGCTACGCCGTTGGTTGCTCCCGAAATGGGCGTGATCTCAGCGCCCGCCTGGTCTCCGGACGGGTCGCACATTGCATATCTGGCCGCAAATCCGACGAGTCCGGCCGATCTGTGGGTAGTGGATGTGGCAGGCGGCACATCCCGCCAACTGACATCCCCACCGGAGACTCCATCCTTGGCGCGCGGACTGCAGACACCCGAGAAAGTCCACTATGCCAGCGCCGACGGTTTCACCATATCCGCGTATCTGTACACGCCGCCGAATCGCGAAGCGGGCGTACGCTATCCGGGCCTGATCATCGCGCACGGCGGGCCGACCATGCAGTTTTTCGATACCTATCACGCCGACGTGCAGTACTTTGTGCGTAAGGGCTATGTCGTATTGATGCCAAATATCCGTGGCAGCTCCGGTTATGGCAAATCATTCGAAGATGCCAACAACGCGGACTGGGGCCACGGCGATCTGCGCGATGTGCTCGCAGGCGTGGAGTATCTGCGCACCCTGGACTATGTGGATGGCGAGAACATGGGCATCCATGGCATGAGCTACGGTGGCTGCATGAGCATGAACGCAGTGGCTTTTGCGCCCGGCGTTTTCAACGCCTCCGTGCCGCATGCCGGGTATGGAGACTGGCTGGGATTTGAGGAGGGGCAGGAATTACGGCACCGCCAGCTCATGCGCTACGAGTTCGGCGACATTGACGAAAATCGCGACGTCTACGTGCGCTGTTCGCCGATCTATAGTCTGGCGGATGCCACGACGCCCGTGTTCTTGGTGCACGGGGAGGGCAGGTTCCCGCGCTCCGATGCCTCCCTCAAGTTCGCACGCGCGCTGGAGCAGGATTACAAGGTCTTCGAATATAAAGTGTATCCCAACGAATGCTACTACGTGATTTCCGACGAAAATCTCTGCGAGATGCTGCCTGACATCGTAGACTTCCTCGACCGGTACCTGCGCAAACCGGGAAGTCCGTAGACAGCGGGCAAGAAGCAACGGCTACGGTACTATCTCCGTCACGATCTCAACGATCTCGATCCCTCTCTCCGCCAGGCCCCGCCCCAGATAGGACATGCAGGCGGGGTGTTTGCCCAAATATTCCGGCGGAGAGATCCCCTTCTCCGTGTAGAGCCCTTCGGCGACCATCCTGGCGGCCAGCGCGGCCGTGTACCCAGTCGTGCGCGCCATGGAGATGACCTCGGTATCGGGGTCGTACCGGTCGAGCATATCGATGGTATGCCGGGTCGGGACCCCGTCCTTTGTCCCTTCGATGATGAGTTTCATCACGGTCAGGTCTCGCTCCCCGGGATGCAACTGCCAGTTCGGGAAGAGGATCTGAGCGGTCATGGCGAGCGGGCTCGTCATGGTTTCGCCCACCAGAATGCTCTCTTTCTTGGAGAAGAAGCCGAGCTCACGCAGCATGGCCATTTGCTCGGCGTGGCCCGGATAACGCAGCGTTTTCTCTTTCATGTTCGGCGCGGCGATAGTTTTGACCATGGTGCGCAACCCGTCCGTGGCGAATGCTTCGAGCGTGCCGACCTCCGGAAAGAAGATGTATTCGCGGTCGGACAGGGCGGGCCGTATTACCTCGTGCCCGTTCTCGATGCAGCGCGCCGGCCGCGTATATTCCTCGATGACGTCGATGGGCGAAAACACTGCCTTGTAGTCGCTGGGCCAGCGGCGTACCTCGGGTAGCCCGCCGATGTAGATACGCACGGTTTCAGTGCTATCTAGCTTGCGCGTCGTCTCCATGACCAGCGCGTTCACCAGCCCCGGTGATACTCCGCAGTCCACGATCATGGTCACGTTCTGCTCGCGCGCCAGCGAGTCCAACTCGAACGGGTCTTCCTCATAGAACGAGATGCATACGCTGTCCTTACCGGCCTGCAGAATGGCCTTGGCCGTCTCGAACCCCATGAAGCCCGGGACCGCGTTTACGACAAAATCGCAGTCCTCGACGAGTGAGCGCAAGGCTTCCAGATCGGAAAAATCTGCCCGCACCGGCTGCAGTTCCTCGCATCGATTCTTCGCCCTGAGTAAGGCGATCTCACTGTAATCGGCTACGGTGACCTCATAGCGCCCGTCTCCCGCCAGGTCGGCGGCCAGCGGCGCGCCGATGAGGCCTGCGCCCAACACGATTATCTTCATGCCACGTTCTCCACCAGATCTATGGATTATGTCAATTTGTTTTCGTCAGCGACCGCTGCGCGTACGCGTCCAACATCAACATCGCCGCGCCCGCGAATGCCCAGATACCCGCCGCCGTGAACAGCCATGGACCCCAGTTTAGCGGCGCAAACAGCAGCAGCGCCCCCAGCAGCACTTCGAAGATGCCAAGTCCGAAGCTGAATGCCGACCATTGGCGCGTCGGATGGCGGCGCGTGCGCATACCCAATGTCAAATGCACAGCGCCCGTCACCATCATCACCAGCGCCAGCAGCCAGATCAGCACGACTTCACCGACGCCCGTGCCCATGCGGATGAGCACGAGCACGAGAAGACCGACGCCGATGAGGATCAACGACGTCGTCATCGAGGGTCGCCCCGGTCGCTTCCCGTGCGCGTCCCACAACAGGCTCACGGCGCCGGCCAGGATCCAAAAGATGGCCAGGATATTCAGCAACGTGTTGCGTGACTTGTCAGGATAGAACAGTAGCGCCAGTCCGAGCCCGACGGCCAGCCCTGCCCGCAGCAGAGCGACCCACATGCTCACGTTGCTCGAACTTGGACCTTGCGAA
>JBJYXA010000683.1:0-11352 GCA_046259705.1 Caldilineaceae bacterium
AAGGCACAATCGTCGAGATCAGACCATCGGAATTGCTCGTCAACGTGGGCAGCAAACGCGACGGCGTGGTGCCCTCCTCGGATCTGCAACGTCTTGACAAGAAGTACGTTGATAGCCTGAAGGTCGGTCAAACCGTTGATGTAGTTGTCAGTCGCCAACCGGATGACGACGGCATCTTCTTGCTAAGTATGTCCGAGGCGCTGCAACGCCGCGACTGGCAGTTAGCCGAAGAGTTGTTGGAGAGCGGTGAAGTCACCGAGCACGAAGTCGAAGGCTTCAACAAAGGCGGACTCACCGTGCAATTCCATCACCTGCGCGGTTTCGTTCCGGCCTCACATGTCGTGGATATGCCGCGCAATTTGAGCGAAGATCAGCGGCGCGAGGAACTCCAGAGCCGCATTGGGCGCACGTTGCGGCTGAAGGTAATCGAGGTCGAACGTCGCCGCCGCCGTTTGGTGATGTCTCAATCGCTGGCCGAGCGAGAATTCCAGGCACAGCGACGTAAGGAGCTATTTGAGACAATCCATGTAGGAGACGTCATCCAGGGCGAAGTGCGTAGCATGCGCCCCTTTGGCGCCTTTGTGGACATTGGCGGCGCCGATGGGCTATTGCATGTCAGCGAAATCGACTGGCGTCCGGTGAACCATCCGCGCGACGTACTAGACGTCGGAGAGATGGTGGAAGTGCAGGTAATCCGTGTCGACCCGGAAAACCACCGCATTGCCCTAAGCCGGAAACGCAGGCTGCCCAACCCATGGGACACAGTGGAAGAGCGGTATCATCCCGGTGCTATCGTCCCCGCTAAAATTACGCGAGTGGTCGATTTCGGCGCGTTTGCCCAGCTGGAACCGGGCGTTGAAGGCCTAATCCACATCAGCGAACTGGCGGATATCGCCGTCGCCGAACCGCTGAAGACCGTGCAAGTGGGCGACGAAGTATACTGCAAAATATTGCGTGTCGACAGCAACCGCCAGCGCATTGGCTTGAGCATTCGGCAAGTTCTGGACTCGGAACGCGCTGAACTCGAAGCGGCTGAGGAGGAATTGGAAGACGAGGAACTCGAAGCGGCTGAGGAGGAATTGGAAGACGAGGAATCCGATGCCATGGAAGCTGAGGCCGTTGCCGAAGCATTGGAAGAGGTGTCGGACGAAGACGCCAGCGAATCTGCTGATGAACTGTCCGCGGAAATGAATCAGGACTCCAGTGAGCTTGCCGTAGAGGCAGAACAAGCCGAAGAAGCGGATGGAGACAAACAGACAAGCGAGTAACGGCGCCAGCGGCCTGGCGCGTACACAGCTACCGTAAGTAGTCGCGACGAAGCAATCGTGGTAAATGTTATTTGCTTCGCAAGCTGGGCGTTGCGGGGCACCTGCATAGGGCACACGACATGTGCCGGGATATGTGATTTTCCGCACTTACCCAAAACATTTGAGTCCACGGACTCTTTGCAGTATACTTATCTCGTGTGCTCGTGCATATATAGGTAGTTACGAACGTAGTGCGTTGTAACTGTCGACCTGTCAGAGAGCCAAGTTGCGTTGCTCTGGCAGGTTCTGTTTCGTAAGGCGGACGCGCGCTGCTTTTGAAAATACGCAGAAGGGGGTGAGTCCTATTAGCGTCGAACTTCGACCAGGTGAATCGCAGGAGAGTTTGCTGCGTCGTTTTAGAAAGTCAGTTGCGGAGGCCAGAATTCTGCCAATCGTGCGGCAGAAGCGCTGGTTTACGTCAAAAAGCGAAATCAAACGCATCAAGCGACAGAAGGCTATCCGCAAAGCGCAGCGTACCGCGCGTAAATACACTTAGCCGATATTGGTTCGTCTTGAAGAATGATTTTGGGCTGGAATTCCCCCAAATGTGAGCATCCCCACGAAAGTGGGACATTTGCCCGATGGCGCAGCAGAGATCACAGACAGCGAACCGGGTCCGTACTCTGCTGGAAAGTGTGAAGCATGGATGACAAGGGGCAGTCCGTTGCGAACTGCCCCTTTGTTACGCTTTGTGGGATCCACAGACAGATAGACGGATAAACAACCATCCGTCCCAAGCGTTCAATATGAATGGAGATTTATGGCTGAAGAAGCTATTGTACTGGAAGGCAAGATAGTAGATACGCTGCCTAACACGATGTTCAAGGTAGAACTCGAGAATGGGCATACTGTGCTGGCATATCTCTCAGGCAAGATGCGGAAATACTATATCCGTGTGCTGTTGGGGGACAAAGTCAAGGTGGAAATGAGCCCTTACGATCTGACGCGAGGGCGTATCACCTATCGATATCGGAACTAACCTATCTGTGGGGCGGTCCTACATGTTGCGGTGACATGTGGAACCCATGGGCTTTTCGTGTCCGCTAGGGCAAGGATTGTCCCACCCACGGCAGCACCCGTTCGAACGCCTCCGCATACTGCATGCCCGCGCTAGGCACGATGTTCCTCGCCTGAAACGCACGGCGCTGGGCAACCTCCGTGTACCATTGAACCAAAAATCCTTGTGCGCGCCGAAACGTTTCCATCGCCGCCACTTTGACCGGCCACGCATCTGTGACATCCACGTACACGTTAGGCACGAACCCTTCAAATTCTGTGAGAGGTACCGTCGCTTCAAATAGAAAGATCTGTGGTCGCGGAAGCGGCGCCAACTTAGATTCAAGACCCTGCGCGCCTGCCATCTGTGCTGCGCGAGTCACAAGCTGCCACGTCGTGTCATGGTCGACGCTGATCGGATCGGGCCCGTGGTGCGTGAGCAACAGCTCCGGGCGGAAAGCACGGATCTCCTCCGCAAGCTGTTTGGCTCGTTCTGACGAATAGTCGAAAGAAAGATCTTCCCACTCCAGAAACTCGATCTCGACGCCCAGAATCTCCGCAGCACGTGACGCCTCCTCTCGCCTGATCTTCTTCACATCCGAAAGCAATGGTTTCGCGCCATTGGCGTACAGTCCGCCGGATTCGGACCGTTCGCCATACGTCAGAGTAACGACGCGAACTACGTCGCCCATAGCGGCATGCTTGTACAGCGTTCCGCCGCTCCGTGAGCAAAAATCCGCCGCGTGCGCGCTGAATACCAGAATACGCGACATGAGCTCTCCTCTTTTCGCTGGTGGGATCTCACGGCCAAGAAGATGTGTGAACTTGGAAGATAGTATAAAGGGCTACCAATGGATAGCCGATGTCCGCCACATCATAAGCTGGGGAATACTATGCCGGCAAACTAGGACGCCGGCGTCCGGTAGGCCGCAATTGCTCGCAGCGCAACATCTTGTTCGGCAGCGTACGTCAGCATGTCTGGCGCCTCGTCGAGCGGGATCCAAACCGGCTGAAATTGCTTCGCGTCCTTGGGCGGCCGTTCGACCAACTCTGATCCTGTTCGGCGCATCAAGAAGTACCGTTCGACCCGCCGGTAGTGAATGGCGTCGTATTCAAATTCGACTGTCCGCTCACCCAGGTCTTCGAGAATTTCCAGCGAGCCTATGCCGGTCTCTTCCTGGACTTCGCGCAGCGCGGTTTGCTCCGGGATTTCTCCGGGATCGACGTGACCTTTGGGCAAACGCACTTCACCCCGACTAGGGCGATCAAGTAGCAGCATCTTGTCGCCATCTATAACGACTCCGCCGGCCGAAACGTATTCCCGACTTCTCACGCGCCCTCTCCCGAATGAGGCTCATCAAGGTTTATGTCGAAAAACGGCAATCTGTTATGGTGACCAAGATTAACGATCGGGGAGGACAAAGAGCTGCTCCGCCAGTTCACATCCGACGACTTGTGTTGCATCTCCGTTATGAGAATCGTCATGAGAACCGTTTTGTATGACGAGTTCGACAGTCACCGGTCCCCGGAACGGAGCGACATCTACTAAGCGAATCGTCTGCCCGGGTATGAGATTGAGCTTGCTCAGGTAGCGAAGAACGCTGGCATCGCGGCTCCCCACGCGGCGTAGCAGACCCTGCTGCCCCGGGCTGAGATCCGGCATCGGTACGAGGTCTTCTTGCCACAGTGTACCGTCTTCCGAAGGGATAGGATCACCGTGTGGGCAGTAACGTGGAAATCCACATAACTCGTCCATACGTTTCTCGAAATCCGGGCTTATGGAATGCTCAAGACGATGGGCCTCTGCATCCACCTGATCCCAGGTGTACCCCATCACATGCATAAGAAACACTTCCAGCAGCCTGTGCCGGCGTATTAACTGTAGCGCAGCAATGTGGCCTTGCTCGGTTAGTGTCACACCGTCCGCAGTGGAACGATCTACAAAGCCTGAGTCTTCCAACCGCTTCAACATACTGCTGGTCGCGGCTGCGGTTACACACATAATTTCCGCTATGGCGCCAGTCGTGACTTTGTCGTCAGTCTGCGAAAGCCTGAATATGGCAGCCAGATATTCCAGCATACCGTCAGTTGTCAGACCACAAAATGTACGCATGTCCGTGTCAATCCACAATACCGAGGAATTACTATCAAACTCGTTAGAATAATTCGCCGGTGATTATACGGGCATCACACGGACATGTCAATTTATCGCCAAGTTGCCAGGTTGATAATGGCCCTTCCCGCACGCAGGAAAGGTACTTGCGGGCACGTCCGCGTCGTCCAAATCCTGGAAGTGCCACTTGTGGCGCTACAGTGGACCGTTTCCCGATTCTATGAATAGGCCCACCACCGATCACGGATTGAGCGCGTGCTACTCAGCCAATATCAGGTGATAGACAACCCCACCGTTGAGGTCCGCCAAATAGAGTTCGCCCTGCTCATCCTCGCCGAAAGAGCTAATCTGGGCAGCGGCGCGATCTATACGCGCAGTCTGCACACCGTTGTCTGTCGTTCGCGCCGCCCATATCGCGCCCGAGCAGTAATCACCATAAAAATAGACACCGTCCAGACCAGCGAATTGCGTGCCCCTGTAAACATAACCGCCCGTGATCGAGCAATTGCCACCGTCATGGCTGTATTCGATAACCGGCTGTACAAAGGCGGCGCTATCACACGGCTCCTGCAGACAGTGCGTGGCCTCCTGAATTGGCCAGCCAAAGTTGAGACCACCGGCAGTCCCCGCCGGGATCAGGTTGACCTCCTCATATTGATTTTGCCCTACGTCGGCTATCCAGAGATCACCGGTCGACCGGTCGAAGCTGTAACGCCACGGGTTGCGCAGACCGATTGCCCAGATCTCGTCGAGTACGTCTGCACCGTTCAAGCCTTCGTCGACCCATGGATTGTCTGCCGGAATCGTGTAGGCGACGGACGGGTCACTGGTTACGTCGATGCGCAGCATCTTTCCCAGCAACGTGGCCGGGTTCTGTCCATTACCGAAGCGGTCAAAGGAGGCGCCTCCGTCTCCGGTGCCGATATAAAGCATGCCGTCAGGCCCAAATGCTAGCATTCCGCCATTATGATTGCCGGCCGGCTGTGCAAACTCCAGAATCGCAAATCGGCTGCCGACATCTGCGGAATCCGGCGCGTCAGCGTTGACCATGTAACGGTCAACGTGCGTCTTGACGTCTTTGCCCGTGTAATTGACGAAGAAATGGCCTGTATCAGAGAAGTCCGGAGCAAACGCCAAGCCCAGGAGCCCTTGTTCAGAACCATCGCTGGTGACGAGATCACGAATGTCGAGAAACGGCTCGGCCAGAAGTTTACCGTCTTGCACGATGCGAATCGTTCCCACCTTCTCCACGATAAATAAGCGCCCGCTGCCATCGCCGGCGTTCGTGACAAACAGTGGCTGCGCCAATCCGGATATGATGGGGACAAGTTCAAGCTTGACGTTCTCGACGGGAATCTCGTCAACGGACCCGCCTGCAGTAGTATCGACGGCAGTTTCGCTGCTGCTCTCTGCCGTTGCTGTCGGCAACACTTCGTTCGATTGATCCGGCGTCTCAGTGGCTGTATCGGCAGTCGACGCAGAAGCCGTTTGCGTGGTTGCAGCCACCGGTGCCGAGGTTGTTGCCTCTCCAGGACTACCCCCACATGCCGACATCATGAATAGAAGCACTGCCATAAGACCTGTTACGAATAGGACCATCGCAAAACGAATCGTTGACGTCTGATTATTGTCTGGATGTGTTGATTTCATTTTTGGTTCTCCCACAAGCGTTGAATGTCCATTGGATAGGACAAGTTCCGGGCGCCTTCCCGGAGGCCGCTTCAAGGATACCAGTTTGTCCCAAGCGGTTCCGTAAGCGAGCAGTGGATCCACCGGCCATCTGCGCAATGAACAAGCAAGTCGACACAAAGTTGGAGGTTACAGGATACAACAAATGGAGTTGTCCTAATTGCACGTCTCTTTGAAAGGGCCTGTATTGCGGTTACACTACCTGTCGTTGCACGCTCAGACGGATGGCTTGCCCGAGCGCAAGATTGAGCCATAGGCAGACACTCGCTGTCGCGGATCCAGTATGTGAATCGCAGACCAGGAGTATACCGTGGTCAATTGTACGAAATAGGAGGACCAGATGGAACACAACGAAATGCTAATCATCGCTGGCATAGTAGCAGGGGGAATCTTGTGTCAATGGTTCGCCTGGCGCATAAAGATTCCGGCCATTCTACCGCTGCTGGCGGCCGGCTTTCTCGTCGGTCCTGTTCTTGGCCTCCTGCACCCTCAGGAAGAATTCGAGAACTTCTTTTTTCCGATTGTCTCCCTTGCCGTAGCCATCATCCTGTTCGAAGGCGCGCTTACGCTGACTTGGCGTGAGGTACGGGAAGTGCGCACGACTGTGCG
This sequence comes from Caldilineaceae bacterium, assembly GCA_046259705.1. Taxonomy (GTDB): domain Bacteria; phylum Chloroflexota; class Anaerolineae; order Caldilineales; family Caldilineaceae; genus JASGTU01. Next base: position 6,715 of record JBJYXA010000683.1, read on the forward strand.
AAATCTTTTAAGCATCGGTGCAGCGGTATCGTTAATCGGCGGCGCGCTTGCTGCCCACTACATTGTCGGCACACCGTGGGAACTCGCGTTTCTGTTCGGGGCGCTTATCATCGTGACAGGCCCGACTGTGATTGCGCCTATCCTGCGCAATGTGCGTCCCACAGAGAAGGTAGCATCTGTGCTGCGTTGGGAAGGCATATTGATAGACCCAATCGGCGCTCTCGTTGCCGTGCTCATCTTTGAGTTTATTGTTGCCGGGACAAGTGCGACGTTTGGCGACAGTTTGCTTATGTTTGTACGCATCGTCGGCATAGGCACCGCGTTAGGGTTGGCGGGCGGCTATCTTATCTACGTGTTGTTGCAAAGATACCTGATTCCAGACTACCTGCGTGACACCGCAGTTCTCGCAGCGGTAATAAGTGTGTTCGCTGTATCTAGCACGCTGGCGCCCGAGTCAGGTTTGCTGGCGGTGACGGTTATGGGTGTTTTTCTTGCCAACACCGACCTGAAGAAGCTGCGTGAGATTTGGTACTTCAAAGAAAAGATCAGCGTACTGCTTATCTCCTCACTGTTCATTTTGTTGGCAGCCAATGTGCGTATGGCAGACATCAAACTACTAGATTGGAGAAGCCTTATCGTACTTGGTGTCGTGATCCTCTTGCTGCGGCCCATTGGAGTTGCCCTAAGTGCATGGGGGGGCACGCTGTCTCGTAATGAACGGCTCTTTCTGTCCTGGGTCGCGCCGCGAGGTATCGTCGCTGCCGCCGTTTCATCACTGTTCGTTTTTGAGCTGGTTGAACTGGGGATCGTGGAGGCGAGAATCCTAACCCCTCTGATCTTTATGGTCATCGTAGGCACTGTCGTAATCCAAGGGGGCACGGCCAAGTATGTTGGGCGCTGGCTAGGCGTCAGCGAGGCAGACCCGCAGGGCTTTTTGCTTATGGGAGCAAGCGCGCTGTCTCAGGAACTCGCGCTCGTGCTGCAAGAGGAAGGTTATGTCGTGCGCCTGATCGACGCCAATTTGGCCAACGTATCCGAGGCGAGGATGCGCGGGCTGCGCGCGCGCCAGGGAAATCTACTCTCGGACTTCGTAGAGACCGACGTCGACCTCTCAGGCATCGGCCGGCTGCTTGCGCTCACCAACAACGACGAGGCCAATGCGCTAGCGTGCAAGCATTTCGAGGATGAGTTCGGTTCATCCGAAGTGTATCAACTGCCACCTCATCTGTCCGAGGGCCTTGGCACGGAGCCAAATCGATATCAGCTTGGCAGATTGCTTTTTGCGCAGGGAGCCACGTACGAGTGTCTTCAGGATATGCTGAACCTTGGGGGCGTGCTAAAGAAGACTCCGCTGACCCAGCAATTCGATTGGGACGACTTTCGCAAACAGTATGAAGGCAGTAAGGTTGTGCTGATGATGGCAATACGTGGCGATGAAATCCTAGTCTCCACGGTCGATAATGTCCTAGTTCCGGAAGCAGGATGGACGCTGATTAGTTTGGTGTTGGAACCGGACGCGGAACCGCTTGTACTGTCAGCGCCTAGCCAGTTGTCTGCGCTACCGGTATGAGCGGTGGATTAAGCCGATCCCATTGCAGCAGACCTGGTGACCTACCGCGCTGACGTTGGCAAGAATACACTGTTCATCTCCTGGCGGTATTGGCTGCTTTCGTAATCGTCTTCTTGTCCTCCAGGCAGATGGGAGCCCTTTTCGCCGGAATTCTAGTCGGTTTTTTGTGCTGGGCCATATTCCTAGTGGCCCAGCAGTTGCTTCTGTTCGACGTCACCCGATCTCCGTCATCGGCAATCGAGGACATCAATAAGATGCGGGCCAACGTCCCTTCACAGAGACGTTCTTGGCGTGACGATGATCACTGAAGTGATGCCCGCGGTACTCATCGCCGTCTATTCCTCTGCTGCCCGCGGCGTGCCCAATCCACCCGGCGTCTTGATTGCTGCCTCACCATCGATTACACTGACGCACCTGATTCTGCACATGTGAGACTACACACCGCGCAGGATACTTTTGTCAAAGCCACCGGGCATACGATGTCCATACATCCGTGATACTGTAAACTACACACGATATAAAACAGCCCAGCCACCTCAGCCCAAAGTCCGCTGAATCCGCTGGCCGGCTTTACACTCGTTCACTCGAAGGTGGACCAAGCGTTGAACGACTAACACATGACGCGGCCGGCGATTTCTGTCGATACCGTGCAATCTCCAGGCTGCTGAAACCGCAGCCCAGCTACCAAGATACAGAAATGACGCGGTGCCTGTGAACGGACAAACTGGTCAACTCATCGCGGTATTGGTTGCCTTTGCGATCGTTGCCTTGGCTTCCAAGCAAATTGGAGCCGCGTTCGCCAGATTTCACCTACCCCTAATCAGCGGCTTCCTCTTCACTGGAATCCTAGTCGGTCCGTTTGTGTTGGGTCTCATCCCCCACGGTGCGCCGGAACAATTGCGTATCATCGATGAAACGTCGCTGGCCATCATCGCCTTTGCCGCAGGCAGCGAACTGTACCTGCGCGAGCTGCGCGACCGCTTTCGCAGTATCGCCTGGGTGAGCATCCTCAACACGCTGTTGATCCCAATTGTTGGCGGCGCTACCGTCGTCTTGCTGGCAGACCACATACCGTTCCTGAACGGCATGAATACTGCCGAACGCACCGCAATTGCGCTGGTCATCAGCGCAATTCTCGTAGCGAGGTCACCTTCATCCGCCATCGCAATCGTAAACGAAATGCGCGCCAAGGGTCCCTTTACGCAGACCGTCCTCGGCGTGACCATGATCACGGATGTGGTGGTGATCATCATTTTCGCTGTTAACTCCTCGGCGGCTCACGCCGTACTGAACCAACTGCCATTCGACCTTGCCTTCATCGAACTGTTAGCCGCGGAACTTGTGCTTGCCGCTTTCGCAGGGCTGGCCATTGGATTCTTGTTGAGAGCTGTCCTCTCGCAGCGTTTCGGCAATGTGTTCAAGATCGCGTTCCTACTGTTCACCGGCATGGGCGTCTTTCTGCTGGCCTACGGCCTCCGAGATTGGACTCATACGCACCTTGCGTTTGAGATCTTCATGGAACCGCTTCTTGTGTGTATGGTGGCCAGCTTCTATGTCACCAATTTCACGGGGTACCGGCTAGAGCTGCAGAACGTGCTGGCCGAAGTGACGCCGGCGATATACATCATCTTCTTCACGCTAGTGGGGGCCGGCCTGGCGTTGGACGTGTTGGTTCAATTGTGGCCTGTTGCTCTGGCGCTGTTCGCCGCGCGAGTCGCCAGCATCGCCGTCGCATCATTTGCCGGAGGCGTGATTGCCGGCGACCCAATGCAACACAACCGCATTGGCTGGATGACGTACTTGACCCAGGCAGGCGTTGGCCTTGGGCTTGCCAAGGAAGCCGCGGTGGAATATCCGGGCTGGGGAGAAGGCGCCGCAGCAATGGTCATCGCCGTCATCGTGCTCAGCCAGATCATTGGGCCGCCATTTTTCAAATGGGCCATCAATGCAGTGGGCGAAACACACATGCGCGCAGCGATGCCCTCTTACGAAGGGGGGCACACGGCTATCATCCTCGGTCTGGAAGGACAGTCTGTGGCCTTGGCGCGTCTCCTCTTCGATGCCGGTTGGTCGGTTCGCATCGGAACACGACGCATCGAAGAAGGGATCGATTTGCACGATTTGGAGGTCGAAATTCAGTCGTTCGATTCCATTAGCGAATCGTGCCTGCACAACCTGGGCGCCGAAAACGCGGACACAATCATCTCGATGCTGGACGACGAAGAGAACTACCGCGTGTGCGAGCTGGCGTACGAGCGGTTTGGCACCGAACACGTCATCGTGCGCCTAAACAACCATCGCAACTATGCCGGTTTCAAAGAACTTGGCGCCATTGTGCTATTTCCCTCTACGGCCATCATCAGCCTGTTGGCTCACTTTGCACGGGCTCCGTCGGCCACCTCGCTTCTATTGGGTGAGCGTACCGACCAAGACGTTGCCGACATGCACATGCGCAATCCGGTCCTGGACGGGCTAACGCTGCGCGATATAAGGCTTCCTGTAGATGTGCTGGTGCTGTCGGTAGAACGAGGCGGCGACGCGCTCGTGTCACATGGCTACACGCGCTTGAAGCTTGGCGACGTAGTGACGGTGGTAGGATCGCCAGCCAGCCTGGATCGGGTAGAGCTGTTGTTCTCGGCGTGATGCTCATCAGCCAAGGACACGGCCGGCTCGAGCAGTGACCGCGGAAACTACTCAGGCGTTGGTATTTCCAGCCCATACAAAATTCCAGACGACCCACCCTGGTAGAGACCGCAGCCGATATTGCGGTGCAACGCTGTGTCATGTTCGGGACGTGCCCCCGAACGATTCTCTATCTCGCTAGCTTCAAGACTCCGGTGCCGGACACAGTCCAAATCGCAACGAAAACTAACTAGTTTTCGGTGCGAAACTCCTGGAAGATAGGAGGTGCGCAAGGATATCAATCTTGCAAACGAACTGAATTTGGATTAGCTGGTCTGACTTGTTGCATGTGTACCGATCTTGGTCAGATTGTTGGCGATGACGCCCCATGCGACCCATCGGGCGAAGCCATTTTCACCGTGATAACGTGCTTGGTCGAGGCCGTG
>JBJYXA010000684.1:0-10530 GCA_046259705.1 Caldilineaceae bacterium
AGGGGATCTGCAGACTCTCTTGGCAGACAGGACGAAGAATTGTGCAGTAGCAGATCGCATCGGCATCGTCGGCGTGGCGCCTAATGTGAAGATCGCGGGCATCAAGGCGGGCAACGCCGACGGCTATTTCTTCCCCGAGTCGGTGATCTGCGCGTTCATGTGGGCCGGCAGCCACCAACTCGACGTGACGAATAATAGCTACTACGTCGATCCGTGGCTATTCAACTGCCGCAACGACGCCGATCAACGGGCGATCTGGAAAGCAGAGCAGCGGGCGATTCGCTACGCCATGCAGCAGGGCGTCGTCGTGGTGGCGGCGCAAGGCAACGAGAACATCGACCTTTCGAAACGGAACATCGACGAAACAAGTCCAGACTTTCCGCCAGGAAACGAAGTAGTGCGTGAGGTCACGAACGCATGTGTCGTGCTCCCAGTCGAAATCCCAGGCGTGGTCGGAGTCACCGCGGACGGAGCATTTCTGCAGAAGTCCTACTACTCCACCTACGGCGTGGGCGTGGCTCAGGTGACGGCGCCCGGTGGCGACCGCCGCTACCAGGATCCAGGTGACGGTTCACGGGGGTACGTGCTGTCGACCTACCCGGGAGGATATGCCTTGGCCCAAGGGACGTCGATGGCGTCGCCGCACGCTGCGGGTGTAGCGGCGCTAATCCGCAGCCAGTATCCTAACATGCCGTCCGGCGCAGTGGCTGCCCGGCTCGCGTCCACCGCCGATCCTATGTCCTGCCCTGCCAATCCGTTCGACCCTAGTGGAACTGGTGCATGGTTGGCGACGTGCATTGGCGGGAACGGATACAACGGCTTCTATGGTCACGGCCAAATCAATGCCTTGAGCGCAGTCAGCCGCTGAGGCCAGCTTTCGCAATATCCAAATGGGGCGGACTCGTGTCCGCCCCCTGGTGCTACGAGCTGGGCGGGTTGCCCCTCCAACACGCGCAGGACGCGACAGCAAGCCGCCGACCCGCCCTTGTAAGGGTGAGAAGGACAATTCCGTCGATAACTTCACCCCGTCGCCACAATGGATCGCTATCGCCATTCTTGTCTGAGTAATGGATGGCGCTCATGTTTGGTGTGGAACCTGCTGACGCCGAGATCAGTGCTGCCCTGGCGGGGACCATCGCCGCACGTAGTGCAGAATTCGCAGACCGTCGAAATCCTTCTGTTCAGCGAGGCGGTGCGTCTTGGCCAGTGTCGCGGGGACGAGGCCGCCGGGATCCGTGTACGATTCGTGGCTGTAGACGAGCCAAACGTCGGCATAGTCGGACGCCAAGCCGGTCAGAGCCGGCACATTCTGGGGCGTCATCTGCGCTTCCAATTCACCGCTATCGAATAGGTCGGCAGGCATTCCGCGCTCATCGGCGCCGATGAGCATGCCGCGCGCAGCGTAGTCGAAAGGGATCTGCGTCCAGGAACCGTGAAATAACAACAGGTCGCCTGAGCCCACATGCTGCGCCACGTACGCGGCCGCGGCCGGCCAGTCCTCCTTTTCGTACTTCGTGTAGTAGGCAAACAAAGAGTAGGTCATGAGTGCGGCCAGTGTGGCTGCGGACGCGACGGCCAAGCCTCTGCGCAGGCGCGATGGCGATGTGGACATAGGCGATGGCGCCGCTCGCATCCCGAATTGCTCGCCGGCCAGCCAAAGGATGCCCTTACCCAACAGCAGGAAATAAGGCAGCGTCGACCAAAGGATGGTGCGGTCATAAAGAATGGGGCGGCGGAAGCTGATGAGGATTTCGGTGAGGGCGGGCGCCAAGGCCAGCGTCGCCAGCAGGTATGCCACTGCCCACCGCCTGCGCAATGCATAGACGCCCGCGCCGGCCAGCGTCCAGAAGAGCAGGTCCCACCAGGGCGAACCAGGGAACCAGCCCTCCGGGTAAGCCAGATTGAAATTGTGGAAGGTCAGCCACACAAAGTACGGGGCAAGCGGCTGGATCCAGAATCGCTCGTAGACGACGCCCGCCTGTTGCATGAAGGTCGGAAGCCAGGGCAGCCACAAGACGACCGCCGCGATCTGCACGGCGAGCCAGCCGCGCAGAAAATGGTCTTCGCGAGTTGTGGGAAGCCCCGATGGCTGGTTCCGTCGCATGCACCACGGCACGAGCACCGCGGCATTCACCGCTGTCGGTGCCAGAAACGCGGCCGTATTGTGCGTCCACATGAGCGCCGCCTGGCTTGCGGCAACGCCCGCCATGGCGAAGCGGCGGCGCCATGTTCCGGCCTGCGAATCGACCAAGTAGATTGCCAGACACCACAGCATGCAGGCCGCGAACAGCGTCATGAGTGAGTACGCGCGCGCTTCCTGAGCGTAGCGAACATGGATGGGCGAACCGGCAAGTATCAGGGCTGCGACCATCGCAGCCCGGCGTCCGACCAGGATGCGGCCTGCCAGGTAGAGAATGGGGACGGCGACAATGGAGGGCAGGGCCGAAAGCATGCGCACGGCGGACGGCGCGTCGCTGAAGAGGGTTTGCCAGAAGTGAAGAAGCACATAGTAGAAGGGCGGATGGTGGTCCACGGTGGCGACGAAGTGGAGGAGTTCGGGCAGGTCAAGATGGGCGACCCAGACGCTGAAGGCCTCATCCATCCACATGGATTTGGCGCCGATAGCCCAGAGGCGCAGCGCAGCGCCGATCGCGACGACAACGGCGAGGGCGCTCCATTCGAAGTCACGGTACGGATGGATCGGGTGATCCGAGGGCATCTGCCGGTTCATGTCTCAATTATGGCATAAGGGGCGTGAGAGCGCTGAGTGCCCTCCGTGGGTGGTTAGGAAGGGTTGTAGGCGTTTTGTGGGGCGACTATGGGGCTGGTTAGTACGTGGCGTGCCGGCTGTACGACGAATCAGAGCGGCTCATGCAAAGGCGCGAAGACGCAGAGGGAGAGGTTGGGTCCGCACGAGGCGTGCGGACTGAACGTGGGATGGGTAGGGGATCACGCAAGGACGCTAAGACGTAAAGGTAGAGATCGGGTCCGCACGGGGAGTGCGGATTGAACCGGTTGCGCGGCCGGACTTTTGGACGGTTCGCGCCCTGTCCGCTATACTTTTCCGGACGCGCCCGCACGAGCCGGCCATTCTCAAGCCTACGCGAAAAACACGTTTGCCCGGTCGTCGCGCTGAACGCGTACTGCAGTACCGGCGCAGGCGCATCTCCTGCGCATCACTTCCCCAACAGGAGGACATTTCCATGGCCTGGCAATTCGAATCAGTCGCGAGTCTGGGCAGCATTACCGAGGGGCCGGTGTGGGACGGGTCAGGTCTCCTCTTTTCCGATATCCGGGGCAGCCGCACCATGCGCTACGATCCCGCGACGGGCGAGATCGGCGTGCATCGGACGGGGACCGGTGGCTGCAACGGCCTCAATTTCGACGCCGAGGGCCGGCTGTATGGCTGCGAGAGCGACGCGCGACGGATGGTGCGCTACGAACGGGGCGGCGGAACGACTGTCCTTTGCGACCACTTCGAGGGAAAGCGACTCAACAGCCCCAACGATTTGGCGATCGACAAACTGGGCCGCATCTGGTTCACGGACCCGCGCTACGGCGACTTTCGCGATGACATGGAGCTTGACCACGAGTCAGTGTTGCGGCTGGACCCACAGGACGATGGGTCCTACACTGTCACACGCATGACTTTCGATGTGACGTGCCCCAACGGACTGCTCGTGACGCCGGATATGAAGACGTTATATGTGGCGCAGAGCAAGTACGGACCGGGGCAGATGCGAGAACTGCGCGGGTATCCCATTCTCGACGACGGCACGCTCGGCGAGTACGAAGTGTTGCACAACTTCTACCCGCATCGCGGCATCGACGGTATGTGCCTGGACGTGGACGGCAATATCGTCGCCACGGCCGGCTGGGAAGTGAGCGGCCCGGGTGGCATGATCTACGTGTTTGCGCCCAACGGCCGCGTGCTGGAGACGCATCCGGTGCCCGCGGACCGGCCGACCAACTGTGCTTTCGGCGGCGACGACATGTCGGTGCTCTATGTCACATCCATCGACGGCCAGTTGTTGCGCGCACAGACGGATCGCCAGGGCTGGATCATCTATCCGTAAGCAGAAAACGAAGAAGGATGGGCGTCGCCATGAGCGAGTTCACCATCGGCATATCAGCGTCGCTACCTGCGATGGCCGGCACGAACTATGAAGACGCGCTCACTGAGGTGTTGGGGTCACACCCTGTGGTCGGCACAGAGTACTTCGACCCGCCCAGCGAGACGAGCACCGGCCAGGTCGTGAAGCCGGATGACATCGCCGGCTACGACGGCGTATTAGCATTGAGTCCTACATTCAACGCTCAGTCCTTCTCCGGCGACGACCGACTCGCGGTTATCGGCCGGTGGGGGGTGGGTTACGACCGCATCGACGTCGCAGCTTGCACGGCAGCAGGTGTCTTGCTGGCCATCGCAACGGACGCTGTGCGCAGACCGGTTGCCGAGGCGGTGGTCGCATTGGCGTTGGCGCTGGCAAAGTGCATGTTCGAGAAGGACCGCATCGTGCGCGAGGGCCGATGGGAACTGCGCGGCGCATCCCCGGCAGTGGATCTCTACGGCAAGACCTTCGGCATGGTGGGGATGGGCAACATCGGCGCGGACGTGTTCCGGTTGCTGGCGCCGTTTGGTTTGGGCAGGAAGCTGGCGTTCGACCCGTACGTCTCGGGTGACGCTGCGGCCGGATTGGGCGTGGAGCTGGTCGACCTAAAGACTGTGTTTTCGGAGTCGGATTTCGTGTCGATCAATACGCCGCTCAACGAAGAGACGCGCGGCATGGTCAATGCCAGCCTGATCGGGCTGATGAAACCGACCGCCTATCTGATCAACACAGCGCGCGGTCCGGTCGTCGTGCAAGATGACCTTATCGCAGCGCTGCAGGAGCACGTGATCGCGGGTGCGGGGCTCGACGTTTTCGAGGTCGAACCGATGCCGGCGGACAACGCGCTCACGCAGCTCGACAACGTGATCCTCGCGCCGCATTCGCTGGCATGGACTGACGGCCTATATCGCGACAACACGATCCTCGCCCTGAACAATATCCTCGAGGTGTTCCAGGGGCGCATACCAAAATACACGGTCAACCCGGAGGTAACGGAGACCCCGGTGTTCCAGCGCAAGCTCAGATCACTTGAGGCGCGCTGGGCGGCCGCCAGCTTCGGGTGACGGCAAAACATCGGTCGACCGATGGCCAGTCAAAGCGACAGAAAGGCATTTCGGCGTGAAACCCAATCGACTTAAGCAGAAGCTGGCTGCGGGTGAGATGCCCGTCGGCCATATGATCGTGGAGTTCGGCACGCGCGGTATTGCGCAGATCATGGCCAACGCCGGCGTGGATTTCGTGGTGATCGACACCGAACACACCCCATACACGACAGCGGACCTTGCCGACCTGTTCGCCTGGTTCAAGGCCACACCCATTGCGCCGTTTGTTCGCATCCCTGAGGTTCAATACCATTTCATTTCGCGCATCATGGACGCCGGCGCGCTAGGCGTAATGGTCCCGGATGTCGCCAGCGGCTCGGAGGCGCGCGCGGTAGTGGACGCCATCAAGTACGCGCCGCTGGGCAAACGGGGCATGATGATGAACTATGCGCACACGGATTATGCGCCGGCAGAGCCACTGGAGTTCACCGCATACGCTAACGAGAATTCGACCGTGATCTGCCAGATCGAAAGTGAAGAGGGGCTGGCCAATCTGGAGGAGATCGCAGCGACGCCCGGTGTCGACATCCTGTGGGTGGGACACTCGGACATGACCAACTCCATGGGCATTTCGGGCCAGTTCCACCATCCGCGGTTTCTGGATGCGCTGCAGTTGGTCGTCGACACGGCCCAGAAACACGGGCTGGCGGCGGCGATCCAGCCGGGAAATCGGGAGCAGGCAGCGGAGTGGATCGAACTGGGCTTCGGCGTGATTTCCTACTCGGTGGACCATGCGGTTTATGCCGCAGCGCTGAAGCAGGCAGTGGTACAGGTGCGGGAGATGTCACAGGATGGCTGAGTTCAACAGACCGCCAAAGGGGCGCACAGCAAACTGCTCCAGGTAGCGCCAAATACTAACGACATGGATAGAGGATTCTGAGAAGCAGACCTATGCCTGAACAGCTAGATTTCCAAGATGTCGCCAGACTCCCCATGCCACGGGATAATGTGGCTATCGCCGTACGTCGCATAGACGCAGGCGCCGTCATCGTGGACGGCGACCATGAGTACGTTCTGCCCGACACAGTGCTGGAGGGCCATCGTTTTGCCGTGACGACCATTCGCGCCGGCGAGCCTTTATTGTCGTGGGAGCTTCCGTTCGGCATCGCCCTGGAGGACATCGAGCCGGGCGAATATGTCTGCAATCAGGGCATTCTCGACGAGCTGGCCACGCGCCGCCTTGATTTCCAGCCGCCTGCCGCTCCGAACTTCCGCGACGACATCGAGGCGTACGTCATGGACGACGATGACTTCGTGGCCGCAGACCAAGTCGAGCGATACGCCGCCGACGCCTACTTCCAGGGCTTCGCACGAGGCGCGAACCGCGGCGTGGGCACGCGCAACTACATTGTGCTTTTGGGCACCACATCGTTGACAGGTAGCTTTGTGCGGCAGTTGGAGACGCGCCTAGAGGATACGGCAGGTTCATATCCCGGGCTAGACGGCGTGGTGGCCGTGGCCCACACGGAAGGGGCGGAGGAGCCCAACAACCGCGAGTTCGTGTTGCGCACGCTGGCCGGCTTCATGGTGCATCCCAACGTGGGCGCGGTGATGGCCGTGGACTACGGTTTCGAGCCGATCAACAATGCGACCTTGCGGTCGTACATGGTCGAGCACGCCTACCCACTGCACGATTTGCCGCATCGTTTCGTCACGCTATCCGGCAGCTTTCTGGCCGAGCTTGACGAAGCGGAGGCGATGGTTCGCGAATGGTTACCCATCGTGGGCGCGACTGAACGAACTCAGCAGCCGGTCTCCCACCTGCGCATTGCGCTCCAGTGCGGCGGGTCGGATGCGTTTTCCGGCATTTCGGGCAATCCGCTGACGGGTCGCTTGGCGCGGGAAGTGATCCGTTACGGCGGTTCCGCCAACTTGGCCGAGACTGACGAGCTTATCGGCGCCGAACCATACATTCTGCAGCGCGTGCGCGACCTGGACACGGCTCATCTTTTTCTCGAAAAGATCGCCCGCTTCAAGGAGCGCGTTGGCTGGCATGGACATACAGCGGAAGGTAACCCGGGCGGTGGTAATAAGTTTCGCGGGCTGTACAACATCAACCTCAAGTCCATCGGCGCAGCGCGCAAGAAGGATCCTGAGGTGCGGCTCGACTATGTGATCGACTATGCGGAGCGCATGACAGCGCCAGGTTACTACTTCATGGACAGCCCCGGCAATGACATCGAGAGCATCGCCGGCCAGGTGGCGTCGGGAAGCAATCTGATCACCTTTGTCACCGGCAATGGTTCGGTCACGAATTTTCCGTTCGTTCCCACGATCAAGGTGGTGACCACGACGCGCCGGTTTCGCCTTCTGTCCCACGACATGGACGTCAACGCCGGTGCGTATCTCGACGGCGTCTCCATGGATACACTGGGGGACGAGATCTTCGACCTTGCACTCAAGGTGGCATCCGGAGAGCGCTCCGTGGGTGAGCAGACCGGGCATTCGCAGGTACAGTTGTGGCGTAACTGGCGCCAAACTGACCGTTCACATCTGGAGGAGCTTCAGGGCCAATCTTTGCCCATGGGCCACAGCATCGTGGTACGAGCGACGGAGGTGAAGCCGCCACCGGACTTTGTGATTCCCATGCTGGTGAGCGAGCGCGGTCGCTCGCAGGCGAAGGTGGGGCTGATCGTGCCGACAAGCCTATGCTCTTCAGAGGTGGCGAAGATGGCGGCGGCAAGGCTTAACTCGGCAGGGCAGGGCTCTGCGCACGGGATCTCTCGCTATGTGGCTTTGTCCAGCACTGAGGGGTGCGGAAACTCTAGCGGCGCATCGGAGGAACTCTATGTGCGTACGCTCCTAGGCTATGTCCGGCACCCCATGGCTGAGCACAGCCTGTTCCTGGAGCACGGCTGTGAAAAAACACACAATGAATATATGCGAGGTCGCATCGTGGCGATGGGCATGGACCCTGCCGCGTTCGGATGGGCTAGTATCCAGATGGACGGCGGGATCGATGCTTCGCTGGAGAAGGTGACGCGGTGGTTTGAAGAATCGGCGGAACGGTCTTCCGTTCCGGAGTCCGTTATGGGAGGATTGGCTGACCTGCGTCTCGGGCTGGCTTCCGTAGAGCCCGTGAACGAGGACCTTGCCGCAGCGTTGGCGATTATCACGGTCTGGGTGGTGAATGCGGGCGGCACCGTGGTGGTACCGCAGAACAGTAGCTTGCTCGCCAGCAATGGTTTTGTTGACACTGTTCTCGGGGACCAGGCTCAGGCGCCGACGCTTGCTTATGGCGCGACGGCAACGGAGCCAGGCTTCCACATCATGGAGACGCCGACGGCGCATTGGGTGGAGACGCTGACGGGTCTGGGCGCGACCGGAGTGGAATCCGTCGTAGCCGCGGTGGCTACGGTCGCGCTGCAGACGCATCCGCTGGTACCGGTGATCCAGGTCGCTGCGGCATCTGCGCCCATGGGCGGCGCGGGGTCGGACGCCGACGTGGTATTGGATGGCGATCCATCGCACTGGCCCGATCTTGTGCTGGAACGGGTGGCCGCGGTGGCGGCGCACGAATACACGCCGAAGCTGTACCAGTTGGGGAATGTGGATTTCCAGATTACGCGCGGGTTGTTGGGCGTGTCTATGTAGTTAGGGTCTCTCGAAAGGCGCTAAGAAGCAAAGATAGGCGCACAAGTCGCACGCGGTGTGGTTACTTGACGGGGGCGCGTGGTTGTGGCGGACGGCGAGAGCCGGTGTGGTTCACGTGACCCTTATCCTGTGCCCAGCAATTGCGAGCATTCGCCCGCTGCTGAAGCAGCGCGCGGCCCAGCGACGATTAAATAGGGATCTCGAGTTCGAATAAAGGATGAACTATGCCAGCCGACCGACCAAACATCCTGTTACTCTGCACGGACCAGCAGCGTTTTGACTCGTTGGGCTGCTACGGAAATGAAAGCGCGATCACGCCGGCCATCGACGGGCTGGCCCGCGACGGGGTGCTGTTCGAGCGCTGTTACGTGCAAAGCCCTGTCTGTGCACCGTCGCGCGCCAGTCTGGTTACGGGACGGTACGTGCACGCCCATGGCCTGTGGGCGAATGGTGTGTCATTGCCGCGGCATTTACCGCTCTTTACCAAGTCGCTGGCCGATGCCGGCTACGACTGCGGACTGGTCGGCAAATGGCATCTAGGTCCTTGTCAAAACGGGCGCGACGAGCCGCGCCTAGACGACGGGTTCCGCGTTTTCGAATGGGCGCACGATCCCACGCACGGTTCACAGCGCAACGCGTATCACCGTTGGCTGGAGGCGACACATCCGGACCTATACGCGCGGGCTGCGAGCCGCGGCTCGGGCCGGCCGGCGCACGAACCCGTGCTCTTCGACACCATGCCCACGGAGGCGCACTACAGCCACTGGGTGGGTGAACGCTCCATCGACTTTGTGCAGCAGGAACGGAACGAAGATGCTCCCTTCTTTCTGTGGGCCAACTTCTTCGACCCGCACCATCCATTCGTGGCGCCGCAGGAGTATCTGGACCGCTTCCACGCAGAGGAGCTGCCCGCGCCGCTGGGCTCTGCAGCGGACCTGGCTAACCGGCCGGAGGTGTTGACGGAGGCGCACCTGCGAAGCTACGCCGGCGCAGCGCGCGGATTTGCCACCTACTCTGCCGAAGAGATCCGCGCCATCCTGGCGGCCAACTATGCAATGGTGTCGCTCATTGACGACGAGGTCGGCCGTATCCTGTCCGCGTTGGACCAGACCGGTCATGATCGCGACACGCTGGTCATTTTCACCAGCGATCACGGCGAGATGCAGGGGGATCATGGCATCCTGCTGAAGGGGCCGATGATGTATGAGGGTGCGGTGCACGTGCCGCTGGTTATGCGCTGGCCGGGGGTTCTACCTGAGGGGCGACAAGTGCGCGAAGTGGTGGAATGGTTTGACCTGAATGCGACCATACTTAATGCGGCCGGATTGCCGCCGGTGCGCGGAAACCAGGGCATGAGCCTGTTGCCCTTGGCTGCCGGCATGGACGACGCTCCCAAACGGGGTTGGGCGTTGTGCGAGTATCGCGATAGCGGGCATCCGTATGAACCGCCGGTGCACACGACCATGTTGCGCTCTGGGTCGTATAAGCTGGTCGTCTTTCACGGCGAGCCGGCCACTGCGCGTCCGCGCTCCGGGGAGCTGTACGATCTGGACAATGACCCCGCCGAGCTTGTCAACCTGTGGGATTCGCCGGAGCACGCAGCCGTACGCAGCCAGCTGCAGGAGCAGCTGCTCGACGTATTTGTGGCCACTGAGGATCGCTCGCAACCGAGAGAAGCGGATTGGTAGTCTAGACTCAATAGAAATTATCTTCGCGGGATC
>JBJYXA010000684.1:10630-28795 GCA_046259705.1 Caldilineaceae bacterium
TTGCCGGGCGCCGTCGCCGGTGTAAGTTGGGCTCGTCCAATCCCAAAGCCACTCGGCGTCCTCATTCGTCATATTCACGCAGCCGTGGCTCATAGGATGGCCGAAGTTATGGTGCCAGTACGTTCCGTGAAAGGCGTACCCCGCGTGGAAGTATTGCACCCACTGGACGTTCGACAGGTACCAGTAATCGCCACCTTCGACACTGCCGCCGGACATGGGTTGGGACGGGACCTTTGAGCGGATATGAAATTCTCCCTCGACGGTGGGCGTATCGGGCAGGCCGGTGGATACGATGAATGTACGGACCAGCCGAGAACCATCGTATGCCACGGCTTTCTGTTCGCTCAAGTCCACTTCGATCCACTTACCCTCGTGTCTGGGCAGTCTGTCGGCTTCCGAGGTCACTTCGGCATACGTCTCATTGCCGGCCTGATGAACAGCGCCGGAAGCGACGACCATGCCTAGGTTTGTGGCCCGCCGACCGGTAGGTCCTGCTTCATCGCCAGCAACATTGCGCAACAAAATGGGAGCCGACGCGGGCTGTTCCGCAGTCGCATGATTGGGCGCGCCGGCAGGCGAGGGCTCGGACATCTCGGGCGCGCCATCTGAGGGCTGCGCAGTCTGGCCGTCGACGGAGACATGCGCATTGCCAGCGTCGTGCATGGTTTCCGTCACAAGTGCAAGGCCTGCAAGATCGCGCCGGCCTGAGGAGACGGTCGATGGCGAGCCGGTGTCAGTTGGACGGCCCAGTTCATTTCCCGCACCGTTGTTCCGAGGGATAAGTAGTGTCAGTCCTTCAAAGATGGCTCCCTCGTCGTCCAGTCCATTGACTGACTGCAGTTCTGCCAAGCTGTCACCGTACAGCGCCGCAATCTGGGGCAGGGTTTCTCCTTGCCTAACGATATGTATGGCGTCGTTAGCGAGCAGGACGCTCGGCGAAAACGCTGCCAATGCGGCTAGAACGGCGGCGAAGATGAGTGATCGGAGGTGAGGTCTTGGTTGTGCCTGCATAGTATGCACATGGTCTCCTACAACTAGGTCTCCCACAACTGCGTTGCGCCAGAAATTCCCACCTGCGTGAGTCGACCGGCGAAGGCATTATAGCCCATAGACACAGGAGTTAGGCGAATCTAATAGGTGGGACCCAGAAACAGACTGATTTGTCGGATTTTACGAAATGGATATGCTACACTTGTCATGGTGCCGGATAGAATATTTTGCGAAGGCTGGTGCCAGCCATGCAGCAAAAACCATCAACCGAAACGAGGGACAGTCGGTGAGTAAGCTAAAGCCATCTCCTATCGGACATGCCGAAGATGCTATTGACCCCGGCGAGGTGCCACAGCGGACACTCTATACGGGCGCGCGGATGCCGGCTATCGGACTTGGCACTTTCGGATCGGACCACGCCAGCGGTAGTGAAGTGGCCAGAGCTGTGCGCGGAGCGATCGAGGCAGGATACCGGCATGTCGACTGCGCGGAGGTGTACGGCAACGAATCGCAGATCGGCGATGCGCTGAAAGATGCAATGAAGGCGGGGCCGGCACGCGAAGAGCTGTGGATCACGTCGAAACTGTGGAACAATCACCACGATGAAGCGGACGTACTGCCTGCCTGCCGGAAGTCCCTTTCCGATCTGCAGTTGGACTATCTCGACCTCTATTTGGTGCACTGGCCGTTTCCCAACCACCACGAAGCTGGTGTGGACGTGTCATCACGCGACGTCCACGCGCAACCGTATATTCATGAGAGCTTTATGAAGACTTGGCGGCAGATGGAAAAGCTGGTGGACCTGGGCCTCGTAAGGCACATCGGCACATCGAATATGACTATCGCCAAGCTTGAGCTGCTTTTGCGCGACGCGCGCATCAGGCCGGCGGTGAACGAGATGGAGCTTCATCCCCATTTCCAGCAGCCTGAGTTGTTCGAGTTCGTGCGCACAAACGGCATGGAGCCTATCGGCTACAGCCCTATCGGCTCGCCGCGCAGACCGGAGCGGGACCGCTCACCTGACGACACGGTGGACACTGAAGACCCCGTGATCGTGTCCATCGCCGAGCGTTTGGGCGTGCACCCGGCCGTCGTGTGCATCAAGTGGGCAGTGCAGCGGGGACAGACGCCGATTCCGTTTTCGACTAACCGCAGTCACTACATAAGCAATCTGCAAGGCGTGGTCGGTGAACCGCTTACCGGCGACGACATGGCGGCCATCGCTGGCATCGATCGCAACTGCCGGCTGATCAAGGGCCAAGTCTTTCTGTGGAAAGAAGGACAAGATTGGGAGGACCTGTGGGATCTCAACGGCGAAATAACAGCCGCCTGAAAGATGAGCTCGGAGCAAAAGGTATCGTAGACCTGCCCATGGGGCTGGGCATGGCCGCGCTGGGAAGGCCGGGCTATATCAATCTGGGACATGGTGATGATCTAAGCGACGCTACGACCGACGAGGGGTATGGAGTGGCGGAGATGCAAGCGCATGCCTTTGGCGTCCTGGATGCGGCGTGGCGGCTGGGTATCCGATATTTCGATGTGGCGCGGTCCTATGGACGCGCCGAGGAATTTTTGGGCATGTGGTTGCGAGACCGCGATATCGTGGCGGACGACGTCATGATAGCGTCCAAGTGGGGATACACGTATACGGCCGGGTGGCGAGTTGAAGCGGCGCATCACGAGGTCAAGGAGCATTCGCTATCCGTATTGCAGCGACATTGGAGCGAAACCGCGCATACGCTCGGCGCCTACCTGACGCTCTATCAGATCCATTCGGCGACGTTCGAAAGCGGCGTACTGGATAACGCCGCGGTGTTGGACGAGCTGGGCCGTCTGAAGGAGAATGGCACTGCGATTGGCCTAACATTGAGCGGCGCAAACCAGGGGGATGTGCTGGCGCGCGCCTTGGACGTAGAGCTCGATGGATTACCCTTGTTCGACGCGGTGCAGTCGACATGGAACTTGCTCGAGCCGTCGGCAGCGGACGCATTGGCGCAAGCATCGAGGCAGGGCATGGTCGTGATCGTGAAAGAGGCTTTGGCAAATGGGCGACTGACCCCGCGCAACGAGGCGCCCGAATTCTCAGACCGCATGGCGGTTCTCCGTGACGAAGCCGAGCGGCTGGCCGCATCGGTGGACGCCTTGGCCCTGGCAGCAGTTCTCTCTCAGCCGTGGGTCGACGTTGTGCTCAGCGGCGCCGCGTCAAAGGAGCAGATTGCATCAAACCTTCGTGCTTTGGATGTGCCATGGGACGAGCAGGCGGCGATTCGGCTCTCTGCGCTGGCCGAACTGCCCGACGAATACTGGCGCACGCGCAGCGAGCTTGTCTGGAATTGAGCGGCCGTCGGCCGCGAGGATGAGACCATGATCAGAGTGCTGTTAGTGGAAAGAGTACGTCTGGTTTGTGATGTGATCGGCGCTGCGCTGGAGGGCGAACCCGATATCCGTGTCGTAGGCATGGCGACGGATGAGTCAAGCGCGCTTGCGTTACTGCTAGAAGAGGACGCGGACATTGCTTTGATCAGTACTTCGCTTCCAGATGGGGGCGCTCTTTCGCTGCTCAACGCGGTTCGCGAAGGCGAGCGGGAGGTCAAGGTATTGGTGATGGGTGTGGCGGACACCGAACCCGTGATCATGGGCTATATCAACGCCGGCGCATTCGGCTACGTCCTGCGCGACGATTCCATACACGAGCTGCTTGCGAATATACGCGCCGCGTCTGAAGATAAGGCTATCGTCACACCTGCGTTGGCAGCACGGCTCATCTCTCGTATCGCCGAGCTGTCCGACAAACTGAGTGAAGTAGGAATTGATCCTACCGATTACGAGGAACTTACGCCCAGAGAAAGAGAAATCCTTACGCTCATCGGCGACGGACTAACCAACCAGGAAATCGCCGACCGTTTGGTGATCGAACTGGGTACGGTCAAGAACCACGTTCATAGTATTCTTGAAAAGTTGAACGTGAACAGTCGCAAGGACGCCGCGTTGTACCTATCTCTAGTGGAGGACGGCAAGCCCGACGCTAAAGATTCTTCTGAGTAGTCATGAGAGCATAAAATCGCGGAGGCCGGACTTCTCCCGGCGGCACACGAGAGCGGCGCCACGCATGGCTTACTGCGCCGGCCGCTGTTCTGGTCCGGCGCGGATCCTGGCGTATTACTCAAGGACGTCGAGCAGTTGTTCGAGCGTCGCATCCTCGAGCGTTGACTCCTCTGGACATGCGTCTGTGTCGCCATTGCGTTCAGTGCCGTAGATGATCACGCGGCTACCGTCTTGCGAGATTCCCATGACGGACAGTGAAGGTTGGTGCTCAACTGCCATCTTGGCGCGCTCGGGGAGTTCGTCCCGGTCGGTTAGGCTGGCAATCAACCAGTCGGCTTGGACTCGCTCCAGAATGCCCTGGAGCTGGTGTGCGTTCTCGGTTTCCAGCACGAGTCTCGGGCTTGGCAACCGTAGCAGAGCGCGCCGCAGCATTTGCCGCAACATGCGGGGCTGCATTGCCAGCACGATGATGCTCAACTGATCCTTGCTCTTACCCGTCTCATTCATAGCCTCCTCCTCTGTTCTGGCAGCAGTCCACAGGCAATGTGTCAAGCCGGTCGTGGGACGCCCGTCCAAAGTCTGTTCGACCTGTTATTGACGCTATGATGCTAGGGCTGTTTGGTCTTCTCATTTCCATACTCCATTTGCCTACATACTCTGTCTGGCTGCACGAACCACGCGCTTGCGCGCACCGAATACAGACGGCGAACGTCAATCCGCTCCACCACGGGCAAGCTTTCGGAAAGCGATGCGTTAGCTTGCAGTGATATTGAGTGCATGACCAACGGAGGCAGAGAATCGCAGCCCCGTCATGGCAACCGCATTGCTGTGCAACCAAGGATTGTGTTCCTCATCTAGCCTATCAGGTTCTGTCGTCAGCGTCCTTATCTATGTGCATAGTCGCCCGATATATGCGGAGATTCATGTCCGCGCAATTCTTCCCAACATCCAGACCAACGGGACGCCAGGTATCCAAAGATGTACCGCTGCGCTGTACTGCTGCATATGGCTTGCGCGAAGACAGATGGCTAGACTGAATGTGGTCGCGCGTGGCTCGAGTCGAGAGCAGGACTGAGAGAGGAGGCTACTGCGCACGCAAGGGCATGGCGAGTGGTCGAGCAGGAATTTGAGCGCAAGAACGGTGAATGGTATCGGAAAGGTGAGCACGGTCCTGAGACGGTTGAGACTGATGGCAATTTGCTTGAATAGGTTCGCGAGCTTTTCCGCTAGGCAGCAGCGTTCATAGACCAATCCGATTGCGGAGACTCACACTATTTGGCGGATCTACACTTAGGAAGGAAGGGTAACGTGGCGACGAATAACGGTAGCGTGGCGGGCGAATATGTGAATGAGAAACCTTCTCGTGAGAAGGAATTTCGAGCCTCCATAAGTGGCGTAGCGAGTGACTTGGAGCGCAGTTCGCACCTAAAGAACGTCGGCAGCACGGAGCGACTCGTCTCCGCGGTGGTGGGCGCCATCCTTCTTTTCATTGTACGACGCAAATTGCTCTTCTATCTGAGCATGGGCGGGTTCGGCGCATATCTGCTCTACCGAGGCATCAGCGGCAACTGCTTAATCTATGAGTCTATGGGTGTCGACACATCACAAGGTATGGCTGGTCGAGGGTACGCCGATTTGTTTGTGCGTACTGGCTCGGCTTCAGATGGCGGTTCCAGCCACGCCCATGAGCGTGAACCTGGCGTAACCGAGCAGCGCAACGAAGAAGATGAAAGTGACACCGGGCTCGAGCAAGCGCTGAAGGGATCTTTCCCGGCCAGCGACCCACCGGCCAACTGGTAAGATCATGAGCTTTCGCATTCAGTTGGACCAACCGCTTGCCATGGACGTCCGGCGAATTTTCGCCGAGCAAACTTCCAAGGCTGTGAAAGAGCTGCAATCCATCGAAGACGAGATCGGGACGTCTACGCTTGATATCGACGCAGTCGACGAGGCCGTGCACAGTGCACGTAAAGCGCTGAAGAAAGCGCGCTCCGTAGTGCGACTCGTACGTGATGCCATTGGCAGTGATGCCTACCATTCGGCCAATTTGGCATGTCGCGACGCGGGCCGCCTTCTAGCGGGGGCCCGCGATAGCCGGGTCATGGTGAGTACTTTCGATGACCTAATTGACGAGTGCTGGGATGCGGTTGATGCCGATGCGGCCGGACCCATACGGACGGCTCTGGTCGAGCAGCGGAAAGAGTGCCGGCGCAAGTTAACAGAGGACGGTGAGCGTCTGCGGGAAGCGGCAGACCTTATCCGCTCCGCGCAGGAGGGCACTGGCGACTGGAAGCTAGGTGGCGGCGAGGGTTTTGAAGCGCTTCAAGGCGGTTTGCACCGGACGTACAAGCGCGGCCGCAAGCGCATGGACGAAGCATACGACGATCCAGAGGGCGTACGGTTCCACGAGTGGCGCAAGCGTACCAAGTACCACTGGTACCATCTGCGTCTACTTCGACAAATCTGGCCCCCAGTCATGTCTGCAACTGCGGATGTAGCACACGACCTTGCATCGTTGCTCGGCGACGCCCACGACCTAGACAGGCTGAGCAGTTTCCTCCAGAAACATCCAAACCTGTTTGCTGCCGGGATGCATGGGGAATCACTGTTGGACAAGCTGGTTCTGCGCCAAGGCCAGCTCTATGCCCGAGCTCGGCCGCTCGGCGAGTACATCTTTGCCGAATCGCCGGGCCGTTTTACGGCACGCATCGGCAGCTACTGGGATGTTGCTACCGGCCGGGGAATCGGCCAAGGCTTCGCGCTCGCCATTCCGAAAACGATGGAGCGACAAGTAAGCTAAGCGTCCGATCGTCAGGTACTTGTTGATCCGTTCGCAGAGCGGCAACGCAATGAGGAATCTCGCCCTACAGAAGTGGAGATGCTTCGCTCAGCATGGCCGTTCTGCTACTTGGCGATCGAACTACTTAGGGGAAGAACTGGAGGAATTGCAAAATGAAGAAATTCGCGAATGAACCCGAGGACGTGAACAGGCAGCAACGAGCTAAAGAGATCGCCAATGACGACGAGTTCAATACGCACGACGCCAGTTTTCGCCGCCATTATCAGCTCAATTACGCGGACGATCCGCGAAGTTATGGATCGTTCTACTCCGACGCGTATCGTTTTGGATATGACCTCGGCGTGCACAAGCCGGACCTATCGTGGGAGCAAGTGGAGTCGTTTGCTCGCAATGAATGGACGGCCAACCATGCTGCTTCCTGGACAGAGATCGCCGAAGCTGTGCGCTACGGATGGACAGAGGAGCGCGATCCTGACAAACTACAGGTACACCATTATCGAGACCAATCGAGCTAAAGTGGAGCGCTCCGAGTTCCACAATCTACCAGTAACGGATGACGGCTAGAGCGCAACGAACTGGCAAAAGCTATGGGGCGCGGTTACCCGCAGACGCTGGAGACTAGCCCTGCGATCGAGGCGCACCGGCCGGTCCCGCTGGAGTGGGTCAACCTTGCATTACGGTGCACTCTGCGACGTAATGGAAAGTACTCCATAGAAAGTACTCCGGAATACGACCGGCCAGCGATCTCCACTCAGACCTCTTCTGGTTCCCGCGACAGATCTACCGTACATCGCTTTCCATGATGAACGAAGCTGAATGCCACCCTGTCCCAGTTGTCTGGCAGACGCGGGGTGGTCGTGTATCCATCGCCATCCTGCAGTTGAAGACCTGCAAAGCCAAACACGATGGCTTGCCATAAGGCGCCGGCAGACGCTGCGTGAATGCCGTCACCGGCGTTCCCGCGAATGTCCTGGAGATCTGCACGAGCGGCGCGCATAAAGTGTGCATAGGCTTCGGCAGGCATCCCCAGCTCGCTAGCTGCCCAAGCGTGGATGGCAGGGCCGAGTGAAGAGCCATACGCGTGGTCCGTGCGTCGTGCGTAATAGTCCCAGTTACTTCGCCACTCACGCCGCCGCACATCCTCCCGCAATAGGCACAGCAAGAGCAATACGTCGGGCTGTTTCAACGCCTGCCGCCGGTTCGTTTCTTCGATGCCAAGCACCTCCTGGATGGGCTTTGTCCTATCCGCGTATTTCTGCCAATCCACTTCGGCTAGGTCGAAGAAACCCTCAAACTGCTCATACAGACCTGTTTGTTCATCCACGAGTATTACGAGGCCGTCCGCAATTTCCTGCCAGCGCCTTAGCCGCCTGGGCGACAAGTGGATATTCTTGGCCACTTCCTCTGCCTTCGTCGGGTCGATGTTCTCAAGCCATTTGTAGACGGCTTGTGCAGTACGCAAATGCCAAGCCACCATGCGATTGGTGAAGACATTGTTGTCTACGTGTTCGTGGTATTCATCGGGTCCCACAACATCGGTCAGCACATATTGATCGGCATGTGACGCGTCATCCTCTACGCGGCTCTCCCAGAAGCACGCCGTCTCCAGAATGATGGGCGCACCATATTGGCGCATAAATTCAGCGTCTCCACTAACCTGCCAATACTGCCAGATGGCATAGGCAACATCGCAAGTCACGTGCAGTTCCAGGTCACCTGACCATATGCGAACGAGGTCCTTGCTATTTGGATCCGGCAAATAGGGTGGCGTAACTTCGTCACCGCTTTCGGCGCTCTCCCATGGGTAGCGAGCACCCGCATATTCGTCGCGTTGTGCGTTTCTACGCGCTCCAGAAAGGGTATGCCAGCGATACATCAGCAGGTTACGTGCAAGGTCCGGCTGCGTATATGTGAAAAACGGCAGCATGAAGATCTCTGTGTCCCAGAAGACGTGTCCCTTGTAGCCAAAACCGCTGAGTGATCGTGCGCCAATGCTCGCATATTCATCTGCGTTTGGCGCGGCGATCCGCAACTGAAATAGCGCATGTCTGACGGCCACCTGGGTCTCATCGTCACCTTCGATGACCACGTCGCTCCCGTCCCAGAAGTTTTTCCAACTGGCGGCGTTGCGCTTCCGTATTTCCTCGAAGCCCGACTCGAGACCCTCGAGCACCCTGGACACTGCGACCATCGGCAGTCTTTCTTTTTCGCCATCTCGAACCAGGCTGGCGATCTTGTCGACAGTCCAGGTCTTGTCTGCTTCGAGATTGGCCTCAACCTCCAGACCCGGCTCGAGCGGGCAGTCAACATACTTGGGACCCGAATCGGCGAAGTCCTGGTCCAGTGACATTGCTTCGCACAGACGCTTGCCGGTGCTGCGCGTTTCGACGGAAAGGAAAGCCACTCCGTCGCGGAAACCCTGTTCTTGTGCGTTCCAGTGGAGGAGCCCTTCGTTCTCAACATGGCCATCCAGCTTGGCGCTGATCCTTACTTGCACCGGCTCTTTCACCGGGGTGACGCTGATTCGGACAGCCAAAAACGGGCGTTCGTCCAGGCACGCAATGCGTGTGAAGGAAAGATCGACGGGCGCACCGCCAGTAGGAGTCCAACGCAGACGACGGTGAAGCTCGCCAGTGCGCAAGTCAAGATAGCGAACATAGTCATCAATGGTACCTTCGTCCATGCCGAACTGATGTCCATCGACCCAGACGTCGAGCGCGGTCCAATCCGGCGCGTTGGCAAGTTCGGTGTAGACGAGAGGCGCGTCATCCCACAGATGATGGACCAATGTGGCCTGTTTGTCGCCAGGGTAACCTTCTTCGAGCGTGCCGCGCGTACCAAGGCTGCCGGTGCCCAACGTGAATACCGTTTCTCTGTGATGCTGGTCATCTGGCTCGAATTGCTCTTCGGCGACTCGCCACGTGGCGGCTCGGAGCAGGTCCGCAACATGAGCGTCGCTCAAGTCAGGAAGTACGAGATCCGCGTGCCCAACGCGTTCGGCTGGGCCAAGACCAACGGAGACCATTCCGGCTGCCTGAGCGCCGTCGATTCCGGAGGTTGCGTCCTCGACCACGATACAGGTTGCAGGCGGCAACTCCAGGCGGTGCGCGGCAAGTAGAAAAATGTCAGGTCTGGGTTTTGGACGCGCTGGGTCTGCGCCTGTTACCGAGGCGTCGAAGTATTCGTCAAGGCCAAGTTTCTCAATCACAGTAGGCGCATTGCCACTGGCGGACACTACCGCCGTCTTGAGTTGGGTTCCCTTGATTTCCGCCAGGAGTTCTGATACGCCGGGCAAGATGTCTTTCTTTGTGAAATCCTTCAACAACTGACGGTAGTAGTTGTTCTTGCGCTCCATCCACGCCTGCGCAGTCTCCTCGTCTATGGATCTACCGTTGAGCATGCGGTTGAGTGATTCGCGGCGCGATACGCCGCGCAAGCGCTCGTTGTCTTGGCGGGTGAAGGGGATGCCTTCTTCATCTGCAAGTCTCTTCCAGGCCCGAAAGTGCGCTTCCGCTGTATCGGTTAGGACACCATCCAGATCGAAGAGAATCGCCTTTATGTTGGTCGTTTCAATCACCATACGCCGGTAACTCTAGACCTTTCCTTTCAAGTATTCCGTGCAGGATTGTGTTTGTTCCGGGCTCAAACTTGCGAGGTAGTCCAGCGCAAACCAGATGCCGCGAACGAAATGGGTGATCTGGTCACCCGACATGGAATAGTCGTAGTAGGGATCCCAAGACCACAGTCCCCAATGGGTGTTTTCATCTTCACCGTACGGCTGGTCGCTACCTGGGACTGCCTGCCGATCGCGCACATATTTGATCGCTTTGAGCGCTGCCTCAATGTAGTGGGGATCGTCTGTCGCATGGTGCAAGCGCAGAAAAGCTATCGCAATGTTGGGCACATCGCCCGGCCCGACGTAGTCAGACACCGGGCGCGACCAGCGGTCGATGGTCAATAACCAAGCGCCATCCGGACGCTGGGCATGTATGTGCCAGTTCGCAAAGTCTACTGCGGCATGCAGAAACTGCGGTAGATGTGTCCGCTCATACAGGAAAGTGAATGCACGCAGTTCATCGGCAGCAAGATCGGTATTGTAGTATTCGCCGTTGATCAGGTAGAAGCAATTATCGGGCGCCTGCAGGGTAAGGCTGTATTCTCCCCAGGACAGTGCGCGTCCGAGCCAGCGATTGTCGCGCGTCACTTCGTATAGCTCTAGAAACGCCTCGATGATGCGGCCAAATGACTGCCAGCCGCGCGGCACCCAGCGCTGGCTTACGTGATCGAATTCACAAGCGTGATCGTGAACTTCCGCCTGGATCAAGAAACGCACGCTCTGAAGCGCACGGCGAAGATATTCGTCATCCTGTAATCGCATGTACAGTCCGAGACTCTGAATGACAAATTCGGCCGTGAATTTCGTCCAGATCTCCTCCGGACGCCACGCGTCGCGCACGCCTCCGACCACCATACTCATTGGATGGGTCTCGACCAGATTGCCGTACAGCCAATCGGCGGAGCGCTTTGCCTTGTGAAGCAATTCGTCGTCGCCGTACCGGTCATAGGCAGCCATTAGGTGCCACGGGGCAATAAGGTTCGTTAGCTGCGGTGGTTCATATTCCTTGCGCAAGGCGCTGTAGTGACCGGCAAAGGCGCCGTCGTCCTCCATCCAGTTGTGCATAAGCCAGTGGTAGGTGGCTTGCCTGGCACGCTCTTCCCAGTCCTCAGCGTCCACGTCGAACTGGCGCCACGGCTGGAGAGCAGGCGTCTGGGCCGGCTCAAGCCCCCAATCCGCTGGAGACACAATTCCAAACATACCATCTTCCGTTTTGTTCACCATCGTATTCCCAGTTTGGTTGTTTGCCGAGTCATAACTCGCACGGATATCTCTATCTATAGATCAGTGAGAAATGTATTGATTAATGAGAAAGCCCCAGGCCTAGGGAGCCTGAGGCTTAGGTGCTCGTAAAGCTCGTTAGGCGACCGGTTCAAGCAACTCCTCTTGCCTGACGCTCTGTGAATTCGAATTTTTGTGCGTGGACGCATGGGCGGTCGCGTCTCGATAGAGCTCGTCGACCTCCTTGGCCATGCGGCGCCGCGTGAACTTCTCCTCGGCGTGACGCCGGCCGGCGTTACCCATGCGCTCTGCCAGGTCCTTCCGTTCCAGCAGAATCGCCATCCGATCCGCGAGCAGATCCGCATCCTCCTTAGGGATCAGGAAGCCTGTGACTCCGTCGACGACGGACTCGATCAGCCCGCCACTGCGCGACACGATCACAGGTGTGCCGCTGGCCATGGCCTCAAGAGGAACCAAGCCGAAAGGTTCTTCGCCCGACGTCGGGTAGATCACGATGTCCGCGATGTCGTACGCTTGCGGCAACTCTTCGGAGAAGTCGAAAGAGCGCATGAGAATACGGTCGCCGAGTCCGTATTTCTCAACCATGCCGAAGATTTCCTCTCGGTAGCCTTCCAGCTCATGAGCCCAATCCAAGATCTCTTGCGTATCTGTGATGATCAA
Source organism: Caldilineaceae bacterium (assembly GCA_046259705.1). Lineage (GTDB taxonomy): Bacteria > Chloroflexota > Anaerolineae > Caldilineales > Caldilineaceae > JASGTU01. The sequence goes on from JBJYXA010000684.1 coordinate 22,984, forward strand.
GGAAGCATTCGGGAAGCGGTCGGCAATTTGATGGAAAGCCTCCACGGTCGTGTGCACGCCTTTCCACGGCAGCAGACGGGCGGGGTGAAGGATAATCTGTTTGCCTTCCATGCCGAGTTTCGCTTTGAATGCATCCCCGTTGCGATTTGGCCTGAAGACGTCGACATTCGTCCCGTGTAGAACCACGTGAAGGTTTTTCACATCCGGCACTTTCGCGATCACGTCGCCGTAGACGTGCTGACCCACGGCTATGATACCGTCCCACTCCGTCCGCTGCATTAGGTCCTCGCAGAGGAACTCTCCCCACATTTCATGAATTGTGAGGAATGTGGGCATTCCGGTCACCCTGCGCATCCGGGTGAGCGCCAGGCCGTATTCCGGCAAAAAGTGGTGGAAGTTGTGTGCGTGAATCAGGTCGATGTCGTACGCCTCGACGGAGCTACTATAGTGTTGCTCGATCTCCTCTTGCAACGGCGCCCACTCATCGTCTAGTGGAAATCCGGCCTTCTGTTTGCGCTCTCGCATCAATTCCGGATTCATCCAGTCACGACGATGGACATGGACACCGTCGACTTCGCTCTCCTCAGGCTCACCGGGCATCGATCCTACGAGCGCATGCACCTCGTGGCCCAGCTTGACTAACTCCACGCTCAGATCCAACAGGTGCGTCTCAACACCGCCAGTTGTCGGATAAAACGCGTAGTGTGTCATACAAACATTCATGTGTGGCCTCCAGACCTCAAATTTCTAGCTTGAACGAAATGATCGCTACTGTGTCCAGCCTGTCGCCAGACGCACAGCGGACCGCTTCGTTGCCTAAGCTTATCCGCGGCACGTTGAGCGCTCAATGTATCAAGTCATAGATGTTCGATATGTCTAGCTACACACATGTCACTGTAGCAGGCAAGCGGAATCCCGTTCTGAGACCCGGTTGATGTCTGAGCGCACGCATCTGGTGAAGGTGTAGCGGAATTCCTATCCGTTCCCTATACCCGTATCTACGGTGAAAGTCCCCTTCAGCCTGTACACTTGCGGGCACGGGTATGTCTCGCTGTGCTTGCGAACTGTGCTTGCGACGAAAGGTCAGGGGTCAATCGCAGACGCTGCAGTTAGCGCATAACCGCCGAATTTCGAGCACTGAAGTCGGACATGCCGGCAGCGCCTTTTTTCGTTGGCGGCGGCAGAATAGGAAGATTCAGGATGGCAATTTCAGAACGCGCAAAAGAAGAAGTAGACGGCAAATCGAGTACGTGGCCACATGTCAAGGGGGACGCCCCCGAGCAGACTTCGGGCCAACGTCGAAATGGCCGGGTGGATGTGCCGGCAAATCACGGCACCATCCCCCCTCGAGATCCTATGCCCAGCGATGATGGCGACGGAGCATTCGCTGCTTTCGAGGCCAAGATGCAGCGGGCGGAAATACCTGAACAGGCCATTCGGTCCTTTAAGCACTACTATGGGCAACTGCTGCGCGGCGCAACCGGCTACATCGCGTCCGAGGAGGCGCGCCCTTTGGATGATGTGCCGGCACTTGAGGAAGTTGAGAGAAAGGGCGCCGTGCCGTTCGACATTCTAGACCGCACCGTGATGATCAAGCTAAACGGCGGGCTGGGTACAACTATGGGCCTGAACGGGCCAAAGGCGTCCATCGTTGTTAAGGATGGATTGAGCTTTCTTGATATTGCACTCCGTCATGTGTTGCACATGCGCCAGAAGCATCACGTGCGCCTGCCGCTCATTCTGATGAACAGCTACAACACGCGTTCCGAAGCTCGCAGTACATTGGCCCGCTATCCGAGCTTCCGACAAGATGTGCCGCACGACTTTGTGCAGCATAAAGTGCCCCGAATTTGGAAACATGACTTGTCGCCAGTGGAGTGGCCGGACGAACCGCGACTGGAGTGGTGTCCGCCCGGTCACGGCGACATCTACCTCGCGTTGCTCACTAGTGGCATGCTGGATAAGCTGCTTGACAATGGATTCGAATACGCCCTGATCAGCAACGTGGACAATCTGGGGGCGACGATCGATCTGAATATCCTGGCTCACTTCGTGGAGCACGACATTCCGATTCTCATGGAGGCTGCCGCACGCACCCCGGCAGATCGCAAGGGTGGCCATCTCGCACGCCATCCGAAGAAGGGCTTGATCCTGCGCGAGATTGCGCAGTGTCCGCCCGACGAGATTGATCTGTTCCAAGACACCCGGCGCTATCGCTATTTCAACACAAACAATCTCTGGGTAAATCTCCCAAGGCTGAAGTCGGTGTTGGCGGAGCAAGGCGGCATGATGAAACTGCCGCTGATTCGCAACGAGAAGCCGGTAGATCCACGCAATGCTGACACGCCACCTGTTTACCAGCTGGAAACTGCAATGGGACAGGCGATAGGCATCTTTCCCTATGCAGAAGCGATCGTCGTACCCCGCGACCGCTTCATTCCGGTGAAGGACACCAATGACCTGTTGACGGTTTGGTCGGATGCATTCTATCTAGCGAGCGATTATTCGTTACGTCTTGACCGAACCAGGTCGCGCAAGCCGCTCGTTGATCTGGACAAGCGATACTATGGCCGGCTTGACCAGTTGCGCAAGCGATTTGGCGCTGGCGTCCCTTCGCTCGTCAACTGTAGTACGCTCAAAGTCCGCGGGGATGTCCATTTTGAGGATCACGCGGTTCTCGAAGGCGATGTCTTGATTCGAAACGCTGAACGGACCCCCAAGCAGTACACCATTCGGAACGCAACGGTGGAGTAGCGCCGCCATGCGCGGGAAGGCCGGCGATGTACGCCTCGAAATGAAGCTGGGCATACACGTCGTCGGCCTTCCCGCGCGAAACTAATCCTAGTATTGGCTGCCCCGATGATGATCCCGAAGGCAGCGTGACAATCCTTTTATTCCGGCGCCCTATACGTAGGAACGAACTTCCTTAACAGCAGAGCCGTGACGATGAGCGTAACTCCCGTTGCCAGCAGTCTGAATATCCACGGATTGTCTTCGATCGCGCTGGTTACCGCTGTCTGAGCATCAGCGACCATCTCCTGCGCCTCGGGCAATACGTCGTCCAAGCTGTCCATGAATTCGGCAACCTCACGCTCCGCACGCTCTCGAGTATAGCCGTAGCGCTCCTGCAACCTGCCGGTGAGCACCTCGCCTTCCCCCAGGAGCATCTTCACATCGTCGTCGGTAAGGTTCCCCCACTGCTTCTTGACTGCGCCTTTGGTCTGGTGCCATTTTCCCTTCATTACGGTCTTGTTCATCTGTCCGCCCTCTCTTTTGGTTTCCTTTTACGTGCCGCGGCAATTACCGTAGTCTGCCTCCGAAATTCACGCCTCATTGCTGACATACCCAGGGCCATGAAAAGCCGTGCCCAAAACGTCGCTCTGGCGCACCAGCCTATCTGGCACTTCTGCCGTGCACCTCTATCTTATCTCAGATGTTGGTACCGGTACAGGCATCGGTATCTACGGCCAGGATATAGGCGTGGATAGATACGCGGTTCTTGAGATTGCCGCAGGGTGCAAAGGCCGTCGCGTAACCGCTATCTATATCGAGAATGGTGTCTGCAAAATATGCCGTCGACCATGTACGCCGAGCGAAGGTGCTGCTATATTGTTTCTTGTAAGGCGCGCAGAAGCGTGCCGGAACAAGTGAAAATCGGCGCATGCAGGCAGCATTGCACCTACCATCGAACATCAGCCGCATGCGCATTGGCATAACGAGAGGAAGCGAGGACTACCCATGAGTACGACTGAGAAAACGGTTCAGCGAACCAGGCCAAATTCGGCCATGTCTTTGCGCGTAGATAAGCTGATGGGCGCAACGATTCGAACGTCAGATGACCAGGAGATCGGCTCCATCGTTGATTTCCTATTCGACGACCAATCGTGGCAGACACGTTACCTAGTTGTAGAGACGGGTCCTTGGCTCTTTGGGCGCAAGGTCCTGGTATCCACGGTTGCTATCGACCAACCCTTGTCACCCGGCGGCATGGTGTCGGTACGCTTGACCAAGAAGCTGGTGGAGAATAGCCCGGAAATAGATACCGACGAACCGGTGTCCATGCAACAGCAGAAGGCGCTGCACGATTATTATCAGTGGCCCTATTACTGGGCAGCTGCGCCCGCAGCCATGGGCTACGGCGCGACCGGCGTTGCCGTGACTGCCCCGGAAGCCACAGTGATTCCCGCGCCGATGGCAACGGACGCCCCGGACGCGGTTAAGGAGAAGGTGGCGTACGGCGAGAAGGCCGACGAGTTGGGAGATCCCAATTTGCGCAGCATGAAGGAAGTGATCGGCTATCACATTCGCGCCACGAATGACGAAATCGGCCACGTGGAGGATTTCTTTGTGGATAGCGCCGACCTGATGATCCGCTTCATGCTGGTGGACACGCGTAATTGGCTGCCCGGACGTCACGTGCTCGTATCGCCGGCGTGGATCGACCGCGTGAGCTGGCACGACTCCATGGTGTATGTGAACGTAAGTCGGGAACAGATCGAGGCAAGCCCGGAATACAGTCCGGTGAAACCTGTGACGAGGGATATGGAGCGCGAGTTGTTCACGCATTACGGATACCCATACCGGATGGTGTAGGTGGGTAAGCAGTGAAGTAAGCACATTCCCCGCTTGCGTAAGGTAGTGAGCCTGAGGCGGCCGGGATGGGCGCGGAGTCAGATTCGCGGCACGGAGCTTGCGCAGCGCGTTATAGGATCGTGCGATTACGCCCTCTGTGATCTGAACTGCTGCCAGCGCGGCCACGTCTCGCTCTCCAGTCTGCCAAACTAGAAGACATAACGCAATGTGACCTCTGCATGCTGGATATCGCAGAGGTCACGTCGCGGTTGCTCTCCAACTTATCTGCCCATCGACAAGACTAAATCTGCCGGCTCAATGGGGTCGCTTAGGCGAATTCCACGCAAGCTTCGATTCAGGCAATGAAAACTTGGCGGCGCACGTTTGTCAAGTACTTGACAAAAACGAATTGCGCGCAGTATACTACAGTCAGGTACCTGACGGTATCACCGTAGATTTGATGGAAATGACCAATGGACATAACCAAAGGAAGATAACTAAGTAGATGAAAGACGACAGACAGACAGTAGTGGAACAGATCATGCGGCTGCAAGGCTTGATGCACCGCTATCAGATTCAAGGCTTTATGGAATTCGGGCCCTGGGCCAATCCCGAGCGAGGACAGGGGCGCGTGCTCTCTATCCTCAAGCTGAAGCCCGAAATCAGCCAGAAGGAATTGACCTATTTGCTGGATATGAGCAAACAGGCGCTAGCGGAGCTGCTCGGCAAGCTCGAGAAGAGTGGCTACATCGAACGCGAACCGTCAGAGGAAGATCGTCGCAGCCTCACTGTAAGATTGACCGAGGCCGGCGCAGCGGCAGCGGCTGAAATCGACGACAGTTCCCCGGAATTGGAGAATCTATTCGATGTGCTCGACGACGAGGAGCTGGCGAACCTGCACGACTATCTACAGCGCATCATCGTGCGACTGGAAGAGCAGGTAACGGGCAGTGACGGCGATTTCGGCGAACGGATGGCGCGACGTCACATGCGGCGCAGGGGACACGGCCGCGGCGGGCCCAGGCGGCCGTTCGGTCGCGGTGAGTTTGCCGGTGACCGGGCCCCTTACCGTTGGGCGAGAATGCGCGATCGCGGTCGTGCGTGGGCGTGGGCATAGCCTCCGGCGCGAAAGTCCGGAGTCGCTTGGACGGTCTCCATAGCCAAGTGTCCCGACCGGTCACCAGCTGAATACCTGCCCCGGCTGAGGGCAGACATAGCACCGAAGGGCCGCCGCGCCGGC
>JBJYXA010000685.1:0-2554 GCA_046259705.1 Caldilineaceae bacterium
GCCGTCTGCAGCGGCCAGCTGGTAACGCCGGTATTCATCACGCTGTTTTACCAAGCGCCCTTTCTCGTACTTGGTGCTCAGGCACTGAGACCGGCGCTGTTGCTCGCCGCGATTGGCCTGGCCATCCCGCTCAATGTCATTTGGTACAGCCTCGAGAATTTGGGATTTCTCCTTTATCCCACCGGCCAGGCCAGTCGCGGGCTTGGCGATGTCCAGTACCTGGGGCGTCAGCTTCTGATGCTGTCCGTGAAACTTTGCTGCGTTGCGTTCGCCGCACTACTGGCGGTCTTGCTGGGACTTGCACTGGCGCACTTTGTCACGTTGGATATGACGGCGTTCTTCGGCGTGATCGCCGCGACCCTGGTCATCGAGGCCCTGCTGCTCGTCGGGGTGTTGGCATGGGTATTCAAACGATTCGACCCGAGTCGGGTGCAGCCTCGCGACGGCTGACTGTCACGCCGGAAGAACCGCCTCTCACGCGGCAACCTTAATTTCTCCTGGGCTCAGCGAGGAGGTAATAATCGTCTTGCGCACTGCTGCGCGCAAAGCGATAGCCTTTGCTCTCGAGCAACTGTCTGATCTGAGTTCTCTTGGGCTCCTCGAAATTATGTTCGATGGTGAAGGCTCCCACTTGATACTTGGAAAAGTCCAACCCTTTCAGCGCATCGAGCTCCGCGCCTTCTATGTCGATGCTCACATAGTGGATAAAGCGCGGCGCCTTAGCTTTCAACAAAATCTGAGTGAGGGAAGTTGTCTGGAACTCCTGGACGTCTGACTCGCGAACGGTTTCATGATCCTTCCATCGCCCGATGCCCTCCTCAATGCCACCTAAAAAGCCTGCCTTTCGGAATCGAACCGTCTGCCCAGGGACGTCGGAGACAACCTCTTTCAACAGGAGGCAACTACGCCCCTTCATATTACTTGGAAAGGGATCGACGCATATGCCGTCCCAACCAATTTTTTCCAGTGCGTTTGTGTTGGACATAAAGACTCCGTCCCCGGAGCCAACGTCTACAAAGTAACCATTGCGCACATGCGGAAAAGCGCATGTTAGAATCCATCGGTCTTGCTCTTCCTGCGAATGGAATTCCGTAATGCGCAAATGTTCTTTAATAGAGGCAAGCGCGTTTTGAAAGAAAGGCACATCGCATACGCTCTCATTCTTTTTATAGATGTCGAGAATCGGCGGAAGCATCAGACCCAATACAAGTAGGCTAAGCAAAAAAATGAGCTGGCGACGCAGAGGAGGTGTCTTCATGATAGGCTTCTGCAAAAGCAAACAAACGCCAATAGAACTAAAACCAATGCGACTAAGCAGCAGTGCTCTGATGGCGCTAAGCTCGATTCCAACGGTTGGAAATCCATACGGCGGCCGGCGGTCGTGCTGTTCAGGCCGGTCGTTGGGGCGCCGGTGCCGCTACGCAATGGGGTGACCGCAACTGCCGCGCCGACCGGAAACGCAATGTTGCTATATCTTCTTCGCGCCGAAGCGCATCGCTGCTCGACGAGGTCTCTCAGGTAACGGCGTGGGCCGTTGAACCCTGCTGACGTCGCCGTATAAAAACTAAACCCACCACGAGCAAACCCAAAACCGCGGCCAACGTAACGGGTTGTTGCCATGCAACAACGACCAAGCTCGTCCCGCTCACCACAAGAAATATCAGTGGCGGGAACGGATACAGTGGAACGCGAAAGGGTCGATGTATATGTGGCTTTCGAAACCGCAAACGGATTAGCCCGACAACCGTAAGGAGTGCAAATAGGTTTAAGGTAAATCCGGCGAATGTCAGTACTGCCTCGAAGGAACCCGTCGCAATGAACGCCAGCGCTATCAACTGCTGAAACAACACCGATCTCGTTGGAGCCCCACGGGCGTTGCGTAATGACAAAAAGCGGAAGGCCTGCAGATCCTCGCCAATCACTGCGAGGACCCTGGGACCGGCAATCACCATGGCGCTTATGCTAGAGACCAGCAGCAGACTTATCACGAAGCCCATGATGGCCCCGCTGTCCCCGCCGAATATGTTGCGAGCGGACAGAGCGCCCACCTCAACGGCTCCCGCTAGATCTCCAGCCGCGACGGTCCGCAAGAATGTTAGATTTAGCAGCACATACAGCAGCGTTACTACAAGTGTACCGTGGACAAGTGCGCGCGGGACATTTCGCTGCGGCTCATCTACCTCGTCGACCACGTAAGCCACCGCGTTCCAACCCGAATATGCATAAGAAACATAGATCAGCGACAAGGCAAACGGCGCACTTACGATTACATCAAGCAGACCTTCGTTTGCAGTGCGGACCAGACTTCCGGGTACTGGCGCGATCGCTAACCCAGCCAAACAAAAGACGACGACCACAGCAATCTTGATATACGTCGCAATTGTCTGGAAGCCGCGCCCAAACTTGACATCGAACGCATGCACAAACGTGATAAGAACGACCGTCGCTAGCGCGATCCACGAAGGATCGGCGGCGACCAATGTGCCCGCGTAACGCCCCAAGGCCATGGCCGCCAACGCTACCGGAGCGGCGAAGCCAACCGTGACGGAAACCC
>JBJYXA010000686.1:0-1597 GCA_046259705.1 Caldilineaceae bacterium
CAGAGCCTCGAGGAGTCCACCGCCAGAGGCGGTGGCTTACCGGTTGTGAGTTACAGACCAATGCCATTAAGTTAGCCGCTACCGGCACCGTTTGTAGTTTGGATAGAAGCCTTGGAGCTTGGCCGGTTTGATTTTGCGCGGGTACGCGCGATCGGACCTCACGGCTTCGACACTCGCGGTCATCGCCAGCACTAACGCCGTGAGCAGTTGCAGGGGAGAGTCGAAGACGAACAGCCGCACCAGGTTGTCCTTCATCTTCGAGAGTGCGTTGGCGAAGTTCACTCGATAGGCGCGTTTGCGGGTTTGGTAAAGCCGATCGGCGATGGCTTGGGCCACCCACGAGAGGATCGAGGCGAGGTTCAGCACGAATATCTTGGCGTAGAAATCTTGTCGCACGACCTGGGCGCTCAGGCCGGAGAAGTTCTCGATTTCGAGCCGGCATTTTTCGCGTTTGTACCCCTCTTCCACGCCCCAGCGCAGGTGATAGAGGGGCTTGAACCATGCGCGCGGATAGGCAGCCTCATCGAGCAGCGAGGTGGCCAGCACCTCGATCTCGCCGCCTTTGAGCGGCACGCGGATCAGGCGCAGGGGGAGCGGCTCGCACGACAGCCCATAGAGCCGGCATTGTCTGCGTGCCTCGGTGCTCGGCGAGAACAGCACCACATCGCTCTTCTTGCCGCCGGCCAGGAAGTCGGTGACCTCGCGGGAGAAATCCACCGACATGCGCGCGCAGAAGTGGCGTTGCTCCTGGCGGTGCAAAGCGAACAGCCAGAAAGCCGGATAACCACGGTCATAGAGCACCAGATCGTTATCGCCGGTCGCAGCCAGATACTCACCGGCGAGCACACGCTCACCGACGTGGCGCGATTCGATGTCCGCCTCGATCACCAGGTCGTTGAGCACGTCATACAGGCGCGAGAAGCGTGCAAGCGGAACCGAGGCCCCTGTGGGCGGGGCACCGAACGTGGAGATGATGTCGTCTGTGTTAGGCAGGCGGGCGGTCGAGCCATCGACCGCCAGCAGGCGCAAACCGTGCCACAAACGCGGCGAGAAATGGCGCTGGAATCCGTCAACTAACGGCTGGTTCAGTGCCATCAGGGCACGGGGGTTGAGCTTCTTGCGTGCCTGGCAGAACGCCGAAGGGGTCACTGCCTCAGCCAGTGGCTGGTCATGGAGAATCTCGAAGAAACGACCCAGCTCATCGGTAATGCTGCCCTTGCGCAGGTTCAACAGCATAGCCACCAGAAGGGGCAGCGGGAGTGATCGTTGGCGGGTGAAATCTGAGGCGTGATTGCGGGCAGACTCCGCAAACTCCTCGGAGCACAAGAATTCTTTTATGGGCACATAAAGGAATTCAAATCTGACCGATAAGCTGGGTTTCTATTGCGGTAGGCTGGATCTTCTTGGGCTTGATGACCATGGTTTTGCTCTTTATCCGAGTGGTTGATGGTGCCGATTATTATAACAAATACAGCTTGTTATGCGTTAACTGAATGGCATTGAGATGCAACTGCCGTTCTTTCCCGAGGGGGTCACGCACATTACCCCCCTGTTGGCGTTCCGCAAAGAGGACGGGCGCGTGGTCTATTTCAACGGC
>JBJYXA010000687.1:0-2869 GCA_046259705.1 Caldilineaceae bacterium
GGTGTGCTCTATAACGACTTCGACACCGATGCAACAACGGGCGAGTCGATTGGCAATTCAGCTCTCACCGCAGTCCTCGTTAGCGCCCCGTCGCACGGCGCGCTCTACACGATTGAGACCGATGGTGCGGCGGGCACTGCGCTAGCGCCGGGCGATGGCTTCGACGGAGGCTTTGTCTACGAGCACGCCGGAGACCAGGGCGACAACGACAACGACAGTTTCATCTACAGGGCCGTGGATGCGGACGGAAATGAGTCAGGTGAAACCATCGTCAATATCCATATCCAATCCGACCAGCCCGACTTCAAGATCATGATGAACTACGAGCTGGGCATGCACTGCACCGGCTTCGAGTTCTCCTACTGCTGCGTCCTCCCCCCTTACAACTCGATTGTCGCGCAGGTCATCAAGCCACAGCCCGACAACTTAGACCTTCCACAGTCCAATGCGGATTATCCGAGGCTGCTTGAGGGGGACCCCAACGTCGGTCTCGATCCGCTGGGACGTCAGACGGTGCTGCGTGACTATGAGGCCGACGGTACCTTCAAGAAGTATTATTTAAAATACTTTCACGACGCTCAGCCACGGCTTGAGGGCAACATGCCCGACTCCTTCAATAGCACGAATGCAGACACTTCCATCAGCGCCGTAGAAGGTAATTCGCTGCTGTATCACAATACACCTTACAACTCGGCGCGGGTCGACGAAGACGGATCAATCACAGGCGTCCCCGGCAAACTGGTAACCGGCTCCTATGGCGGCCTTCATGATGTGGTGCTGGGCGACGACGACTACACGGACCCTACGGACAACTTCGCGAATGGCTGGCTAAACCATTTCTACATCTACGACGACCTGGAGGGCACCATCCCGGGAGAGTGCACGGCGCCTGCCGCCAGTGTCGGCATGTCGTGCACCGAGAACGCAGAGTGTGATGCAACCCCGAATCCGAAAGGCAAGGACAAGGGAGTCTGCAACACGTCCATCCGCACCTCGCGCGAGATCAATAAGATTCGTCTCGGTGTCTCCGGCCATATTGAATACCCGCCCGACTGCGGTGCTGCACTACAGCCAATGGGAGAGGTCACCCAGGGCGGCGATCCGACCAATCCGCCTGTGCCAAACGACTGTGGCGGTTTCTCCAACGGCAACGTGCTGACCTTCTCCGGCGACACCGGCACGGTCGTTTACACCCAAATGAAGGTCCTGGAGAACCTTCCGATCATGCTTACCTCGCCGCGTATTTGGGAGGCACTCGGCTTGCCCCTCACACCCTTCGAGGATTCGATCGGCTTCTTTGCACCTGGGGGGCCGGGCTCCGTCGATGAAGACTCCATCCGCCCCTTCGTGGCGATGAAGGCCCAGCTATATGACTACGCAACCGATGAGCCGGTGATGGCCAGCAATGACCAGCCGGTCATCGGCTTCGGTTCCGCGCCCATTGACATACCCAACTGTGAGCGCTGTCACTCCGCACCTGCGGCGGTATGCGCCGATCCCCTGGAAAGCTACCCGTGCACGGGATCGGGGGTCGTCGATGTGAACGTCAACAGCCCGGCCTATGTTCGGCGCCAGGATGGCCCAAAGCCCTACTACGGACCCGCGAGCGAAAGCCTGCAGGCTATGGTCGATATGGAGATCGCCTACTGGAAGACGATCTATCCCAGCCTGTTGACAGGTTCTGACTGGTATGCGCGGCTCAAGGGCGCAGCCGTCAGCATCGAGGTCATGCATGATTACGATAACGGCACCGACTTCACCAGCAACTACCCCGCCACCGGGAATCCGCTCGGGCTGCCGGGTGATAAGGCCGCTTTGGTTCAAAACACCCGTATGGGGCACGAGGCCGTCATCTGCCAGAAGTGCCACGCCGACAACGTCATCGCGGTGGTGAAGTCCGCGAGCAAAGGCTCGCCCGGAGGGCCGCCGGTCGAGGCGATGTCGGAGGCAATCCATAACGCCCACAGGGTTAAGAGTGCCGGTGGACCGATCGTCTTCAACGACAGCTTCGGGCGCTTCGGCGGCTGCCAGGGGTGCCATCCATCGCATCGTTCGGACGGCGTGATGGACAACTATCCCCTTACCTATGGCGGCGACAACGCGTTTGCCGATAGCGACAACCGTCTGGGCGGTGGTGGCTGCTTCGTCGGACGCGACGTTCACTCGAACATCCTGAAGGACGTCGATGCGAACACAGACTCCCACCTCAACGCCGTCGGTGACTGGCTCCTAGAGCAGGTTGCACTCGGCGGTGGAGAGCACGAGTGGCGCGGCATCTGGTGCACGAACTGCCACACGCAGCTGAGTCAGGAGATTTGGCGAACCGAAGATTGCGATGACCTGATCAATGGCGACTGTCTCTCGAATCCCCGTGGCGAGCCTACGCTTGGCGCGATTGCGTCGGCAGTCGGGGTGAGTGAGGAGCAGGCGATTGCATGGCTCGATCCAAAATCGGATCCGTTTGATCCGACGCAGCCTTATCCCGGATATAGCGCTGACTTCAGTCAGGCGATCTGGAACGGGAACATCGACTACCCGGATGCGGACATTGCGACCATCGAGATTGGCCCGAACGGCGCAGTGGGCACCCTCGACGCGGACGGGGATCTCAGCGTCAACATCCTGAGCTTCTGCACGACTCCGGACTGCGTCAGCAGGATCAACAACAACAAGGGGGACGAAGATCAGTGGCGCCATCCCGAGAGTGGCTCGGTGGACGGCGTTGCCGGCTTTATCAACACGGCAAATATCGCCATGGCGGTTCCATTCAGTGTCGCCGATGACGCGCGCGACCATTGGTTGGCACCAGGGGAGCCACATTGCGCGGACTGCCATGCGGCGCCCTTCACGGAGCAGAGCGGCAACATCA
>JBJYXA010000688.1:0-1706 GCA_046259705.1 Caldilineaceae bacterium
CCTGCGCCATGTGCACGGCCAGCCACTGCGTGAAATTGCTCACGCCGGCCTTGGCGGCCGAATACCCTGGAATACGCGTCAGCGGCGTGAAGGCGCTCATCGAAGAGATGTTGAGGATGATGCCTTCTCCCGTTTCGGTCATGAAACGGCCGAACACCTGGCTGGGCAAAATTGTGCCCACGATATTGAGATCAAAGACAAAACGCAGCGCCTCGTCAGGCAGATCGAAGAAAGAGGCATCGGCGCTGGTGGTCGCCTTCGGGTGATTGCCCCCGGCGGCATTGACCAATGTATCGATCTCCCCGAAAGCCTCCCGGATGTCGGCCGCAGCCGATTCAAGCAGCTCACGCTTCAAGACATCCCCATAAACGACCATATACTTTCCCGGCCCCGCGTCCATCGGCTTCTTCAATTCTTCAGGCAAGTTTGGATTGCGGTCCAGAACAGCGACGTTAGCGCCGCAGCCCACCAGCGCGCACGCGATCTCGCCGCCGAGCACACCGGTGCCGCCGGTAATCACAATGGTTTTGCCGTCGAAATCGTACCATTGAGTTAATTCTTGCAGGTTCATATTTCCTTTCTTTATGTAAACGGCTCTAGGTGGCGTGCGAAATGTTTTTCCAACCCCGCCCGATACTCCGCTTCATGATCCGCGATAAACGCATGCAGTTCGTCGCCATACTCATCCAGAACCGAACCGTATGTGACGTGCAGAAGCTGCCGCGCGTCGAACTGCTCAAACAATTCGGGAAGCTCGGAGCCTTGCAACTGCTCGCTCGTGGGTACGTTCTGCGGGCGGCAGTCGACAAAATAGCTCTTGCGGTCTTTTTCAAGATTCTGAAACGCAAGGTCCAATATCTGGCGGAAGAGTGCCGGATTCTGTTTGGCGACGACACGAAGCGCTTCCAGATAGCTCGTCCCGGCGGTCTTTACATGGACGTACCCCCGCGCCTGCTCGTTAATGATACCGTAAATAGTGAATTTATCAGAACCGGTATGCACGCTGATCTTGTAGCTGTCAAAGTGGTGCAAAATAGCCATATGCCTGGCTAATTCGGCCGAAAACTCATCGAGATCGCCCATGTAGTCGACCCCTTTCTGGAACTTGCCCACAAATCGGGGGGCCAGGCTGACAACGGGAATGCCGCGCGAGAGCAGCTCATTGGCGATGAAAAAATGTTCATGGATGGAGGTTGGTGTGTCAGTCTCATCGACCGACATCTCCAGATCATAGACGCGCCCACCCATTTGCTCATCCAGGGCGGCGGCGATATCGGCCGTATGCAGCACTGCGCGCCCGTATTTAACCAGCGCCCTCAGAAACGTTTCCTCGTCAAATGCCAGCATCAGTTCGCCTGCTTGTAGTGGTTCCGTGCGGTACTTCGCCTGCAACTCTTCATAGGTCGTGCCCAAACGATCCCAGTGCAGCTGATCCGCCTTTTCACGCAGCATCTCCAGGCTGTCCGTCTGCGCCTCATTGTCTACAAAATCGCTAGGATCAATGGTGTAGAAGGTATAGCCGGCGGCGATAAAAGGTGCGAGATCGCGCTCCTCTTTAACGTGGTCGGCATCCGCTCCCCAGGGATCGCGCCACCCCTCCTGAAAGACGCCCCACATAGCGTCGTCCACGACCTCCTGCGGCGTTCGTCCGGTGCGCGCGTTTTCACGCACCGACTGTTGGGCGAATACAGGCGCAATACGCCCTA
>JBJYXA010000689.1:0-4343 GCA_046259705.1 Caldilineaceae bacterium
GGTAACTGCATGCGAGAGTAGGTCATTGCCAACCCTTTCCTTGCCGTTTTCTTTTTCTACGATTATTTGCAAATGGCGTTTGCAGCACGCTAGCGACTCCGAAACTATCCACCGTGACTGGCGCATTGCGCACAGCAGCACCGCATGATAGAATCGGGTATCGCAAGTGACGGTGCTCTTCTCATTCATGAGTTGATGGACGAAGATAAACCGCCCAATCGTAAGGCTTACGGGCGAAGTGTAACAATCGATAGCGTGTCATCTTCTGACCAGACAGCATACTGGCTAGTATGCGCGTCTGGTTTTTCTTGTTTCGGGCCAAGTACCTCTGCGGCGTCACATGAACGGTGGGACAAATCTTGAGAATCGCGAATGTTGTTCTGGCTGCAGGTTCCGGCACCAGAATGAAGTCTAGTACACCGAAGGTGATGCATCCTCTTCTGGGAAAGCCAATGGTGGCATGGTCGGTGGGTGTCGCCGAAAATGTTGGCACGCGCAAACCGGTGGTCGTCGTTGGTCACGGCCAGGAACAAGTACGCTCCGAGTTGGGAGACAGAGCTGACTACGTCGTGCAGAACGAGCGGCTTGGCACCGGGCACGCGGTAATGCCGGCGCAAGATACACTTATGGGGCAGTCGGATGTCGTGATCGTTACGTATGCCGATATGCCTCTACTGCGTGCTGGCACCATTTTGCAACTGGTGCATCTCTTCGCTCAGGAAAGCACGGAAACCAAACCAGCCATTGCCATGCTTACTATCACACGCGAGGACGCGCAAGGCTTTGGTCGCATCGTGCGCGATGGAGAAGGGCGCGTACTGAGCATCGTTGAGGAAGCAGCGTGTTCGCCCGATGAACTGGCGATTCAGGAGTTAAACCCCGGAATATACTGCTTTGATGCCGATTGGTTATGGGACAATCTTCATAACATTCCGTTAAGCGCAAAAGGGGAGTATTACTTGACTGACATGGTCGGAATTGCTGTCGACCAGGGCAGGCGCGTGGTAACAGCGCCCGCTCCACTTGAAGAAGTGAACGGCATCAATACCCGAATACACTTGGCCGAAGCCACGCAGGTGCTGCGGCGCCGGATCCTTGAACAGCATATGCTGAACGGGGTTACGATCGTCGACCCGAATGCTACCTACATTGACGACGGCATTCAAATTGGCCGTGACACAACCATATATCCTGGATCTATCCTGCAAGGCACTACCAAGATCGGCGAGCATGCAATCATCGGTCCACATAGCCAAATTATAGACAGCATGCTAGGCAATCGCTGCCGGGTCATCTATTCTGTGATCGAGAAGGCTATCATGGACGATGAGAGCGAAATAGGGCCATTCGGCCATCTGCGGAAGGGTGCTCATCTCGGCCGCGGCGCGCATATGGGCAACTTCGGCGAAATGAAAAACAGTTACCTCGGTCCCGGCGCCAAGATGGGACACTTCAGCTATCTCGGTGATGCGACGATAGGTCCCAACGTCAACATCGGGGCGGGTACGATTACCTGCAATTATGACGGATTACAAAAGTATCCCACAACTATAGGAGCCGGAGCGTTCATTGGGAGCGATACGATGTTGGTCGCCCCGGTTGAGATTGGAGACATGGCCAGGACCGGAGCCGGTTCGGTTGTAACCCACGACGTTGCGGCCAACCAAACTGTGTATGGTGTGCCCGCCCGTCCAGCGGGATCGCACCAGCGCAACGAAGGTCAAGACCAAGGGCCTACAGGAGAGAATAGTGGAACCTGATCCCCTAGCAATGCTCATCTTCTTGTTTTCGCTGGCAGTCGTATGGTTCGCAGTCGCCATGGAATTGGCGCTGACAGTCACCAACCGCAGCGCGATTCGGGAGATGAGCGATCACGGCGACACCCGTGCGGCCGCCGCCAACAAACTCTTGCAGGATCCGGAGCGTCTGCTGTTGACGTCGATGCTATTGAAGACTATCGGTCTCGTAGCGGCGGGCGCTTCCATGACATGGGTACTACCCGGAGCTGCCACCACACTGGAGGTCCTAGCGGCCATCGTGCTGACGTGGGCTGGCTTTTCCTTGGTTATGGTTATTGGCCGGGCTAGCGGTGCACGCTGGCCACAGACGATAGCATTGCGCGGAGCGCTGCTCATGCGAGCGTTCAACGTCCTTCTTTTTCCTGCTTATCTCTTCTTGCGCCAGGTCGGTGAGTGGCTTGGCGGTGGGCAAATCCAAGATCCTGAAGGTAACTTCTACCTGACGGAAGAGGGTTTACGTCTCCTGATGGAAGTGGGTGACGAGGAACCGATCCTGGATAGCGAAAAGCAAATGATCGCCAGCATATTGGAGCTCGATGAGACCGTGGCGCGAGAGGTAATGGTGCCGCGTATCGACGTGGTAGCGCTGGACGTGAACACCGGGCTGCGCGACGCGCTCGACGTGGTAATCGAAGCTGGCCACAGCCGGCTGCCTGTTTACGAAGGTGACATCGACCATATTGTCGGCTTTCTATACGCCAAGGATCTATTGCGCTGCTTCCAAGAGAACCGTGACGATATGCCCATAAATACCCTCCTTCGCCCCGTGCACTTTGTGCCGGAAACCAAGAAGATCAACGCATTGCTTCGAGAGATGCAGAAGCGACGCGTTCATGTATCGATGGTCGTTGACGAGTATGGCGGCACAGCTGGCCTCGTGACCATCGAGGATCTAATCGAGGAAATCGTAGGCGAAATTCAGGATGAGTATGACGAAGAGGAAGATATTTTCGTCCAAACTGTTGAACCCGACACATATCTGATAAATGCTCGCTATGACCTCTATTCATTGTCGAAGCTGCTCGAAATCGACCTGTCCGGCGAAGATGCAGACACCTTGGGCGGCCTGATTTACAGCGAGATGGGCCATGTGCCGGAACAAGGAGAGTCAGTCGTGATCGCCGGTTGGCGATTCACAGTACTCGCTCTAGATGGCAGGAGGATTGACCAGGTACGTGCTGAGCCCGTCGACCCGGTTGCGTATGACGGTGCCGGCATGAGCGAAGACAACGTATCCGAAAACCACGAACTGAATTACTCTCTATTCAAGTAGCTACTCGCCACAGGACCGGCCAACCGAGGTGATGAACGCCGAATTCGACTCTCATGCCATGACGCCCGAGCAACTGGTGGCGCTTGCACTGGAAGCCCGCACGCGTGCCTACGCACCATACAGCAATTATCACGTCGGGGCAGCCTTACTGGTAGACAGCGGCGAGGTGGTATTAGGGTGCAATGTTGAGAACGCGTCCTACCCAGCGACTATATGCGCCGAACGGGTCGCTCTGACTGCCGCTGTCAGCGCCGGCTTTAGGTCATTTCGGGCGCTTGCCGTTGCTACTGCTAACGGTGGCAGCCCTTGCGGCATATGCCGCCAGGTAATGGCAGAGCTGGGGCCAGACATGGCGGTGTACCTAGCCGACGAAAACGGCAATTATCGGATGACATCGGTGCGGGAATTGTTGCCCGACGCCTTCGCCCCAAGCAGCTTGGCGTCTTGAGTCGGGGATGGTGATGCTATGAACGTACCTGCCCTGATGGCGACGTACCAGCTACGCCAGCGGGAATACCTGCTGCGCATTACGCGCGCTATGACGTCGCGGTTGGATCTGCCCAGCTTGCTCAAGCTGATTCTTAACAGTGCAGCGGAAATGGTCGGGTGTCGCGCCGGTCTCATCGTGCTGCAAGACGATAGTCCCGACAGTGGTAAGAAACAGACAATTCTGGGGCCGTTCCAGGTGCGGGCCATATACAATATTCCACCCAAATTTGTGTATGCGTTTGAACCGCTTCTACACATGATTCCGCCGACGAACGGCGATTCCTCCCTCGATTCGGAACGCTCCGAGTCCTACTACCTGGATCTCCAGTCGCGTGTGCGCCAGGTTGAAGATGAACTCGGTATTACCCTCGGGCAAGTCGTCGGACTCCCTCTACTTTTTGAAAACGAGCTGCTGGGCATTATCTTCCTCTTTCGCGCGGAATATGCCTTCACGGAGATGGACTGGGAGTTCCTCCAGGGTTTCGCCCATCAGGCAGCGATTGCGGTGCGAAACGCCCGAATTTACAATCAGCTCGAGACCGAACGCAGCCGCTTGGCGGCCATTATCGACAACAGCGCGGACGGCATCCTGATCCTCGACGAAGATCGAAGAGTAGTCGTGATGAACCAGGCGCTTTCGGCGATGGTAGGCATGTCCGAAGAGGAGGCGCATGGCAAAGCGTGTCACGAAGTGCTCTCGCTGGAAAACGTGACAGGCGACGATCTATGCCAACCAGGGGTCGAACTCGATGCGCTTGGCGAGACAGGAACGCGCTGCGAGG
>JBJYXA010000690.1:0-2299 GCA_046259705.1 Caldilineaceae bacterium
CCTGGGAGCGGATCGGCAAGCCCCACGGCGACATCGCCTGCTTCTCCTTCCACCCGCGCAAGGTCATCACCACCGGCGAGGGGGGCATGCTGACCACCCGAAACCCTGAATGGGACGCCCAGTTCCGGCTCCTGCGCCAGCACTGCATGAGCGTGCCGGATACCAAGCGCCACGCCTCCGCCGAGGTGATCTTCGAAGGCTACCCCGCGGTGGGATACAACTATCGCATGACGGACCTGCAGGCCGCCGTCGGCTGTGAGCAGCTCAAGCGTCTGCCAGAGATCGTCGACAAGCGCCGCGAGCTCGCCGCTCACTACCAGGCACTACTCGCCCCGATTGCCGGTCTGGTGCTGCCCCAAGAGCCCGAATGGGCTCGCAGCAACTGGCAGAGCTACTGTGTGCGGCTGCCCGAGGGCATGGACCAGAAACGAATTATGCAGATCTTGCTTGATGCAGGGGTTGCTACCCGCCGCGGAATCATGTGCTCCCACCGCGAAAGCGCATACCCAGCGGATGCCTGGACCTGCGCCGCCCGTCTTAAGAGCCGCTGTGACTGTACTCGTGACGCCTGTGCCGAGCTGCCACAGAGCGAGAAGGCCCAGGACGACGGCATCGTGCTGCCCCTCTTCCCGCAAATGATGGACCACGAGCAACGCCAAGTCGCCGAAGCATTGCAACGCGCCCTTGACAACGAACAGCCACGGCGACTGCCACATGACCCAGAAGGTGCCGACTTGTCAATTTCGACCATGCGCCAAGACTGAAGTTGCGCTAAGCGCCGATCGAAAAGGCCAAATGCCATGAACAGGGAAACCCTTCAACGTGTCGCGACGCGCACTGCGGAACCCGGCAGCTCGATCGAGCCCAAGTTCGAAGCCCGGGTCTCCGATTTCAGAGGGGCACAGCGGGTTCATGGTCGCCGTGGGCAAGCGCGTGCCCTGGGGCGTGGGGCCGAACACGATCGCTATTCTGTGTCGGGGTTCGGACAAGAATCCTTCGCCGATATTGATCTGCCCGGTGCTTCGCTAATCAATACCGCTTTACTGCCCATCGCTCTCTTCCTCTTCGCTCTGGTCCTTTCGTACTGGGATAGTAAGGCAGTTGCCGGGAGCTATGTAGTACTCGGGGCGCTCCTCTCGGCCGTCTCGGTACCGGTACTTAAAGAAGTCCATCTCTACCGGGAGGTGAACCGTTACCCGGCCTACATGGACTTTTATGACATTCTGCTCCGCTGGCTTATTCTTGTAGCAGCTGTCGGCCTCTTGTCGTATGCAACGGGGTACCACAGATTTTTTTCCGCGGAGACTCTTGTCGCAGGATGCATCCTTGCACCTTTCGTGCTGTTTGGTACTCACGCACTTGCCCGACAGGCTCTCCGCAAACTCGTCCTGTCGAAGCCTGCTCGCATCGCTGTCATTGTAGGTGATAACCCGCTCAGCCGCGCCCTCAGCGCCAAAATTGAGAGAGATTGCTTTCTGAATGTCGCGATCGCGGGGTTCTTCGATGACCGACAAACTACCCGTTCACCTGACGCTTCGCAGCCTCGCAGGCTGGGTAGTCTGGCAGAAGTCGCGGAGTACGTGAAGAAGAGCTCAGTGGGAATAATCTATCTGTGTCTCCCGGTAATGTGGCAGGCTCGTATATTGGCGTTGTTGAACGACCTTCGTGACACGACCGCCTCCGTGTATTATGTGCCGGACATCTTTGTATCAGATCTCATCCAGGCTCGCATCGATCGGGTGGGCGGCATGCCGGCAATTGCGCTCTGCGAATCGCCTTTTATTGGAGTTAGGGGACTGATGAAGCGATTGACCGACGTGGGCATCTCCGCCGCTGTCCTCCTGGTTTTCTGGCCTGTACTGTGTTTAATTGCGATTGGAGTGAAGCTCAGCTCGCCGGGTCCGGCAATCTACAAGCAGGTGCGTTATGGGCTCGATGGCAAGGAGATAGTAGTTTACAAGTTCCGGACCATGCGCGTCTGCGAGCATACGGATGGCGTTGTCCAGGCGCGCAAGGGCGATGACCGGGTGACGAAGTTCGGGGGCTTTCTGCGTCGAACATCGCTTGACGAATTGCCGCAGTTGATAAACGTGCTGGAGGGGCGGATGAGTCTCGTCGGCCCTCGACCCCATGCGGTGGTTCATAATGAAATGTATCGGAAAGTGATAGACGGATACATGGTGCGGCACAAGGTCAAGCCTGGCATCACTGGCTGGGCTCAAGTGAACGGACTTCGGGGTGAGACGGATACCTTGGACAAGATGAAGGCGCGAGTGGAATTCGATCTTGAGTATTTGCG
>JBJYXA010000691.1:0-4468 GCA_046259705.1 Caldilineaceae bacterium
TCGTTCAGGAGTACGTGCGAGGTATCGCGGCGCGCATGAAGACGACCGGGGAGAACTTTGCTGCGGCCACCGCCAACTTGTGGGGACGTAACGGCCGTCGCTATGGCGGCTATCTCGTACACCTGGGAATGGTGCTGATCGCTGTGGCCGTCATCGGCAACGAGTTCTTCCAACAGACTACCAATGTGACGCTTGCAATGGGTGAAAGTGTCGAGTTGGGGAGATATGAAATCCAGTACGTAAACCTTGAGAATGACAGGCAGTCCAACCTAACCGAGTTTGGCGCACAGCTCGACATCTTCGGTGGCGACGGGTCGCGGAAAGTTGGTACCGTACTGCCGCGTCGCAATATTTACGACAAGACGCCCGATCAGCCGACGAGCGAGGTCGGCCTGCACATGACGTTACTGGAAGATGTATATGTAGTGCTTAATGGGTGGGACCAGGACGGGGTCGCAACGTTTAGCATCTTCATCAACCCACTTACCGTTTGGTTGTGGATCGGCGGAATTGTGCTCGCCATCGGTACCCTGATTGCGGCCTGGCCGCATCCGAGGCGTCGAAGGGCCGATGTGCGTAGCGTTGCCTATGCCGTCAATGCAGGAGCGTAACTCCGATGCTCGCGTTTTCAGTTTTATTCGCAATCCTGGTATCCGGTGTCGCCATTGCCTACGTTGCATGGCCATTGCTCGAGTCGGGTCCGGCTCCCGTGATCGTTGAGAACGATCGGCTGACGGACCTTATTGGGCGCAAGGACGCGACACTGACCGCTATCAAGGATTTGGAATTTGACTACAACACCGGCAAATTGAGCGAAGACGACTATGAGCGCATGGACGATCGACTGCGGCGCCAGGCGATTACCTATATCCAGCAAATCGAAAAACTGGCGCCGGAAAGCGCGCAAATGGATGGTCGGATCGAAGCGGAAATCGCTCGGCTGCGCAAGACGGGTACAACTCCGGCGCCTGCCTTCGCCAATCCTGTCCCAGTGTCGCAGCAATCTGTAGTCGCGCCACAGGTCACAGCGACACAACAGGTGACTGTGGCCACCGCAGCAGTCGCCTCACCGGCCGGCGTACGGTTCTGCACCAACTGCGGAAAGCCGGTACAACCGACCCACAAGTTCTGCGCAAACTGCGGCGCCGCAATATCAGGCGAGTAGTTGCAGTTGGCCTACTCCGCACGCCTCGGACCAAGGTCAACCGAGCAAATCATCCAGATCGACGGAATGACCCGGCTCCACGATACGCACGGTCACCTCAGGCGCAATCTCCGCAGCAAGTTCCGCAAAACGTATGGGCGGCGTCGTAAGGAAGTCCATATTCAGGAGCCCAAGACCCGCCGGATAGAACACCCCCCAGTGTATAGGGATGGCGAGCCGCGGACGCAATAAACGAAGGGCTTCCGCAGCTCGTCGCGGGTCGAGATGACCTGAACCCAACGTGGGCCCCCAGCCCCAAACGGGCATCAATGCCACATCCAGGTCGCCGGCCAATTCGTCCATAGCTGGAAACAGATCGGTATCTCCGGGGAAATAAACCGAGTACGCCCCCTCTATCACATAGCCGAGACAATCTGCCCGAACGCCGAAAGGATGGCGCTGCGGGCTGTGGTCGGCATAGGTAGCACGAATTCGCAGAGAATCTACCGCTGCCACATCACCTTCGCTCATCTCATGCACGCTTCGCATGCCTTTCCCGCTCAGGTACTCGCCTGATCCGCGCGGTGCGAACAGCTCGACGTCCGCACCCACCGACCGCAAGGATGGTGGGTCCAGATGATCATGGTGTAAATGGGAGAGCAGCACGGCGTCGATATTCCGATAGACGTCGGCCGGTATCTTACTGTACTTGCGACGGCGCAGAAAAGTGATGCGATTACGCAGAAGGGGGTCGGTCAATAAACGCACGCCATCGAACTCCATGAGCACGGTGGCATGGCCAACATATGTAATTCTGGCAGTGTTAGCGCCTGTGCCCTTTTCTGAGTACTGGCTCTTTGGCATTGCGCAAAATCGCCGGCGGATAGATGGAAACTGGCTAAGTTGGCCCTATTATAGTGCGGCCAAGCAGAGCGCCCTAACGTCAAACCTAGAAAAGCTTCCCCATATTGTCTACCAGCAGAACGGCGCCGAGTATGACCACAAAGATCGCGAAGCTGGTACGCAGGATCCCGGGAGAGATTCTTTTTGCCAGGTGCACGCCGGCGAATGCCCCAACAAAGCCGCTGACCACGAAAACTGACACGACCTGGACGTCGATGGTCGCGTTGTTCAGGTGGCCGAGAACACCGGCGAGGCTATTCATGGCGATGACGATGAGCGAAGTGCCGATCGCCTGGCGCATGGGCAGGCCAACCAGCATCACAAGTGCGGGTACAATCAGAAATCCACCCCCGACCCCAAGAAAACCGGTCAAGACGCCGACGCCTGCTCCTGTGGCGGCGATCACTGCCCAGCCGCGCGGATCGTGACATTCCTCCTGAGGTTTGCGGCCGAATATCATCAACGCACCAACGACCAGCATCAGCGCGGCGAACAGAATCAAGAGCACGGTAGAGGGAATAGACTCCGACATTCCGGCGGCTAGATATGCGGTAACCATACCGACGCCGCCAAAAAGCAGAGCCACATGCCAGTTGAGGGTTCCCTGATTCCGGTGCATCAGCGAACCAAAACCGGCATTGGCGCCCACGATGATGAGCGACGCGGTGACCGCCGCATGTGGATTCTGACCAACCACGTATACGAGTGCAGGTACCGTAAGTATCGAGCCGCCGCCGCCTAGGAAACCCAACGACAGCCCAATTGCCACGCCCAATAATATGTCGGTTAGAATGGAGTAGTCCACTGACTTTCTTCCCCTTGCAGCCGGTCAGGACCCTAGCGCTGTCACGGTCGTGCCGGATGCACTGCCGCCGGCTTCTCCACGCCGTTCGGTCTCGAGGAGACGCGACCATGTCTCCACACCGTCCGTGAGGTTCACCACGTTGTCGAAGCCGTACGCACGCAACAGACTCGTCGCGATCGCCGAGCGATAACCGCTGGCGCACTGGAGCACAACCATGTCGTCGCGCGGTATGTCATCCAGGTTCTGTGGCAGGAATCCAAGCGGTATGTGTAATGCGCCAACCGCGTGCTCGCGCTGGTATTCCGTGCGACCGCGCACATCCACAATGACTGTGCCGTCGCCGCGAGCGCGCGTCGCCAGTTCGGCTGCGGAAATATGCGGCATCGTTTCTCCGTAGGTTTCCACCACTGCAGCATCGAAATAACCGACAATACTGTCAACACCGATTGCACGCAGGGCGACGATCAGGTCATCGGCTTCCTGCAGAGAAGGAACAATCATGTAGAGCGGTGAGGCATAGTCCACGAACCAGCCAACATAGGTAGAGAACATGCCGTCAGTCGCGGCGATGTTTATCGTGCCAGGTACACTCTTTTGAGCATACGCCTCCACATTGCGAAAATCCACGACGAACGCACCGGCTTCGAGGGCGCGCATCATGGCCGCCGCATCGAGTTGACTCGGCTGATCCAGCGTTGACAGTAGAGCCGGGCCTTCCTTATTGACCTGCTTCATGCGGGCGAAATAGCGTGGCGCTTCAGGCTGATCCGCCAGAAGCCACTGTACAAACTCACCTTCCTGCTCGAACTGGAATGCTGGATTGACGCGCTTCTCGTAGCCTAGCGTCGTCGACGGCACTGCGCCGAGCGATTTGCCGCATGCGCTGCCTGCTCCATGACCAGGCCATATCTGCAGGTAATCCGGCAATTGCTTAAAGCGCTCCACGCTTTGGAACTGCTGTCTCGCGCCGATTTCCTTTGTGCCAGCCATGCCTGCTGCTTCCTCGAGAAGATCTGGACGGCCAACATCACCTACAAACAGAAAATCACCGGTGAAAACGCCCATCGGTTCTTGGGCGCCGGCGGTATCGGTGACCAGTAAGGAGATATGCTCAGGCGTATGTCCGGGCGTGTGCACGACTTCGATACGAACATTTCCCACCATCCATGCGTCGCCGTCGCGCACCGGGATCACGTTGGCTGCATCTGCATAACCGTACTGCCAGTCCGAGCCGCCCATCTCGCTTAGGTAGATCATGGCGCCTGTGCGGGCAGCAAGTTCACGGCTGCCGCTCACGAAATCGGCGTGGATATGCGTCTCCGTCACATGCGTGATACGAAGGTTCTCGCGATCAGCGGCGTCCAAATACGGTCGAATATCCCGTGCAGGATCGACGACTAATGCTTCGCCGGTCTGCACACAGCCGACCAAATAGGACGCCTGGGCAAGTCTCGTGTCATAGAAGTACTTAAGCAGCATTGTGATTTTGTCCCGTAGTCTGAAGTTCCGGACATGCTCTTGACCGGCAGCAACTGTGTCCTGTCCTGGGCTTACTGAAGCGGCAGACCCTGCGCTTGCCAATCGATCACGCCGCCCAGATCGTATACCTGGTCATA
>JBJYXA010000692.1:0-3484 GCA_046259705.1 Caldilineaceae bacterium
GCACATCTAGTCTGCCGGGCATTCGGTAATCGTTCTGCGGGTGAAATCGGTGCGAAAGCACCGCGGGAATCCAAGAAAAAGATACCACACGGCCATAGGGAAGTCAAAGCGAGTGTGCACGTATACCTTGCACTGCCGGCGCTGTCCAAGGGGCCGTTCAGCAGAACGCCGTTGCGACGGGCGCAATAGACGTCACAGTAGCTTGCGAAAGTTACCGAGCGTATGAAACGTAATACGGTTCGAATCGTGATAGTTGTGTGCGCCACCATAGGCAGTGCGTACCAGATAGAGTAGGTTGTCTCCGTCGAATTGCCAGTCCACATACTGAAAACCCACGGTACGAATGGACTCCTCGACAGTCAGGTCGGCATCGTCCTGCAGCAATGTCTTCACATGGACCCAGGCTCGCAAATCCGCTGACTTGTGCAGTGACAGCACGTTGCGCTGCCGAGGGCTCTTTGGAGAGGTGTTGTTATTGCTGATGGTTAGGTAGAGACCGGTGACGATATCGCGACGGATCGTGAATTTCGACTGTCCTCCGGGAAAGTCGATGAGGCCCGTGGCAGGCTCGAAGGCAAGGAGACCGCCGTCGTCGCCGATGTCTACGATCGCCGCCTTGTCTGCCAGCGGAACGGCATTGAAACGCAGAACATTGCACAGGCCGCCATGGGGCGTCTCCACGACGTTCCCTTCTAGCCAGCCCGGATTTTCCAACGTGCCCCATTCACTAGGTGTCCAGCCAGGGTCATACGCCAGTTTGTTGCTCATCTGCCAACTCGCAGCTTCAAGCAGATCGCCATCCTCGTGTGCGGAGATGACCAGGGACCGGAAACCAGACCCCCAAACGCACGGGTCGCAGTCCTCAAACGCCTTATACAGCCGGCCGTTCGCTGCCAGTACCGGGGTGGGCGCGCAGTGGTAGTTGGGAGGGCTGTGATAGAAGCCACCCTGAGCGATCAGGCCGGTGTGCGCGTCGGACGGGTGCGTCCACGTATACCCGCCGTCCGTGCTGCGCCGGACGACGATGGAGCCGTATTGCTGCGAACACCCCAATAGATACACATCGCCGCGGTGAAGGAACAGGCTGCTCCAGTACGCATTGGCGATATGGGTGATATTGCGCCACGCGGCGCCGTCGTCCTGGGAGAGATAGACGCTCGTCAGATGCTCTTCTCCCTCGTGATTGCGAGGGCAGCCAGGTCCGAAATAGTCATGCGTGGCCAGCAGGTCGCCGCTGGGCAGGCGGACGATGCTTGGGCTGCCGAGGTACGTCTGGGTTCGCGGATCCTGACTGCGAAGCTCGACGAAGTTCATGATGTGCCGCCTTTACTCGCTGCAAATGAGTCTACCCAAAGGATCGCTGTTGCCGGCCACGGGTTTTGTTGTGACCTAATGATCAGCATAGTCCTTTAGTATGGTGTTTGCTTTCTGCCATTGTAGTATTGGCTTGTGGCGGACAGCTCAAACCTGGCTGGGCGAACATGCATCGCCGGTGCCCTTCACCGTACGGGCGCCGCCTCCGGATTCCACCTGCCCGTCGCGCCAATGATATAATCTGCGGACCGAGTACGGGCATGAACCGGCCGTTGGCCGCCGTAACTGACCGGCGCGGATTGCTTGTAGTATAGACCTGCAACGATTCAGGAAGAACCGATAGACCTATGTCGCAATTGGATACTACCTCGTCACCGGCCCCACAGCCCTATTACGACGACGAAATCGACCTCAGCCAATACCTTGACGTCCTCATTGCCTGGTGGAAAGAGATTCTGCTAATCGCATTCGCCACCGCGGCGCTGGCGGTAGCAGCACTCCTGGTGCTTGATTCACTGTCTGCGCCCGCGTATACCGCAAGCGCCGACGTGGTCATCGCCCGCCTGGCCAGTGAGATCACACTCGACGAGCGTGTCCAGACCGTGATGGAAGACTCAGGTAGCGGTACGACCACGGACTCACACCGCGCCGCCCTCGTCGCGCTCGGACATAGCGGCGAAATCGCCGGCTCAGTCGCGGACGAATTGGGTGATTTGCTCAGCGAGCAACAACGGGATCCCTCCACGTTGCTGAAAATGGTTGAGGTGAGCCTGCCTACCGCGCAGGACAATCGTACGCCGTCCAACCTGATTCGAGTCGAAGCAACTGCGGATTCGCCCGAGTTGGCCAGCATGATTGCCAATAGCTGGGCGCAACAGTTTGTGCAGAAGGTCAACACAGTCTACGGGCAGGTGCCCCCCGACGTGCTCGATTCGCTGCGCACCGAGCTATCGTCCGCCGACGATTCCTATCAGGAAGCGCAACGCAATCTCGAAGCCTTCACCGCGGAAAGCCAGGTCGATACCCTGAGCCGTCAGATTACGGAGCAGCAGGACATGCGCACCGCGCTTCAAACCGGACGGTCGGACGCACTTGCCTTGCTGGTCAATGAAGACCAGAGCGCGCGTAGGGAGTTGCTGCAGGCTCTGACCACGGCTCAACTGGACGCACATCTGGATGTATTTTCCGAGCAGGTGCAGGCGCGTACGGCGGACTTGAGCCAGCTCTACACTGCACGCAACGCCACGCAACAGCAGCTGGATCAGGCGCGCAACCTTCAGGAACAGATTGCGGCAGGCGGTGACGCAGCCGTCAACACAAACGCGATTGCCCTGCAGCTCCTAAAGGCGCAAGTCTTTGCGTCAATACAGAGCCCGGTATTGGCTCCCGTACAGATCCAGGGCGAAGCTCCGCAGAATGCGCAAATCGGCACAGAAAGTCGTCTGCCAGCTGACCTTCAGCTTAATGTGGACGCATCGTCTCCTGCCAGCGCGGAAGAGCAGCAGCAGGACGTGACAGCACTGGTCGATATGCTTGAACAGTATCTACAGGACCTTGACGGGCGCATCAGCGAAGCGTCGCAGGCGCTCCTGAGTGGAGAGGGTTATGCATTTCTGGATACGCTCGACGCGGGCTCGCTGGGCATCACCGGGAATGTGGCGGCCGGCAGCGAAGTGGGCGGCGCAGTCGGGTCGGACGGCGAGGCGGATAGCTCTACCGTCGATTCCGCCATACTGAGGAATTACGAAGCCTTGTTTGACCTGGGAAGTCTGCTGGCGTTGAGTCAGGCAGGCGCTCTGGAAGGAACCGACGGCGCACAGCAAAAGCAAATGCTGCAGCTCGATCAATCCATTCAACGGCTGCGTTCTCGTCTTGCCGCGGAGCAATCCCGCGAAAAATATCTGACGCAGCAACGCGATTTGGCTTGGAACACGTTTGATGCGCTCAGCAACAAGGCGGCGCAGATGCGCATGGAGCTGTCAGCCGCAAATCGTCAGGTGCGCATGGGTTCCTTCGCCATCCCGCCGAATGAACCTATCGAAGGGCGGAGCATCGTCATGATGGGCGGGCTGGCATTTGCATTTGGATTGCTGCTGGGTGTGTTTGTCGCCTTTCTGTCCAACTACCAGGGTCGCCAACCTTTCCTGAGCCGCAAACCTCAGCCCGCATA
>JBJYXA010000693.1:0-13845 GCA_046259705.1 Caldilineaceae bacterium
TTGCGCTGCGTATGGGCGCCTCCGATGTCGCAGCGCTTCGCACGGTCTGCGCGTACGAAGTGGACTGCGCGTTGACGAATTCCTCGGTTGCCCTGAAGTGTTCGCCATATTTGAACTGTTCGGCGTTACACGCGATGGAAAGTCCAGCAAGGAGTAAGAGCGGCGCTAGAAAGATGAGAGCAATCCTTCGACGCTGATGCTGATACCCAGGGACGTGATCGTCATGCATAGTTCGAGTTCCTGTCGGCGGTGAATGTCGAGAAAATACAGCTGGGCTCAGGCAAGATGCGAGGCTTACGGATGGCGTTCGACAACGGACTCCAGGTCGCTATGCCATATCAAGAACCCGCCGTCCACCTTGACAGCTTGAGACCACGTACCTGCCATGTCATCTATAGTGCCAATGCGCCATCCATCACCAAAGAATGCAGTACATATCATATCAGCGGTCTGCCGTTGCCGTATAGATCCATCGACCAATCGTTGCATGAGCCTGTATGGTCCTCCTTCCAGCACACGGCGATCTTTTCCGGTATGGCTTTCTCACTATACCTGGCAAAATGATGCAGCAAGCCCCGATGAGTGAGTGCTACGACTGGGCAATGATCTATCGTCGACTCAACCAATTCTCAATTACCTCCACCCGCCCTCCCGTGCTATCATCACATCATCAGTTTGACCCTCTCGACCCATCGCCAGCACGACGAGACCGGCCCATCTCAGCGCGGGGCGGCACGACGAGTACAACATGGCAGACACGATCCTCAACATGGCCGGCATCAGCAAGAGCTTCGCCGGTGTCCACGCGCTGCGCGACGTCTCGTTCGACTTGAGACGGGGTGAGGTGCATGCTCTGCTGGGCGAAAACGGCGCCGGCAAATCCACCCTCATCAAGGTCATCACCGGTGTCCACCAACCTGACGCCGGTCAAATGACTCTGAACGGTGAGCCCGTCCACATCGCCGACCCGCGCGACGCGCTGGAGCACGGTATCGCCGCCATCTATCAGGAGCCCAGCCTCTTCCCGGACCTGGACATCGCCGAGAACATCTACGTCGGCCGCCAGCCCACCACCCGTATCGGTCGTGTGCGTTGGAACGAGATGTATCGCGGCGCGCAGGCCATCCTCGACCGCCTTGGGGTCCATTTGAATCTGCGCCAGAAAGCGCGCAGTCTGAGCGTCGCCCAGCAGCAAATGGTCGAAATCGCTCGCGCCCTGTCCGTCGACGCCGGCATCCTTATCATGGACGAGCCCACCTCTTCCCTCACCCTCAACGAGGTGGAGGACCTCTTCCGCATCGTGCACCAACTGCGCGCCGAGGGTACCTCTATCGTCTTCATCTCGCACCGACTGGAGGACCTGTTCGAGTTGGCCGACCGCGTAACCGTGTTGCGCGACGGAGCCTACGTTGACACACGCGACATGGAAGGCGTAACCAGAGCCGAACTCATCCGCATGATGGTTGGGCGTACCGTCTCCGACCTGTTTCCAAAGGTGGACGTGGCAGCGGGAGACGTGGTGCTCGAGGTTGAGTCTCTGTGCCGGCGCGGCGTATTTGATGACATCAGTTTCCAATTGCGCGCGGGCGAAATCCTGGGGCTGTCCGGCCTAATCGGCGCAGGACGCACCGACGTCGCACGCGCCATCTTCGGCATCACGAAGCCCGATTCGGGCACGATCAAGCTCGAGGGCAAACCCACGGAGATCGGCAGCCCTCAACACGCCATCGAACTCGGTCTGGCGTACGTGCCTGAGGACCGACAACATCACGGTCTTGTCCTGCCCATGGACCTGACCGCCAATATCACGCTGCCCCAGCTACACAACTTCACCTCCGCCGGGTGGCTGAACGAAGGGGAGGCCCAGAGCGCAGCCGCCCACGCCGCGACGCAGATGGAGGTCAAAGCCAGCAGCATCTGGCAGAAAGCACGAGAGCTGTCCGGCGGAAATCAGCAAAAGGTTGTGCTGGCCAAATGGCTCGACACTAACCCGCGCATTCTCATACTCGACGAGCCCACGCGCGGCATCGACGTGGGTACCAAGGCCGCGGTGCACAGTCTCATGAGTGAGCTGGCCGCGCAGGGCATCGCAATCCTCATGATCTCTTCCGAACTGCCCGAGATTCTTGGCATGAGCGATCGCATCATCGTCATGCAGGAAGGGCGCATTACGGGTGAATTCAGCCGCGAAGAAGCGACCCAGGAAGCGATCATGACCGCCGCCACCTTGTCCCAATCGTCCTTATCGACAGAGACGCCGGCATCGGAAACACTGCCGGCGACCAAGTCATCATCTTGAGGACCTCGTGACTGCCCAGACCGCAGATTCGTCCTCCAGAGACGACGCCAGCGCAAACGGCCTTTTTCTGACCATCGCACGTTTTCGCGAGGTAGGCATCAGCATATTCATCGTGCTGCTCGTCGTCGTCGTCAGCATCCGCAGCCCTTATTTCCTAACGCTCGACAATTTCCGCGACATCCTGCTCAATATCTCCATACTGGCAATCGTTGCGCTGGCACAGACGATGGTTATCATCACCCGCGGCATCGACTTGTCTGTGGGCTCCATGATCGGGCTTGTCGCCATGATGGTTTCCTTCACCGTCTCCGAGAATCCGCAGACTTCCATGCTGGTGGCGGTTCTGCTGGGGATAGCGCTGGGCAGTGTTCTGGGTAGCTTCAATGGGCTCATCATTGCGGCAGGCGGCGTGCCTCCTATCATTGCCACGCTAGGCACGTTGAGCATCTACCGCGGGCTCATATTTCTCTACAGCCAGGGCACGTGGATCAACGCCTTCGAGATGCCTGCTCCCTTCAAGACGCTGGCCAAGGGTACGCCCCTTGGCCTCCCGAACCTGGTGATCATTGCCGCCGTAGTCGCCATTGTCGTCTACTATTTCCTTAACTTCACGCGTCCCGGCCGCAACATCTATGCCGTGGGTTCAGACCCTGACGCCGCGCAGATGGCCGGTATCCGCAAGCAGCGCGTCATCTTCATGGTCTATGTCTTCTCGGGCATTGCCTGCGGGCTGGCAGGCGTGCTGTGGGCATCGCGCTTCGAAGCCGCACAGACCAACACCGCGCTCGGTTTCGAGCTACAGACCGTGGCGGCATCGGTTGTCGGCGGCGTCAACATCTTCGGCGGCACCGGTACTGTCCCTGGCGTCTTGCTGGGCGCGCTGTTGCTAGGCATCATCGAAAACTCGCTGACCCTGGTGCGCATTTCGCCTTTTTGGCAGCTTGCCGCGCAAGGTCTGCTGATCCTGCTCGCCGTCATAGCCGACGCGCTCATTATGCGCCGCCTGCAGCGTCCTGGCTGATGAGAGGCGTCCCTTGCCAGAGCCGGTGACCGTATGAACCAACGTAACAGAGATGTAGGAATGGACGAAGAAACTCAGTTCGCCGAAAGCACAGGCAGTCAGCCAATCAGCGTGGAGCCGCCGCGCCGCAGTTTGCTATCGCATTTCCTGCGCTGGGAGTGGCTGCTGGTGCTGCTTATCCTGCTGGTCATCATTGTTTTCAGCCAGCTGTCGCCCTATTTCCTCAACGTCAACAACCTCTTCCGTACGTCGTCGGACTTCATCGAGATGGGGCTAATGATGCTGCCCATGACGTTCATTATCATCTCCGCCAACATCGATCTCTCCGTCGCATCGGCGCTGGGCATGACGGCCTCGTTCATGGGCTTTCTCTTCAATCACGGTATCAATATCTGGATCGCGGCCGGCGGAGCCTTGCTTTTGGGCACGGCCGGCGGTCTGCTCAACGGATATCTGGTGGCCTATGTTCGGCTACCGGCCCTGGTCGTCACCCTCGGTACGTTCGCCTTCTACCGCGGCATCGCCTACGTTTTGCTGGGCGATCAAGCCGCGCGCGGTTATCCGCAGGCGTTCACCTACATCGGACAGGGCAAGGTCTTTGGCACACAAATGCCGTTTTCGATGCTTCTCTTTATTGTCCTGGCCCTCGGCTTCGGTCTGGTCCTGCACAAGACTGCGTTTGGCCGCTATGTCTATAGCATCGGCAACAATGAGGATGCCTGCGTCTATTCGGGCGTACCTGTGGCCCGGGTGAAGATCACGATCTTCGCGGTGTCAGGATTCATGGCGGCGCTAGCGGGCATCGTCATGGCGTCGCGTTTCGGCAGCACCCGGCCCGACATTGCCACGGGCATGGAGCTTTCGGTGATCACGGCGACTGTCCTGGGCGGCGTCGACATTATGGGCGGCAGTGGCACGATGATCGGCGCTGTGCTATCCTTGCTATTGATCGGCTTGATGCGCTTCGGCATGGGGTTGATGAATATCCAGGGCCAAGTACAGAGCATCGCTATCGGTCTGTTGCTGATCGGGTCGATCTTGCTTCCCACCGTAGCCCGAAAGCTATCCACGGGCGGCGTGAGTTTCGATCGAAGCACGGCACTCGCCTACGCCGTGGCAATCGTTGTGGCTGTGCTATTTGGTTGGTTCTTCTTCTGGTCGCGTGCTCCCATTTTGGCGAGCTGAAGCCGCGCCGGACAGTAGGCACGAGATTTCGTTAGTTCTACCCATTTTCCACAGGAGGAACTCCACATGTTGCGACGTATTTTCCCGATATTGACAACGATTTTGATCCTGGTCCTCGTGCTGAGTGCCTGTGCCATGCCCGCCGCTCCTGCGGCCAGTGAGGGCGCAGCATCCACGGAAAGCACTGAAGCCGAGGCAGCCGAACCTGCGGGCGGCGAGGCCGCCGAGGGCGAAGCCGCGACCACGGAAGGCGGCGCATCGTACGTGCTGGTGCCGAAGAACTTGGGTAACCCCTACTTCGACACAGCTAATAAGGGCGCGCAGGAAGCGGCCGCAGAACTTGGCGTCGAGGTCACCTATCAGGGCTCGGCCACAGCGGACGCCACCGAGCAGATTCAACTGCTGAACTCGCTCATCTCTCAGCAGGTGGACGGACTGGCCATCTCGGCCGATGACGCGGACGCGCTGGTGCCCACGGGACAGGCCGCCATGGAAGCGGGCATCCCCGTAGTCACTTGGGATTCGGCCATCGCTCCCGCCGGACGAAACGTCCATATCAACCAGGCCGTGGCAGAAGAAATCGGCCGCTCGCAGGTTGCGTTATTGGCGGACCTGATTGGTGGCGAAGGCCAGATCGCCATCCTCAGCGCAACGTCCACCGCGCCGAACCAAAACGAGTGGATCGGCTACATGGAGGATGAGCTAGCCAAGCCTGAGTACGCCAACATGGAACTGGTCGCCACCGTGTACGGTGACGACGAGGACGAGAAGAGCTACAACGAAGCGCAGGGCCTGATGCGCACCTACCCCGACCTGAAAGGCATCATCTCTCCCACCACCGTCGGCATCGCCGCCTCGGCACGCGCCGTGCAGGATGCGGACAAGGTCGGTCAGGTGATCGTGACCGGCCTGGGCACACCCAACCAGATGCGCGAGTACGTCAAGAGCGGCGCCGCTCCCGCGTTTGAGCTGTGGAACCCGGCTGACCTGGGCTATCTCGCCATCTACACGCTGAACGCCATCGCCAGTGGCGAAATCGAAGGCGTGCCAGGCGACACCTACAGCGGTGGAAAGCTGGGTGAGTACACCATCGCTGAGGACGGCACCGTCCTGCTGGGCCCGCCCACCGTGTTCGATGCCAACAACATCGACGACTTCGATTTCTAAGCAAGGCTACGCGTGCCGCCAAGGGCGCGCAGTATCGTAGAAAGCAAAAGGGCCACCCTATACGCGGAGTGGCCCTTTTGCTTTCAGAATCGTTCACAACTTAACACGACGGGACTTATGGCGGGTTATTAACCGACTGATGCACTTTGGCCAGCCGGCCCATAACCTGGGACACCATGATTACTGGACTCCACCACGTACAGATCACCATACCGCCCGGAGCCGAGAAGGAAGCCCGCGCCTTCTATTGCGACGTCCTCGCACTGCCGGAGGTCCGCAAGCCGGACAGTCTCGCGGGGCGGGGCGGATTCTGGTTGCAGGCGGGTGATTGCGCCGTGCACGTCGGCGTGGAAGAGGGCGTCAATCGGTCGCGCACGAAGGCGCACATTGCCTACGCCGTGTCGGACTTAGCGTACTGGAGACAGCGCCTGCAAGCGCAAGATATCGAAATTCTAGAATCCGTACCCATTCCTGGTTACGCCCGCTTCGAATTTCGCGATCCCTTCGGCAACCGCGTCGAGATGATCCAGCCACTGTAACGTAGGTCAGGTTCTAGGAATCCGCCATGCTGGCCGGCGGAAAACCCTCCCGGCGGGCCATCTCTTCTAACTCCTGGTTGTTCTTCCAAGCCCACAGGAAGAGATCCGCCTCGGTTCGGTTCGGAAATTTGACCAACAGGTTGTCCTGGCGCATCTTGGACAGGGCCGGCGCATAGGCATCTTCGTACCACGCCGAGGCGGCCTGGGCATGCGTGGCCGGCGCAGCTTTTGTAGCCTCCAATTGCCGGCGGTATTGCTCGATCATCTCGGCCAGTTCACCATATTGATCGGGACACGTGAACACGATGTCGCGCACCTCCGGCCGCGCATCGCCGTATCGCTCCAAGAAGGCACGATGCTCGCTATCGAGCAGTAGCGCGTTGATATCGGCGTCCGGATCGAGTACCGAAACTAAGGGATATTCCCACACGTACGCCTCGATCCGCTCCACGCCCTCCTGTTTCGCGATGGAGACCCGGTGGTTTCCATCGAGCACAAAATAGGCGTCGCCTATCTGGAAGACTTCGATGGGTGGCGTGTCTCCGGCGCGCATAGCCATGTTCACCTGCTGCCAGCGCTCCTGAAGATGTGCCCTCTTTGGCAGGAATTCGGCCGTGAAATCGTCGTACCGGCCCACGCTGCCGCGAATGTGGTCGAGCGGTATCTCTTGAACGCCTCGATCGATCTTTTGGGTAAGATGCATGTGCTTGCGGACGTCCTCGAAGGAAAGCAAGTTGAGTGAACACGTCTTGAAGTGACACACGACGTCCTGGTAAAGGGCCTTGCGCCGCGCCCGATTCCAGTCAGCTTGCGCATCATATTTGCTCAATGCGTCATTGTAGCCCATGGCCATCTATCTCCCCCTCTCGCATGCACGCATCCGCTACCTACGGGAGAAAGCAGAACACAAACGGGACGAACATTTTGCAGCCTGAAGACGAATTCGAAGCAGCCTTTCCGGTCGCACTGGCACAGTCTGCACGACAGAACAGACTCTGTCAATCGAGGCGAACAGACCGTAGGGCAATAATATCGGTTTACGGATAAACGTCGTACGCTGTAAGATGCTGCGAACAAATGCTCGTTATCATGCACGCGCGACAGAGCCGCAGCGCTCCCTGAGTGACATCACGATTCCACATCTTGTGTTACCCGGGTTATGACCTAAACATGTACCCATGATTAAACGTCGACACCTCTTCGAGATTCACGAGCAGGATTGGTGTCCGGCCGTCATCCGTGACGGGGCCACCGACTACCTGCGTTTTCTCGCCGCGTTTGCACATCAGTATACGCATGTTGTCCCTGTACTAAGGAGGGGGCTACTTGCCGCGGGCAGCGAAGCGATTGTGGACTTATGTTCTGGGAGCGGTGGACCTTGGCCCCAGTTGCAGCGCGAACTTCTGGCCTCACTGCCAACGCCCATCCCAATCCTGTTGACGGACTTACATCCCAACAGTGCGGCTGCCTACCGCCCGTCGTGGGCGCAATCGACCGTCGAGTTTGTGCGCACACCTGTCGACGCGACTCGAATTCCCGCCGACCTAGCTGGTTTCCGAACTCTGTTTACGGCGTTCCATCACTTCCCGCCTCAGGATGCCCGCAGAATCCTGTTGGACGCCGTGCGTCAAGGTCAGGGCATCGGTGTCTTTGAGCAGACTGCACGCACACCGCTTGCGCTCATCATGATGCTCTTCCTGCCGTGGCTGGCTTTCCTCGCTGCGCCATTCCTGCGTCCCTTTCGAATTGACCGGCTTTTCTGGACATGGGTGATCCCGGCGATCCCGTTCGTGCTCACATTTGATGGAATCGTTTCCTGCCTTCGCACCTACTCTCTGCCGGAATTGCGTGCGTTGACGGAGGATATCCACGTGCATGCCATCGGCCCGGATTACGTATGGGAGTTTGGAACTGTGCCAAGCCCGATCTCACCCATTGGCGTGCGTTACCTGATCGGCTATCCAGTACGCGGGCCAGTGGTCGAATGAAAGTTAGGCAGCTAGATAGATTGTCGTGCTTGGTTTTTTCACGCTGATTGTGGAAGCGAGGTGCCGCGCGTCGCTTGCATAAAATATCGCGCCAAGGGTGGCGCCATGCGGCCTGCCGCAACGAGCACATCTGCCAACGCCGGTCTGCCCAGCAGCGCCTGCACCATCCGTCCGACACGCAGGCGGGAGTCAAACTCCCGATGCCAGGTGCGGGTGTAGGCGCGCGCCATCTGAGCCTGAGAAACCTGTCTGCGCAGAAACGAATCTACCAATGGCGCACACAGTTCGGCCGCGCGCAGCGCCATCGCCATGCCATCCCCGCACAAGGGGGTAATCATGGCTGCTGCATCACCAACGCATGGGACCCCCTGCCAAGGAGTGACGGGCCGCGAAGTATCAACCGCTCCTACCGTCTTGAATGTCTCGGGCAGCATATGCGCCCCGGCAAGCTGCTGTTCCAGCAAAGGGTGATGTCCTCGCATCATATCCATCATGCCTGTGGGCGACTTACCCTTTTTTCGGAACGCCTCGTACGTAACTAACATACAGACATTGGCGCGTCCCCCTTCGACGGGATTAGCACCACCGTAGCCTCCGTCAAAAAAGTAGAGGGCCACCCTATTCGGCAGATCAACATCCGCGAAGTGGCACTTAATACCCACAAAATGTTGACACCGCGAGGCATCTTTCATCGATGACTGGCTCCCCGCGGACGATAGGGCGAGCCGGCTATGACGGCCGGTCGCGAGAATCACCTGGCGGGCATGGACCGAGGTGTTCCGTACCGCCTCCCCTGCCTTTGTAGCGGTGCGCAGGCGCAACTCGTACAACTCGCCGCGCTCAACAAAGTCGAGTACAGTGGTGCCGGTCCAGAGCGTCACACCGTATTCCTGCGCAGCAGACGCAAGCGCATTGTCTAGCGCAAAGCGACTCACGCCCATGGCCGTTCCAGGTAGTTCCAATTGTATGAACTGGCCGCCAGGCGCTGAGATCTCGGCAGAGTGCAGCGGTGTTGGACCCAACGCATCCACCGCGCCAATCAACCCCAGTCTCTGCAGACTGCCTTGCGCTTCCGGTGACAGAAACTCACCACAAACCTTGTGCCGCGGTAGCGTGTCCTGTTCCACCAGCAAGACGCTCCATCCAAGCTGCGCAAGTGCGGCCGCTGCTGCACTACCAGCCGGTCCCGCGCCGGCAATTGCGACATCGAAATTCTGGTTGCTCATCTCCGCGGCGCTTCTCCGACAACTGGCAAGTAGGTAAGGCGGGCCATTTCTATCACGAGTCCCGGCCCAAACGCCATCGCTACACCACTGGGCGTACCATTATGCGCCGGAACGCTAGAATCAAATTTGTCTTCTCCCCAAGTCATGCTCGCGGCCGCCTGCGTCGCGTGGGAACCGGCCAGCGCCATTGTCTGCGCCGATTCCTTCGCAAGCCGCTCACGCAACTCGTCCAGCACAAATAGAATGGTCGACGAAGACAAGTTGCCGTACCGGCGCAGAATATCGCGGCTCGGCTCCAAGTGAATGGGTGCCAGAGCGAAGGCCTTCTGCAACCGATCCACAATCGCTCGTCCACCAGGATGAATGGCCCAGAAATCGGGACGCTGACCGGGAAACAGGTGCTCCAGCGTAGAAGGCGCCGCCTCAGCTACATGTTCCGGAATCTGCGGCGACAGATTGAGGACAAAACCGTGATCACCGATTTCCCATACCATCTCGGATTCGGTGTCTGGTTGCACCTCGCTGTGAAAGGCGTCCAGTCGAAAGACGGAGCGATCCCGGCTCGTGGCCTCACCGACTAGACAGGCGGCCGCCCCATCTGCAAAGAGTGACATTGCGATCAGGTGGGCCGGGTTGGCATCCTGCTGAATATGTAACGAACATAGCTCTACACAGACGACGAGCACGCGCGCTCCTGGCTGACTCTGAGCAAACTGGTATGCGGTACGCATGCCGTTGAAAGCAGCGGAACAGCCCATGAAGCCGATCACTGTTCGGCTGATCGCTGAAGGCAATCCCAGCTTCTGCGCAATCACAATATCGAGCCCAGGTGCGAAGAATCCTGTACAACTCACGACGACTAGGTGAGTTATCGAATCCGCAACAGTCTGCACCGCAGAACCCGAGCTCGCAGCATACCGTTCCAATGCGAGGCGCGCCGCCTGAATGCCTAACGCAGGCGCTTCGCGCGCGTAAATTGCCATCCGCTCGGCGGTAGTGGGTGCTGCCTCACTCTCTCCGGGCGTGAATCGAGAGTTTTCCACAGGCTGTAGATATTCTGGACAACACGAATATCGCCTTTCTATCCCGGAATGACGGTGCAGGCTGCGTATGGCGCGGGCCACAGCCGGCTGATCTGAGAATGCACCGGCCATCCACTGGCTGATCTCATCCTGAGGCAGCCAGTATGTCGGCACCGCAGTGCCTATAGAAAGCAAAGCCACGCAATCTTGTTCTGTTGTGCCGAAAGTTGTATCGTTCGTGCCGATTCTGGTACCCAATGGATCGTCCGTTCCTCTCTTGACCATAGCTGCCTCACCGAACACGATCGTAAACGCAATCCCGCGACCACACAACAGCGTATTTGGCGTGCCTACCGCATTCCCTTGTCGGTTCATGCTATACTGTCGCCATGAACTCCCAGACAATCGCCAACTGTATCATTCACCTGCGACTGAACTACCAGATACTGTTAGCGCCCATTTTCGTCTGGGGCTATCTTTTGGCGCAAGGGGAACCGGACGCCCGCTTTTGGGTTGCGTTCCTGGCCCTACATCTCTTCCTTTATGGCGGTACGACTGCGTTCAACTCCTATTACGATCGGGACGAAGGACCGGTCGGTGGTCTGGAAAAACCGCCGCCGGCTCAGGCAGCGCTGTTGCCCTTTTCACTCGTCATGCAAGCGGTGGGGGCCGTGCTCGCGGCATTCGTCAATCCAGCTTTTTTGCTCATCTACCTAACCATTTTCGTCATGGCTAGCTTGTACTCGCTTCCTGGTGTGCGCCTAAAAGGTCGTCCGATTTTGGGCCTGATCACAGTAGGCGTCGGGCAAGGCGTGTTGGCAGCTCTAGCGGGTTGGGCAGCGGCACAAACCCCTCAGACTTTCCCTGGCCTATCGGCGTCACTCGGCATCCTGGCAGTGGCATTGGTGACGATAGGCTTCTACCCCATCACACAGATCTATCAGATCGAGGAAGACGCAGCGCGAGGCGATAACACATTTGCGGTCTGGGCGGGACCGGCGCGTGCCTTTGTTTTCTCTATCGTGGTACAGGCTTTCGCCGCGATATTGCTGGCGGCGGTCATCTATTCCGTGATGGGGTTGTGGCAAGCGCTGTTGGTCGGCCTATTCTATGGAGCATTGCTAGTCGCGACGATTCGGTGGGCTCTGCAATTTGACCCAGCCAACGTGCTCGGCAATTACAGGCGCGTCATGCGCATCAACCGGGTAACATCTCTTGGTTTCCTTGCGTTTCTCGTGTTGAATCTCTTCATCCTGGCATGATTAGCACATTCACGTTTCTTGCTCTCCTTGATGGGGCATACAAGTACCGCGACTGACCGCAACGTCCACCCAACGGAGTCCAGCATGACCACTCAACATCCCAACCTGATTTACGTATTCCCGGACGAGCTGCGCCAACAGGCCGTCGGATTCATGGACGGGGACCCGGTCTGCACACCGAACCTAGACGGCTTCGCTGCGGAGAGTCTGGTACTGACTCGCGCCGTCAGCACCTGCCCGATTTGCAGCCCGTACCGCGCCATGCTCTTCACCGGCAAATATCCGCTCGCCAACCGAGTTGTCACCAATGTCTACTCAGGCACCATCCCGTATGGTATCGAGCTAGCTGACGAGGAGCGCTGCTTCACCGACGTGCTGCACGACGCCGGCTACCATCAAGGTTATATCGGAAAACTCCACCTGCATCTGCCCAAGGAGGAGGACCTCCCCTACACCGAGGGTTGGCGAGTCGGACCCGATGCAGGAACGTTCTGGGACAGCTATACTCCACCCGGTCCAGGACGCCACAGCGTCGATTTCTGGTACTCCTACGGCTGCTGTGACCAGCACCTGACTCCCCATTACTGGACCGGAGACGCACCCATCGACCAGCGGATCGACGTCCACGGGTGGTCCGTCAAACACGAAACCGACGTGGCCATCGATTACATCCGCAACGTGGACGGCGCGGTTCGGGATGCAGACAAGCCCTTTGCTCTCTTCATCTCCCACAATCCGCCGCATATGCCGTTTCACGAGGTGCCGCCCAAGTACCTCGAAACCTATGCGGACGAGGATGCTGCTCACCTACTGAATCGGCCCAACGTCGAATTGAAAGGAGATTGTGCTAGAGCGCCCGGATCGGTCAAGGAGTATTTTGCAGCCATCACCGGCATTGATGAGCAGTTCGCACGTATCCTCGCGACGCTGGACGAAGAGGGTCTAACGGAGGACACCATCGTGATCTTCACGTCAGACCATGGTGAGATGATGGGCAGCCACGGTTTGATGGGCAAGGACGTGTGGTACGACGAGTCCTTGTTGGTGCCCTTCTCGATACGGTGGCCAAACAGGATCAGCCCGGGACGCGATGACTTGCTTCTCAGCACTCCGGACATCATGCCCACGTTGTTGGGGCTGATGGAACTGGCCGGCGATATTCCTAGAGAAGTACAGGGTTCGAACTACGCTCCGGCCATACTCGGGCAGCCGTGCGATCGGCCGGCGTCGGCTTTCTATTTCTATTCTGCGCCGCAATTCCCGGACAAACCCGACCGGCGCGGGGTGAGAACCCATCGCTACACATTCGTGATTATCCGTCATGAAGAGGGCGACCAACTGATATTGCACGACAACGTTCAAGACCCGTACCAACTGGAAAACATCGCTGCCCATAATCCTGATGTAGTCGAGATGCTGGTCCAGGAGTTGAACGGCTGGCTTCACAAGACAGGCGATCCGTGGTATCCACTTGAGCGGACTTACTCCAGGTAACAACGGGCCCGCTGCGGAAGAGTTCTTCCGAGCGGATGCGCCTCTATCAGTCATCACCATCAGAGAAGTTCGCGGCTAGGGCCCTGCATACTACGCCCGTCGGAGCCTCGCTCACAAAATGATAGCGTTGGCGGCGCGTGCGGTATAATCCAAGCATGCGGTGACAGCCTTTACAAGCCGTCGCAGCCCCGCACCTAGCGCCTGCGAGCGAGCTTGCCTCCTCCCTCATACAGCGGACTCTAGCACTTACTCCACGGAGACAGATATGCAATCACCTCATGGCTACGTCTCGCAAGCGTTTCGGCCCCCCTTCATGGCGCGCAACGGCATAGTGACATCTGGCCACCAGCTCGCTTCTCAAGCAGGCGTTCGTACCATGATGGCGGGAGGCAATGCCGTGGACGCTGCCATCTCAACGGCGGCAGCATTGGGCGTCGTCGAACCGCAATCATCGGGCGCGGGCGGCGATGGATTCTTACTCATCTACGATACAGAGAGTAGCGCGGTCCATGCCGTCAACGCCACGGGACCGGCCCCTCAAGAAGCTACCCGCGAACGCTACCTGGCAGAAGGCGGAATCCCCATGCGCGGCATGCGCAGCGTCTCCGTCCCGGGCCTGGTCGACGGCTGGCTCCTGGCGCA
>JBJYXA010000694.1:0-22968 GCA_046259705.1 Caldilineaceae bacterium
CGCGGCGCCAAAACCAGCCAAATCAGCTTCCCACTGGGCGGCATCGGCAGCGGCAGCATCGGTCTCGCCGGCAACGGCCGGCTCATCGACTGGGAAATCTACAACCGGCCTAACAAGGGCAGCGTCAACGGTTTCTCTCACTTTGCTGTGCGCGCCGAAAACGAGAGTGGCGTCATTGGCGCACGTGTGCTCCACAGCGACCTGCTCCCGCCTTATCAGGGCGAGCTGCAGGGACCTAGTTTCAATTCGTTCGGATGGGGACCACGCCGCGAGTACCTGACCGGACTGCCGCACTTCCCTTCCTCCACGTTCAGCGGCGAATTCCCGATCGCCAAGATCGATTTCGAAGATGAATCTTTTCCGGCGGCTGTGTCGCTGCAAGCGTTCAAC
This sequence comes from Caldilineaceae bacterium, assembly GCA_046259705.1. Taxonomy (GTDB): domain Bacteria; phylum Chloroflexota; class Anaerolineae; order Caldilineales; family Caldilineaceae; genus JASGTU01. Next base: position 391 of record JBJYXA010000694.1, read on the forward strand.
CCGTTCATTCCCACGAACGACAAGGACTCTTCGATACCTGCAGCCCTTTTCGAAATTAGCCTGACGAACACAAGCGAAGATGCGCTAACGTACACTGTTGTCGGAGTACTGGGCAACCCGTTACCCCCCAACAACATTCATAGTGTAGAACTAACCGATTGGGGCCACGCGCTGCACATCGCCAGCGATAGCCTCGACGCCGGAGCCGTTAATTACGGTGAGATGACGCTCGCCACCGACGCCGGCAAAGAAAACGACGTACAAGTCAGTTGGCAGCGCTACTGGTTCAAAGGCGCCTGGTTCGACAACTTGGAAGTATATTGGCATGATCTCAATATAGCCGGCCCCTTCCAGGACCGCAGCTATCCGCCACAACAGGCGATCAACCGTAACGACGGGCTGCTCGCCGTTCACGTGCCCATCAAAGGGGGAAGCACGCGCCGTGTGCGCTTCGTCATCAGTTGGAACTTTCCCAATTGCGAGAATTACTGGAATGCGCAGGCCGAGGGCGGTTGGCGCAACTACTATGCCACCGTTTGGGAAAACTCAACGGCCAGCGCGCGCTATGCCCTGACGGAATGGCCCCGCCTTTATGCCGAAACCCTGCGCTTCAAAGAGGCGCTCTTTGCGTCCGACCTGCCGCCGGCTGCCATCGATGCCGTGTCTGCCAACATCTCCATCCTCAAGTCACCAACGGTATTGCGGCTGGAGGACGGCACATTTTACGGCTGGGAGGGCTGCCACCCCAGCGCTGGCTGCTGCGAGGGGACCTGTACGCATGTCTGGAACTATGCACAGGCGCTGCCGTTTCTATTTCCCAAGCTGGAACGCAGCGTGCGTGACGCCGACTATGCCTATAACCTGCGGCCCGACGGCGGTATGCCCTTCCGACTTCAGCTTCCTATCGGTTCCGCGCCGTGGGGATTCCGTCCCTGCGCAGACGGCCAGTTCGGCGGCGTATTGAAGACGTACCGAGACTGGAAGGTCTGCGGCGACACCGAGTGGCTGCGCGGCCTGTGGCCTGCGGTGAAGCAGAGTATCGAATTTGCCTGGAGTCCTAAGAACATCGACCGCTGGGACCCGGACAAGTCCGGTGTGCTCACCGGTCGCCAGCACCACACGCTCGACATGGAATTGTTCGGTCCCAACTCTTGGTTGACCGGCATGTACTTGGGCGCGCTGAAGGCGGGCGCGGAAATGGCCCGTCACCTTGGCGACGAGGACGCAGCCGACGAGTACGGGACTGTATTCGAACGCGGCAAGGTATGGGCCGACGAGCATCTCTTCAACGGCGAATACTACTATCAGCAGATCGATCTCTCGGATAAGGGAATCGTCGAATCGTATGAGGACGATCTCGTCATCCAGGGTGGCTCTGCGCTTCAGGCCTATTGGACCGAAGAGCATAAGGAGATCAAATACCAGATCGCCGAAGGAAGCAGCATTGACCAGGTGCTGGCCCAGTGGCACGCCAGCCTGTACGGACTGGGGGAGATTTTCGACCCCGATCAAGTGCGCCAGGCTTGCGCCGCCATTTACAAATACAATTACGTACCTATCATGCGTGACGCCTACAATCCCGACCGTATCTACTGCCTGAACGACGAAAGCGGCCTCGTCATCTGCGCCTGGCCCGAAGGCGCCAGGAAACCCGTCATCCCCGCGCCATACTCGCAGGAGACCATGAACGGCTTCGAGTATTCGGCCGCCATCCATATGATCATGAACGGTCTCGTGGATGAAGGCATGGAGTGTGTAGCCGCCATCCGCAGACGTTACGATGGCGAACGACGCAATCCGTGGAATGAGTTCGAGTGCGGTAGCAACTACGCCCGCTCCATGGCTTCTTATGCCCTGCTCAACGCCTTCTCCGGGTTCGAATTCGATATGGTACAGCGCATGGTCGGTTTCGATCCGGTCCGCACACGGGACGGGCGATTCAACTGCTTCTGGTCACTAGATTCGGGATTGGGTCAGTTCAGAATGGGTCCGGGCCGCACCGAACTGCGCGTAATGTACGGCCGGCTGGAGATTCAGAGCCTACGATTGCCGTTCCTGGATGCGGATGATATCCGTTCGGTGACCGTGGACGGAGAGCCCGTTGGCTACGGCTTTGCGGACGGCGTACTGTCGCTGGACTCAATCGCCGAAGTAGCGGCAGAGAGCATAGTGCGCGTCGACAGCATCCCTCGCTGATTCGCGCAGTCCATGAACTGGAGCAACCATACGGCGGGGCGAACGGACGTTCGCTCGCCCCGCATGGGAACTAAGGTGCAATGATATGATCGATTCCGGCCTCAGCGGCAAGAACGCTTTGATCACCGGTGCAAATCACGGCATAGGCGCAGCTACTGCGCTTGCCATGGCTGCGCAGGGCGCCAACGTGTTCCTCACCTATTATCACCCGCATACGGAGGACTCACCTGCGCAATTGGCGGAGATGCGCAATTCGACAACCGGCGGTCCCGAGCTGTATCACGCCATGCAAATGCAGCCCATCGACGTAGTGCTGAAAGCCGTCGAGCAGGCGGGGGGCAGAGGGGCGGCACACGCCGCCGACCTCGGTGTCTCTGCCAATATTCCGGTCCTATTCGACCGCTGCGAAGATGCATTTGGACCGGTGGACATCCTTATCTGCAACCATACATACTGCGTTAACGAGACTTTCGACCCGTCTGAAGTGACTTCAGACGGATTTCCGGTGTCCCTGGTGTCAGAGCCTATTATCGACGCCCATTTTGAGGTCAATGCACGTGCGGTCGCTTTGTTAATGCGCGAGTACGTCACCCGCTACTTGGGCCGGGAAGCATCTTCCGGCCGCATTATCAATATCAGCACGGACGCGGCGCACTCGCACCCCGCCAACGTTAGCTACGCGGCCAGCAAACACGCCATCGAGTCGTACACCAGGTCGGCTGCTGTCGAGCTCGGTCGTTACGGCATTACGGTAAACAACGTGGCGCCGGGTCCTGTACAAACCGGTTACATCACCCCGGCCGCCGTCCAAGAGATCGCTGCTGCGACACCGCTCGGTCGCGTCGGCCGCCCGGACGATATTGCCGACGCAGTCGTGTTTCTTGCTTCGCACCAGGCGCGATGGTTGACTGGGCAGCTTCTTTATGTTGGCGGCGGCTGGCGCATCCCACAGTAGGGAGCGACAGCGCATCTCGGATCCGAACGCTAATTCTGTCGACGGGTATCATCTACCGGTGTCCTCTCCGCCATGGTAGGTCTGCTGCTCTTCAGCCCAAGAACACTGAAATGGGGTATACTATAGTTGGCGACGGCGCCTCATCGTCGAATGCTTCCCAGTTCCGTCACCGAAACTCTGGCGATAACGACTTCAAAGGTACATGCATGACAGACGCGGCCAGCACCTTGAATCAGGCCCTAATCCGGGCAATGGACACCTTTGCCGTCCGGACATGCTTTTACGTGAAGGAAGACCGGCTGTTCCAGGGCATCTCCTTCCGTTATGTACGCACGCAGTCATTGCGGCTGGCCGCCCATTTGCGTACCACAGGCCTTCACGAAGGCGACCGAATGGCCATCCTCGCCACAAACCGCATCGAGTGGCTAATCGGTTATCTTGCCGGCCATTTCGCCGGCATCGTAGTCGTCCCCGTGCGCACGTCGCTCCCCGACGGGCGAATCATAGAGGTAATCTCCGACTGCGGTGCGGCCATCGCAATTGTAGGCGACGACTATCACTGCGGGATGTTGCAGTCGCATTGTTCATCGCTGCCGAACCTGCGCTCAGTACTCATCATGGACGATTGTCCGCCAACCCACGAGCTGTCGACATCGCTCGATCCCATACTCTCAGAGGCCATTCCAGCAGCTACCGAAGAGGCAATACGGGATCTGGCACTCAAGATGCCTCCTTCGGCGCAGTCCGTCATCCACTACACAGCGGGCGCAGACGGCCTTCTGCGAGGAGCTGTGTTTAGCCAGGAACAAGAGTTGAGCGCGCTCCGCTCCATGGCGGAATGGTTTCCTCTCGACCGAGATGACCTAGGTTTCTCGACGCCACACCTCTTTAGCGAACTGCCTGTCCTTCACGCGACCCTGCACTATTTGATTTCCGGTGTCCCCAACGCCATCGCACCAGGCACTGAGACATCATTCGAGGACTTGCAGCGTATTAGTCCCACGGTGACGTTGACCAGTCCATACGAGTTCGAACACATCTTTCTGCATGTCATGCAGTCGGTGGAGCAGATGCCGCGCAGCAGCCAAGATGTCTTCCGCTGGGCCCTGGAAGTCGGCAAGCGATACCATGCTGCCGGCTTGAGTGCGTCGGCTGAACTGCGTGAGAGCTACCGGCGTGCCGACATGACCTTCTTCTCCAACATACGCGGCACAATGGGCGGCCGTCTTAACCGTCTCTACTTGGCTGGCGCGCCCCTGCTTGAGCCGTGGCGAGATTTTGCGGAGGCGATCGGCTTGTCTCCATTGGACGTGTACAGCGTCACCTCAGCCGGGGGCATACCTGCCGCCAGCCGTGCGACAGGGCATCCATCGGGTTCTTGCGGTCGCATCACTCGGGGCTATCAAATACGCATCGCCGACGACGGAGAGGTGCTTGTCCGCGGAGAGACGGTGGCCCTCAGTATCTGGAATCAGGCCGGATCCGCTGAAACTGCAGCCGACCAGGGCGGCATGATCGACTCAGACGGCTGGTTGCATACCGGTGACCTAGGTCGATTCGACTCCGAGGGATACCTTTACCTGACGGGTCACAAACAGTCCCCGTTGATCTTGGCGACGGGACGCAAGGTTCAAGCCGGCATCATTGAGCAACTCCTGACGAGTAGCCAATTTGTGACACAAGCAGTCGTGTACGGGGAAGGTCGCCGCTATCTTGCTGCGCTTATCGTGCCCGATTATGTGGCGATCAGGGACCATTTGGCGCGCGAAGGCGCCTCAAGCGATCAAGACGGCGGTTCTCAGGAACATTCCGACAAAAGTGAGCAGGAGCTGACGCCCGACCATCCGGCAGTACAGGAAGCAATTCAACGAGTGGTGGAATCGGTTAATGCGGCCCTGGACCGATGGGAACAGGTGGAACGCTACACGATTCTGCAGAGCCCTTTCACGGATCGAACCGGCAACCTCATCACAGAGCCAGCGCTGCAACACGCCGAGATTGCTGCAGCCTATGCCGATGAGTTTGAAGCAATGTATCCCACGGCGACACCGTTCCAGGAAAGCGAAGTTACCCATGTCGAGCTGGAACCAGAGCACCTGCGCGAGTTGTTGGAAAAGGAGGGAATACTCGACGCATGGATGAACGACGCGGGCATCGAGTTTCTGTTTGACTTGGCCCGCGCCAAACAAATCGATGCGCCCTCAATGGTGCATATTTGCGAAACGGTAGCGGCAATCGCACAGATGCACAACGAAGAGCAGCCGCTGTCTACCGCCTTCATCGTGGGCAACCCGGCTAAGATCGCCCGTGTGCTGCCGGAATGTGTGCTCCAGCTACGCCAGTACGATCATATCCGGCGTATGCGCAGGGCCGTCACAACACTGGCGCGTATCGTCGATGGACAGGTTCTCGGTTATGCCGTCGATACTCACGGTTTCGTTCGTGGCATCCACCGTCTCGGCATGGTACTCGAAGACTCAACGGAAGAATTGACTGGTGTTCACTACCGCCGGCACGCTGCCATCAGTCGGGAATGCGGCGCGGTAGTCTTTTCCATTCCACCCGGCGGGCGACAAGTCCGTGTGTTCGCGGACGGTAAGCTGGCTGGCCGTTACGCTAATGGCGTCTGGCTAGCGGAGAGCACGGCACACGTAGACGCTGCCTTGGCGAGGCTGGCCGAAACCAAATCGTATAATCTTGAACTCCTGCGCAGACTTCTTCGCTGCGCCTTTCGCATGTCGGAACGAAACCAGGGCGCAATCTTCATGATCGGTGACGCCGACGCCATACTCGCCCGTTCCGACCGCCCCGCGTTGCAGGACCTGGCGATTTTGCTCAGTGCGCCGCTGAATAGGTTAACTGACGAAGAAATCATGAATTTTGCCAAGCAGGACGGGGCAATGATCATCGATGGTGCCGGGAATCTGCGTAGCGCAATGGTGCTGCTGCGGCCCGCCGCGTCCACACGTGCACAGGTAAGCCCGAACACCGGCGCACGTCATAGTAGCGCCGCCAAAATGTCTGCCGAGACCAACTCCGTTGCCATCACGGTTTCACAGGACGGTCCCATTGCCGTGTTCGACAATGGCGAACGCGTGCTCTCACTGTAGTCTGTGTGGTCCTTTGGAGTGGATTTAGCCGGGAAGCGTCATCGCGACTTGCTGGCCGGCCATCGGATACACACAGTAGGAGACGGCCAGGTCATCGGCACGCGTAGGATACTTCGCTATTCGACTGCGATTCTGTATGTCGCGTCGCAGCCATATGAGGAACCGGCCGCAAGACTGACTCGCACGAAATAGGTACCGTCATCTGGCGGCGACCACACGAGACGGATCGGCTCAGCAGCCGTGCCTTCCGCTGAGGCCAGGACAGTTAGGCCGTCCAGGTCATGGATTTCCGCGACCAATGTACTGCCGTCGGTGATCTCTTCAATGCGAATTTGCGTCGTCTGTCCCTGCGCAGCATCGAACCGAATCCAGTCCTCATCGTTCTCAAGGTCGAACAAGCGCAAAAGGGAAGCCTGACCAGTCTCGACTGTCGACGCGGCAAAGTACTCATCGTCGGGTTCCAATACGTCTTCCGGACAAAGGAGCGGCGCCTGTACATCGAAGCTGCCCAACCGGTTCGATGTTGCGCTGACCTGATGAGTGTCCTGCGCAATGATGGTCGGCAGCGATTCCCATTCTTCTCTGCGTTCGTCCCAACGCACGACGTGCGCTCTGTTAATGTCCAGATGTTTGATGTTTCTGTCATCCAACTTGACGACAACACTTAACGGCAAAGCAAGACTCGCTTCCGACAGTTCGTCCGATCCCACGATATCGCCGTTAGGCGAATACCAGTCCAGCAATTGAAGCCGCAATGTCTGGCCGGCGCTGAGCCATTCGACCGGCGGGGGGTTTACAGAGGCTTCCGGCTCCAACCTAAGTCGCGCCTGTCCGGCGAGTGCACCCGGCGGTACGTTGACCGTGATCGAACCCGTCTGGTCCTGTAACATCGCCCCGCGGTCGCCGAAAACGAGAAGCTCCACGGTCGGATGCTCGTTCCACATCCATCGGCTTACAGATCCGGTTGCCACGGCCCATGGATCGGGCTCCTGTTCGGACCAGCCAAAGGGGTCTACGGGCAGGTCTTGGCCCTCACCGTCCCAACGCCCGTTGCCGTCATCTTGGTGCACGGCGAAATGTAGATGTGCACCGTAACTGTTTCCTGTGCTGCCCATGACGCCCAGGACATCGCCGGCGTCGACCACTGCGCTGACGTGTTGCGCGCTATCTATCGAATCGAGATGTGAATATCGAGTGAAGTATCCGACATCGTGGAGTAGGATGACTTCATTGCCATAGCCACGATTACACCAGCGGTTGCCGGAACCACAATTGTCAACGATACTCGCCACAACGCCGGCTGCCGCTGCTTGAACCGGCAGCGGTTCGTAGGCGGTTGTGGCAGGATTGGGATCTCGATACGGAAAATCTGTGCCGTCATGGCCGTCGTAGCAGCGTCCTTCATAGCAACCTAGTATACTGTGGTATTCTGCCGTTTTCCGCTCACGGCCATCCCAAAGCAGCAGAACATCATTCTTGCTCTTGTCCGGTGCATCGTGGTCGAACCACGCATCCACCCAGCCGCCCTCGTCCGTATCACGCAGCGCTTGTACGAAAGCCGAAGGCGAAGATTCCGCGGCGAGCGGAAACGAGAGAAACGAGAGACGGTCGCCGTCTTCCGCGGCCACCATGAAATCGACGCCCTCGACGTCCCCTACCACACTGACCGTTCGACGAGCCGGAACAAAGGTCGTCTCGTCCTTGCCCGGGACGACGCTATAGGTTCCGCCGGTCACATGATGGAGTACATAATGTCCGTTGTCGTCGCTAACTGCCCGGTACAACCCAGCGGCAACGTCAACTCCGGCCAAAGGTTGATTCTTGCCGTCGCGCACGCGGCCACTGACCGTGTATGCCGGCAAATCCTCGCGGGCCAATACGTACGCTTCAGCGTATCGCGTCGTCTCGCCCGCCACCAGGTTTGTGGCCTGTGAGACGTAGGAAACCAGGTTTCCACCAACCGACACGGCCGGCGGCCCCATAGAATCCGCATTCGCTTCGAGCCCTGTCCATTGTCCGGTAACGGCCACAGAAACACGACTCGTATGCTGGGTGACTCGATCGTGGAGAAAGATGTCGGTAGCGCCGTTGGTATCACCTTTCACCAAGTTACTGGCCCTGGAAGCAAAGCCTACATAGCGGCCGTCCAGTGAAATGGTAGGCGCAAATGAATCACCATTGGTCGCGTCTCCGCCCGGCGTCATGGATATCTGCTGCAGCGTGCTGCTCGGCACGTCGTAGACAAAGATGTCAGAAAATGCATTCGAGTCGTTTTCGGTCAAATTGGTCGCGTGTGATGCAAAAACGATCGTTTGACCATCGCCGGAAATTGCAGGCGTAACAGAATCGGCGTCGCCGGCTGCTCCGCCTACCGCCGAGATCATAGTGGTAGCTCTGCTCTCGAGATCATGGAGATAGACCTGACTAGTTCGGGCCAAACCAGCCAACGGGGAGAGATTCCGTGCCTGTGAGGAAAAGACCACCAAGTCCCCCGATGCGGATAGCGCGGGGTCACGAGAGTCGCCGTCAGCCTGTTCACCTGCCGAAGAAACAGAGACACGAAGCGTATTCCTTTGTCCAGCGTCATAGACAAATACGTCCTGGCTACTGTTCGTGTCCAATTCCACCAGGTTGGTTGCTTGCGAATGGTATGCGATTCGCGCGCCGTCCGCAGAGATAGCGGGTCGGGCGCCGTACCTGCTGTCGCCGGAACGGTCGTTCGTCTGTGCGCCTTCCGGAGACAGCGAGATGCGCCTAATAACACCTTCCAGGTCCCACAGGAACACATCCTGCACCGCATTCGTATCTCCTGGCGTCAGGTCGCCCGCCCACGAATAGAATGCTACAAATCTGCCATCAGCTGAGACCGCAGGATCGCTCGACCATCCGTTCCCCGATGCACCTTGCCTATTCGCGGAGACGAGGACGGTACCGCCGCTCACAGCATCGAAAAGAAAGACATCCTCGACCCCGTTGTCGTCATTTTCGACCAGGTTGTTCGCCAACGACGTGTATGCGACGTAACGTCCGTCAGCCGACATAGCAACATCCAGGACAGGACCATTCGCCGGCTCTCCGTTTGGGCCCTGGGAAAGACGATAGATCGAAACCAACTCACGGCTGACGATGACGCCATTGTCCGACGGCCGCGCCACGTCGGAAAAGTCATCGGTTACCGGTAATGGAACTGCCTCTACCAATACCGTCTGCGGTACCGGGACGCCTGCCATTGTCCCAAGGCCATCCTGGCCAGCATCGGACCGCGTCTGCATGGCTTCTGCAGGCTTACGCGAGAATCTATCTACCCGTGGCCGACTACATGCAGAGGCGATGAACGCTAGGCACACCATCGTACATAGGACGATGACTACGCTCGCCGAAAACTTGGGCATGTTCGCGTTCGTCAGGCGTTGAGATTGTGCGGATGGGTTTGGAAGCACAATGGCGTTGTGGGATCGGGTAAGCTCATACACGAGGAAAGTGTCTAGGCGGCGGGGCGGGTCAGGCAGGCCAACAGGTAGTAACAGTATCGAATCAGGGGGACGCAGATTAGCCAAAGCCTACTGCAGCCAAAGACCTCCGTCGTTGGCAGTGCTTTCGGCGATGGCTACGAGCGCACGCGAACCTTCCAGGCCATAGACAAGCGGCAGGCTGCCTTCCACGCCGTGTACAATCTGCCACACGGACCGGTGCGCGTCGTTCGCCCATAGCTCTTCCAAGAACCGTTCAAGGGCATCCGACGTTGCGCCAGGGACTTCAGGCGGTATACCATCGGGCGTTTGATCAAGAATTGTGGACAGCTTATTGCAGGCTTTGCGCACGTGGACCGAATGCTTGTCGCCCGTGCTGTTTCCCAGCGCAGTCGCTAGATCAGGCAGTAGCTTAATGGCCTCAGTGGTTTGCCCATCCTCTAGCAGCGGAGCGAGCAAGGCATCAAGGTAAAATGTGATCAGCGCCTCTCCTTCCAGCAGCACCGGCGCCCAGCGTCGAAGTTGTGCATATAGTTCGTTGAGTTCTGACGTCCAGTCTGCCTCACGCTGTAAGAGGGCCCGGAACCGCACACGGTTATCGCGCAGTATGTCGTCTGTCCACCCGGATCGAACCATACGGCGCAGTCGTTCTGCAAAGGAAGGGCTCTCCTCATGCCGTTGTTCGAGCAGGTACAGCGCCATATCGGGATGACCGTAATCCAGATAGACGTCTGCTACCCCCCAAATGGTGGCGCGCTCCGGGTTGCGGCCAGCGTAGTCCTTCAGCCACACAAGCGCCTTGTCAACCTGTTCCCTTGCCTGATCAGCGTTGCCAACATCCAGCAGTGCGCGTATCAGAGAAATCACGCCCTCGCTGCGTGTCGGATCCCCGGGCGCTATATAGTCGACCACGTCCACAGCGAACTTAAGCGCGCCCAGACCCACAAGCGTGGACGTCGCACCGGCTGCGGTCCAGCCGTCGCTTTGAACCGCCAATTCGGCTACTCGGCCGGCTAACAGAACCCGATGCTCGCGTGTGATCTGCCTGACCGGCATGAGCGCAATGGATTGCTGGAGGGTGTAGACTTGGAAGTCGACATCCGGGTTTGCATTGGGCCGTGTGACCTGGCGCAGAAAGTGGGGATCGCCAGATGACGACGTCAGACCGGTCTCCCGACGAGCCTCTTGCACGTTGGCCATGGTCGTCACTTGCGCCAGCACGTCATCGATCATTCCCGCTCGGCCAAATACGATGGCGGCAAGACGGCGGCTGTTCAAAGAACTCAGCGTCGCATACTGGAATGTCTCTACGCATTTGCGCAGAAGCCGCGCTTCCCGATGCGATGTTTCGAAGTCAGATGGAGTGGTTTGCAGCCGGCTGACGATCTGATGCAGGAATTCCGCACCGGCCTCTTCGTGACGACGAATGGCGGTGGTAATCAGGTAATTCGTCAAGGGATGCAAGCCAAGCGCACTGATCGTCTCGGCCAACATGGCACGGAGCTCCGCGCGTAGTATGACGAGATCCCAGCCGCGAGGAAGCTGGTCAAGCCGTTCCAGGCACGCGAACGCCAACGACTCATCGCCGATTTGTACCGCACTGGCAGCGGCCAGCAGCAATCGCTCGGTCTGGCGCGTATCATCAGAAACGACCCAGCTGCCGAATAGTTTGACATGAAGCGCCATTAGCTCGTCAGCCACCGTCGACCGAAGCCGCGGTTCGTCTGCGGCTCGTTTTGCCAGGCGATAGATAGCTTGGATCGGCGCGAGCGGGTTCCGCATCTCCTGCAATGATGCGACGGTTAGAGCTTCGTTGACGGCGCCCTGTTCGGCAAGCTCCTGCCAGGTTCGCTGCATTAGCCAGGAATCCGGCTCCCAAATGCTGCGCCCATCGCCCGCCCCCTCGGATTCATCACGCTCCGTGCGAGCAGCAATTTGCAGGAACTCCATGGCGCGCTGGGCAAGCGGCGTCTGCATGGCCGGCGACGGTTGAAACGCAGGGTCTGGTGAACCACCTTGCTGTGCAACATGGTCGCGCGTCTCGACGCCACTGACGCCGGCGTCAACAGTTTCTTCGCTTTGCGATTCCAGATCCAGTACCGCCAAGCTTCGTTCCTTACCCGCCCAACCACCAGAATAAGAGCAGACAAATCAGCAAGATGCCCGCAACCACTAACACGTACCCTGCGTTGGATAGCCGTTTGGCTATCCGCACCTCTTTCCCGTGTGCCTCATGCGCCACGCTGCCACGATCCAGCACGTCCGGGCTGGAATGCTCTACACCCTTAATTTCCCGCAGCCACCATGCTCGGTTGCAGAATGTCCAACTCCCCAGGTCACTCGCCCTCACCAACGACCGGTCCTTCGGCATACCAGTTTCTATGCGTCGTCTGCAGAAGCTGCGATCAAGTTCTCTTCTTCCGTCTCGTCGGCGGATCCGTATGTGTTTTCCCCGGATGATGCCTCGAGTCCTAACCGGTTCTCGAACGCTTTCAGCGCGGCCCGCATCTGATCCTGACGAAGGCCCATCGTCAGATCGCCGCGCGTTCGCTCCAGCACGTTGCGAAGCACATCGGTGTTTCTGCGTAGCCCATTGGTAATTGCATCAGGAAAATCAACGGTAATCAACAAGCTGTAGACGTCGTCCATAAAGCCCAGATAGGGTTCAGCTTCGACCACCTGGCCACGCCGCATCAAATCCAGCACGAATCGGCGCATTTCAGTGGCCGCCTCGCTCATTCCGCGCAGGTAGGCGGCACCAGTCACAAACAGATAATCCGGCGCGGGCGGTTCCACCCCTCGCACAACGCTGTACACAAGATACGCTTCCACCAATTCCTTCAGGGCATCCTGCGTGTAGCCGGCCTGGTAGAGCAACGGGTGCTCCGAGATTGGTTGCACCATCTCGGCGGCGGCCTTGCGCGCATCCTCCAGCATGCCTTGCGCCTGCTCCCACTCGTGCCGGTGTATAGCGCGGATGGCGCCCGCGCAGAGACGGATCAATGCACGGCTCCGGTTCAATGTCTCATCGCGCAACGCATTCATCGTTGTGAAATCGTCGCGGATGCCTTCCACGATGTAGCTTAAGCGATCGCTACCTGTGAACTGTGAATCAACCATCGGTATCCAGTCGCTGTACCTCAAAGAAAGCAACACACATTGCTGCGATTATAGCCCATCGTCATGTCCGCCAACAACCTGCCGGTTGAGTCCCCGCCTTTGCGAGTGGTGATTGCTGAGCATAGCACGACGGTATCGTAAGCTAGAATAGCGGACGTCAATCCCGTTCGTCCGACCGCAACTCAAGCCAAGCCATTTCCGCAGGCGTCAAACGCACCGCGCTTGCCCGCATGTTGGCAGCGAATTCCTCAGCCGTGCGACTACCAATCAAAGCGAAAATGTTCATGGGAGCATTCATCACGTACGCCATCGCGACCTGCGGGACAGTCATCTCCCTTTCCGCCGCCAGCTCTTGCACGCGGTCCAGGCGCTGAAAATTCTCCTCCACCGCATAGGAATCGACCACCAGCTTGTCAAAATACTCTTCCTTCTCCGACAAATTTTCGCGGCTGAAGCGACCACTGAAGAATCCACCGGCTAAACTGGACCAGGTGAACAACGGGAACTGCGTCTCCTCGTACCAACGTCTCTCGCCTTGACCCTGTGGCCCCCCTATGCTCACACAGTTTTCCCAAGGTGGCTTCACCTGTACCGCCAGGCTGAAATTCGGCGAACTGGCGGCAAACCCAACCAAACCGTGTTCCGCCGCGTAAGCATTCGCGGCTTGAACGCGTTCCGCAGTCCAGTTCGAGCCGCCAAACGCGTTAATCAAACCGGCCTGCTTATGCTCGTTCAATATCTCCACAATGGGTCCGACGGGTTGGCTGGGATCATCCCGATGCAGCAAATACAGATCGATGTAGTCAAATTGAAAACGTGCGAGGGAATCGTGCAAATCCGAGGTAATGTCGTACGGTGTGACACGCTGCCGGTCAACGTTATGGTGTGCACCCTTGCCGAGGATCACAATCTTATCGCGCAGCCCCCGTTCGCGTATCCAACGGCCGAAAGTCCGCTCTACATCACCTCCGCCATAGACATGCGCCGTATCGAACGTGTTGCAGCCCATGCCGTGGATGGCGTCGAGCAACTGAAAGCTCTCTTCAAGGCGGGCGGAGCCCACCATCATGGAACCCTGCACGAGCCGGGAAATTGGTTTGTCAATACCGGGAACGTAGCCGTACTCCATCTGGCGCTCCTTTTCTAGACCAACGGTTAACATCCGCGCGGTGGTCTTCTCGCTGGCACATATCGATGCGTTCGATACTACTTGATGCGTGGCCCAGCCACAAACATTCAGCCTTCCATATTGCTCCTGCCGGTAGGAAAGGCGTCTTGACTCGCAAGTCTTGCCGCGCAGCCGCCTTCTCAACCATGGTACAATAGGCGCCATAGCACCTTGTCTGGGGTCGGCGTCGAGGCTACGCAACGGCAGCGTATGCGGTTGATCTCTGTGATGGATTTTGAACCATGAACTCTCTGCTACTTGATACCTCCAGTCTGATGTACCGGGCCTTCTTCGCACTTCCCCAGTCCATCACAACAAGCGGGGGACAACCAATCAATGCCATCCACGGCTATCTGGATATGACCGCACGCCTCCTGCGCGAGTATTCACCGGACGAACTCGTCCACGTCTACGACGCCGACTGGCGCCCCGCGGCACGCGTCGAGGTGTATCCGCCATACAAGGCAGAACGCCCAGAGGAGCCGGAAGAACTCACCCGACAATTCGCCTGGCTACCGCAGATGCTCGATGCTTTGGGAATGGCGCAAGCAGCCGCGCCCGAATGGGAAGCCGATGACGCTATCGGCAGTCTATGTGCAGCAGGCAGAGCGGGCGACAATCTCAACATAGTTACCGGCGACCGGGACCTACTGCAACTCGTGCATGACGGTGACAGCGACACGGCGCGTGTGCAATTGCTGTTTACCGTGCGCGGTGTCTCCAACCTGCAGGCATTTGACGCCGCCGCTGTCCAGACCAAATACGGCGTTTCACCGGAACGTTACGCGGACTTCGCAACACTGCGCGGTGATCCCTCCGATGGGCTGCCCGGCGTCGCCGGCATCGGCGAAAAGACTGCAGCTCGGCTTGTCAACGAGTATGCCACACTGGACGACCTGATAGCCCACGCAGACGACCTCACCGCTCGCCTGGCAACCAATGTTCGTGACGCTGCGGGCTACTTGGCCGCCATGGAGGCCGTAGTACCAATTCGCCGCGACGTCACGGTGGAGGTCTCTCGACCTGACCCGGATCCCACTGCTCTGGAACGCTTGGCCGATGAATTGGGACTTCGCGGCCCGGTGGAGCGCCTGGGCCAGGCAATGCGCCGCGAATAGATATACGTTACTACCCGCATCCATGACGCTTGAACACATTCTGCACGAGCTGCGCACCGATCCTAATTTCATGGCCAGCGTGGCCGCATGGGAGACGATGGCGCCCAGACCGGCGCAGATGAGACCCATCCCCGAGAACCTTAGTCCGCAGCTGCGGGAGACACTGGCCTTGCGCGGCTATCACGAATTGTACAGCCACCAGGCGGAGGCGGTAGAACACGCCCTTGCCGGTCGCCATGTGGTAGTGGTAACGCCAACGGCAAGTGGCAAGACGCTGTGCTACAACCTGCCCATC
Organism: Caldilineaceae bacterium; assembly: GCA_046259705.1. Classification (GTDB taxonomy): domain Bacteria; phylum Chloroflexota; class Anaerolineae; order Caldilineales; family Caldilineaceae; genus JASGTU01. Next base: position 15,823 of record JBJYXA010000694.1, read on the forward strand.
CTCCACAGCGTGATTTCGGAGCCGGCAGCACGTGCGCTCTACCTCTTCCCCACCAAGGCGCTCGCCCAAGATCAGCTCGCCGAACTGAACACTTGGGTTTCTGCGCTGGAACACGCCACACCGGAAGGACACATCAACGCAAGCATTGGCGTCGCGACCTACGATGGCGATACACCCTCGTCACGGCGCCCAGGCATACGCAACCACTCGCGGTTAATTCTTACCAATCCGGATATGCTGCACACGGGCATCCTTCCCTATCACGCAAACTGGGAGAGCTTCTTCGCTGGGCTGCGCTATGTCGTACTGGATGAAATGCACACCTACCGGGGCGTTTTCGGCAGCCACGTGGCAAACGTGCTGCGCCGGCTGCGACGTGTGTGTGAATTCTATGGCAGCCAACCGCAATTCATATGTACTAGCGCCACAATCGCCAACCCATCGCAACTGGCAGAGCGCCTGGTCGAAGAGCCAGTCACACTGGTAGACGAGAATGGCGCACCACGCGGCGAAAAGCACGTCATCCTGTACAACCCACCGGTCTATGACGCTGTTCGCGGCCTGCGTGAAAGCAGCACCCTGGCCGCGCAGGAACTGGCAGGGCGCTGCGTACTGGGGGGCGCGCAGACCATCGTCTTCGGCCGTTCGCGCCTGGTGACTGAACTGCTCTTGAGCTATCTGCGTGAAAAGGTGCACCGCGCCTGGGACGAGCAGTCGAGGGCGGTTGCGCAGCCTGCAGCGGAAGCGATCCGAGGCTATCGCGGAGGATATCTGCCACTTGATCGGCGCAGCATAGAGGCTGGGCTGCGCAGCGGCGCTGTCCGTGCGGTGGTGGCCACCAACGCGCTCGAACTGGGCATCGACATCGGCAAGCTGCAGGCGGCCGTACTCTGCGGTTATCCGGGCAGCATCGCCAGCACATGGCAACAGATGGGGCGCGCCGGGCGTACGCAAGATGCGGCGCTAGCTATCCTGGTCGCGACGGGGGGTGCGCTCGACCAGTACGTCATTCGCCATCCGGAGTTCATATTCGAGCGTTCGCCGGAACACGCGCTGGTGAACCCCGACAATCTCATGTTGCTCCTGGACCAGATACGTTGTGCAGCTTTTGAATTGCCCTTTGCCGCCGGAGATGGATTCGGCAACAGTCACTACACCGCCGACGTACTCGACCTTCTGTGCGAGGAAGGTGATGTCGTGGAACAGACGGGGCGTTTCTTCTGGTCCGGTTTGTCCTACCCGGCGCGCAGCGTAGGTCTGCGGTCGAGCAGCGCGGATTCGGTCACCATCCAGGCGCAGCTACCTGATGGGAAATCGGGAAACGAGGCGTTGGTGATCGGCGAGATTGACTTGCCCAGCGCACCGCTTCTTGTACACACTGGCGCCGTCTATCTACACGAGGGACAAAGCTACCACGTCGACGATCTGGATATGGAGAATGGCCTGGCGTCGGTTACGCCGGTGGAGGTGGATTACTATACGGACGTCGTGGCTGAGACGAGCGTCGAAGTCCTGGCCGAACACGATCGCCGGTTATATGGCGGTTCTGCCGCATCGTACGGCGACCTGCGCGTGAGCGTTCAAGTATTGGGGTACCGGAGGGTCAAGCGCTTCACGCACGAAACGCTTGGCGTATTTCCGTTGGAATACCCGCCGCAGATACTCGAGACGAGCGGCTACTGGTGCAGCGTGCTGCCCGAGGCGCAGTCGCTGCTAGAACAGACCGGGCAATGGCGCGATTCCGTCAACGATTACGGTCCTAACTGGGGTGAGGTGCGCCGCCTCGTGCGCGAGCGAGATGGATATCGATGCACCAAGTGTGGCCGCCCCGAGCCCGAGGGCCGGGAGCACGATGTGCATCACCTGATTCCGTTCCGCGTCTTCGGATACGTGCCGGGACTCAACGACCACTACTTGCAGGCCAACCGCCTGGACAACCTGGTACTCGTCTGCCGTACTTGCCACCAGCGTCTGGAGGCATCCGTCCGCACGCGGGGTGGTCTGGCCGGACTCGGTTACGCGCTCAACAACCTGGCGCCTCTCTACCTGATGTGCGACTGGTCTGACATAGGCGTCCACATCGTTCGCGCGGAACGTCCAGGGCATGCGGCGGACGCCGACGCAAAACTGTCGGCCGGCCCAAACAACCCGTCGGCCGATCAAGAACATCATTCCGGCGACGACGGAGAGCCCTCGGACGGCAAGACAAAACCGTCAGACGCTGCATTGCCGGCCGTCTTCGTCTTTGAGCAAGCAGTAGCCGGCCTGGGCTTCAGCGCACGGCTCTTCGAGCTTCACGAGACGCTGCTGGACGCCGCCGCCGAACTGATCGATGCGTGTCCCTGTGCACAGGGCTGTCCAGCCTGTGTGGGACCGATTCTGGAGCAGGAACAGGCGTCACTGGAAACGAAAGCGCTGACCAGGGCCCTGGTGAACGTCCTGCGCGGCACGTATACACTGAGTGCGCCGGCGTCATCACAGACCGAATTGACGTTCTAGAATCTCAGCGCCACCGATTATTTAGGCCGGCACCACCCATGACCAAGGGGGATTCGTCGCCAATCCGCTGTGTCTGCACAACCCGGTTAGTAGCAGCTACTCGTCAACCCGCCATCGGCGATGATGTAAGTCCCGGTAACGAATGAGCTTTCGTCAGAGGCGAGGAACAGGGCCACATTAGCAATCTCCTCCGGCTGCGCGATTCGTTTCAAGGCATACTCGGCCGCAACGCGCCGCAAAGCGTCCTTTGGATCGGGCTGATGCTCAAAGTACTCCATGACGAGCGGTGTGGCCACATCGCCTGGACATATACTGTTGACGCGTATGTTTTGTGCGCCGTGCGCCTGGGCCATGGACGCGGTCAGCGCAAGAATGCCGCCCTTGGTCGCGCCGTAGGCCGGTAAGTCGGGGTCGCCCACAAGCCCCAGCGCAGAAGAAGTATTGACAATAGTTCCGCCGCCCTGAGCGATCATGTGCGGAATCACGTATTTGCAACCCAGATAGACACCCTTCAGGTTGACGTCCATGACTCTCTGCCAGTCGCCAACCGCTGTATCAGGTACGGTCCCGAATACTTGAATAGCCGCGTTGTTGCAGAGGATGTCGATGCGTCCGAAGGTCTCCAGCGCGGTCTCGACCATGCGCTCTACGTCTTCCTCCTGCGAGACGTTTGTCTCCACAAAGACGGCCTCGCCTCCCTTCTCCTGTGCCAGTCGCACAGTTTCCTCACCGCTCGCCGGCTTCCAGTCGGCGACGACCACGCGGGCGCCCTCTTGCACAAACCGAAGTACGATAGCGCGACCGATCCCCGAACCCGCACCGGTTACAATAGCGACCTTCCCAGCGAGCCTCATAGTAGCCTCCGTGCCGCAATCCATGGATGAGAGACAGTTCTTGAACGGGATGCAATGACTGGCAGCATGATAGCAGCAGCCGCTGCAACCGGACCAGATTCAGCGCCGGTGTGACGCACAGATTGGCACGCGCCTGTGTGGCGGCAGCCGGCGAAATTTTGGTCTCCGTAAGGTGGTCACGATATAGTAAGTAGGGTGGTCGTGCAGTGCAGGACGTGTCATTCAGGCGTCCTGGCCGCGGCCTTCGCTCGCCCCATCCTTATCCGTCCAATCTTGGTGACTGCGCCCCATGATGCACGACACGCCTGACCGTCCTCCTATCTTGACCATCGGTTATGGCAGCCGCAGCATGGAGGACTTCATCGCCACCCTGCAGCGTTACGGCGTGCATTATGTTATCGACATTCGTAGCGCTCCCTATTCGCGCTACAAACCGGAATTCTCCAAAGATGGGCTCGACAGCGCGCTAGACATGGCCGGTATCCGCTATGTGTACATGGGTGACGCGCTGGGTGGCCGGCCGGACGACACCGATTGCTACGACGCCGAGGGCAAGGTCGACTACGAGTCGGTTAAAACGAAGTCGTTCTATCAGGCTGGACTTGAGCGTATTGCAACGGCGTTTGAGCAGCGGAACCACGTCGTTCTCATGTGCAGCGAAGGCAAGCCGCAGGACTGCCATCGAAGCAAATTGATCGGCGTCTCACTGGACGAGGCGGGAATTCCAGTGGAGCACATAGATGAGAACGGTGACCTCAAGTCCCAAGAAGAGGTTATGGTCATCGTCAGGCCGCAGCCGAGCCTCTTCGAAGAATTCGACTCGCTTACCTCTCGCAAGAAATACCCCTCTAGCGGCAGCGCCCAAGACCTGCCGTACGAAGACGACAACGCCTGGCAATAACGAAGTCCGGAATTAGCAAGACGGAGGCGCCTGTGACCCCACCTCGAATATTGACAATTGGCGTGTATGGCTACGACGAGGAAGCCTTCTTCGATGCGCTGCAACAGGCGGGCGTCGACCTTTTCTGCGATGTGAGGCTGCGTCGCGGCGTCCGCGGCGCACAGTACGCTTTTGCCAACAGCCAGCGGCTCCAGGCGAGGTTGGAGGAACTAGGTATTGCCTATATGCACTGCAAAGATCTGGCCCCTACCAAAGAAATACGCGCACTACAATACGCGGCCGATGATGAAGAGAAAGTCGCCAAACGCAAGCGAGAGACATTGAGTCCTACGTTCGCCGAGGCGTATCGCGATCAGGTTCTCGCCCATTTCTCCGTCTTGGATTTCCTTGATGCGTTGCCACCGGACACCGGCGCCGTCGTCCTGTTCTGTGTGGAACGCGCGCCGGAGGCCTGTCATCGCTCGCTGGCCGCCGACATGATCGCCGCTGAACTCGGCGTGGAGGTGGAGCATATCCGATGAGGGTATTGATCGTCGCGAAAACGCGGATGCGCGGTGGCGCGTGTATTGGGGCAATATCGACAACTGGGCAGAGCCTGCGCCTGGTGCCGGCAGACCTCGATCCGGACGGCAGCTTCAACCTGGAGTACAACGTTGGCGAGGTCTGGGAGCTAGACGATTTTCAGTTTGCGACTGATCTCGTCCCGCCGCATGTCGAAAACGTACTCGTGCACAGAAAACATATTGAGTACCGGCATGACAATCCTGAGCGCCTAATCGAGGGCCTAATGCCCCCTGCATGTGGCGGCGTAGGGCTTCTATATGACGGTCTCGTACAGACATCCGTCTCAGGGTCCATGTTCATCAGTGAGGGGACCGGGGTGCCAGGCTTTAGCACGATGTTCTGGCGGCCAGACAATCCGTTAACGCTCGACGACAGCGGAAAGCGCTTGCACTACAGCTATCCAACCCCGAACGGGCCCGCCAAACTCGCATACGTGGGTTTCCAGGACGTGGTGGAGGAGATCCCCGCCGGTACACTCGTACGCGTGTCATTGGCCCACTGGTGGCGACCGGACGAGTCCGACGAGATGGAGCTCCGCTGCTACTTGCAGTTGTCCGGCTGGTACGTTTCCGTATCACCTCCGCCGCCGTCTCCACCGCCGCCGCCCTCTAGACCTTGCCGCGACCGTGGCGTAGATATCCACGAGATACTTCGCTCTACGTTCGGCTTCGACAAGTTTCGACCCCCACAGGAAGAAATCATTTATGCTCTGCTGGCAGGCGATGACGTATTGACCATCATGCCTACCGGCGGTGGAAAGTCTCTCTGCTATCAACTCGCGGCAGTATCTTTTCAAGGCGTGACTGTCGTTGTTTCTCCGCTCATTGCCCTCATGCAGGACCAGGTGGACGCACTCACTACGCGCGACATACCGGCCACTTTCCTCAACAGCACACTCGACCACACCACGTATGTCGAACGCCAGCGTATGGTGCGGGAAAACAGAGTACGGTTGCTCTACGTTGCGCCCGAAACGCTGGCCCGGCCGGAGACGATCAATCTTCTCCAGCAGAGCAAGATGTGTCTGCTTGCCATCGACGAGGCGCACTGCATTTCCGAATGGGGACACGACTTCCGGCCCGACTACCGGCAACTGGGACATATCCGGCGTCGTTTGCCTGCGGCGCCCTGTATCGCGCTGACTGCGACGGCCACGCCGCGCGTCCAGCACGATATCGCCGAGTGTCTAGACATCGACAGCGCTCACATATACAGCGGAGACCTAGACCGGCCCAATCTATACCTCGAAGTGCGACGCAGACTGGGCGACGGCGTCGACCAGGTGGCCGAATTCGTGCGAGGGCATGAAAACCAGAGCGGTATCGTGTATTGCTCGACGCGCGCGGGTGTGGACGACCTGTGCATAGAGTTGAACAAACTCGGCATCGCGGCGCTGCCCTATCACGCGGGGCTCGACGACGATGTTCGATTGCAGAATCAGAAGCGCTTTGTCAACGACGACGTCGACGTGATGGTGGCGACGATCGCTTTCGGTATGGGTATCGACAAATCCAACATACGTTTCGTCGTGCACGCCAATATGCCGGATTGCCTGGACGAATACTACCAGCAGATTGGGCGCAGCGGGCGTGATGGTCTGCGCGCCGATTGTCTGCTGCTTCATTCGCCGCGGGACCTACATACGATCAGGTATCACATTTCGAATATGCCGCCGGAGGAACGCCCGGGCGCCTACCATCGGCTCGAGCAGATCCGGAAATGGACGGTATCCGCGGCGTGCAGGCGCGCGCACCTGCTGAACTATTTCGGGCAGAAGCGCGCCAGTGCAAACTGCGGGATGTGCGACCACTGCGTTTCAATCGCACCCTATCGGACCGACGCAGTCGACCTGTCTGAGTACGCCCGGCTTTTCTTGACCTGTGTCCTGCAAACGCGCGAGCGTTTCGGCAGAGCGCACATCATCGATGTACTGCGCGGTTCACAGTCGCAGAAGGTGCTGGAGCGGAAGCACGATCAGATCCCTGCATATGGCACAGGAAGAGCGCTATCGGCGCAAGTCTGGCGAGCATTGGCGGACCAGTTCATTGACCGCGGTCTGGTGAAGGTGGGGAACTGGAACGTATTGAGCATCGCCGCACCCGGTCGTAAGTTGCTCGACGGCGACACATTTCTGGGCATATCTCCGTCGGAATGGGGCCGGTCACGCATGGCCAAAAGCAGCATCGACGGCCGTACGGTGCAGTACGACATGGATCTCTTCGAGAAGTTACGGTCACTTCGCAAGAGCATTGCCGGCGAAGCCGGACTGCCACCATACACGATTTTTCAAGATAGCTCTCTCATGGAAATGGCCGCTCGCTACCCGGC
>JBJYXA010000695.1:0-3459 GCA_046259705.1 Caldilineaceae bacterium
CGTTCAGCGTCATCGAATCGAACATGAACGGACCAGTGCCGACGAAGTCGGTGATGCCCCAGTCCTCATTGCCGACAGCCTGCTGTGCCGTCGGCGAGACCGGGACCAGTGTAGTGCCGGACAGGTTGTCCAGGAACGGAGCATACCCGGAGTTGAAGCGCACGATTACTTCGTAGTCGTTCACCACCTCGGTCTCCTTGTAGGGACCGATGTTGCTGAAGGCCGACTGCGACTTGGTTTCGGGGTCTACAATGCGGTCGAACGTAAACTTGACGGCCTCGGCGTTGAAAGGCGTGCCGTCGTGGAAGGTCACGTCATCGCGCAACTTGAAGTGATATTCTGTTGCGTCCTCGTTGACCGTCCACTCTGTGGCTAAGCCGGGCACGTACACGCCTGGAGATTCCTGCCAGACCAAGGGATCGGTCATGTGCATGGTGATGTTACCCACGCGCGAGAAGGTAGTGACGTTGGGATCGAGACGGTCGAAGCCGGCGGGGATGCCGACGGTGATGGTGCCGCCCTCGGCCGGCGCGGCAGCTTCACTCTCGGCGGCCTCGCCTCCTGCCGGTTCGGCCACCGGTGCCGCAGGTGCACAGGCAGAAAGTAGCAGACCAAACAGTACTACTAGTGTAAGAAAACCTGTCCAGGTGCGAAACATAGTACTCCTCATGACGATTTCTCCTCCGCGAAATAGGTGTTCTGTGAGCGACGGGGTCGCGATGGGTAGTCACCAACCAAGAGGTACTGGCTGGTTACCACATACTGTCATACCAACGGCAGTTCTGTTATCCGGCATCACCTCCCAGCAACGGCTCTTTGTGAAGCCATACTCGCAACCATATTCCAATGATCCTGCGGATTCAGCTTCTTTTTCTTGTGATAGCTCAGCGCTAAAGCGATGCACTGCGTCAGCGCGCATTCTGACGTGTCGTCGCCGATATCAAAATCGATGTCCATAACTGGCCTCATCGCACGGCGATGGACGTATACACGGCCGATGTCAGTCCCACGTCTCCGCCAAGTCAGCATCGGCAATGATGTACAGCGTATCACCTGGCGCGTGCCACGAGGGATTGACGGCCGTTGCGAGTAACACGGTGTTTGTAAACGGGGTCTCATACGTCTCCAACACGGATAGGTCATACATGTTGATCAACTTGCCCAGCGTGCGACGGCCGGCCAGGGGCTTGCCTTCGAAGGACGTCTGTGGCGTGATGTCCGGTTCGGGCATCAGCAGTCCTCCGGCGCTGGAGCGCAACAATACCAGATTACGGTGGTGACCCTTGCTGTTGTTGACGACGATCTGTTGTGGAGGAGGAACCACCTCTCCCGGAATCATGCCGAATCCCCGCATTACATTCAGCGTACCTTCGACACCGCGCGCCAGCCACTGATCGAACAACATGGAACCGCCCCCCACCTCCGCGACGATCACTTTCGCTCCCGCTCGGGCTGACGCTCCCCAGATCTGCCGGTCGCCCCAGGCATCTTTCAGCAGGACCGGCATATTGAAGGCACGCGCCATCGCTATCGATTCCTCATCCTCCGAGAACTCGATCATGTTCACGCTCATAGCATCGTCGCCGGTGTGGAAATCGATATGGTAGTCCAGATGCTTTAGGAACCCCTCCTTCAATACACCAGCGATCTGCCCCGAAATTGTAGGCGTCGGTATAGTCGTGGAGTCCTCGCCAGGCTCTCCAAACGCATCGTTGAGGTTCACGCCATCGTGGGGTGTGTTCCGTGTATCCGCACCGGCTGCCGGGGGATTACAGACCGGAACCGCCATGATAGTACCCGATAATTCCTCAGGATTCAACTGCTCGAACAACCGTCGGATGATCGCAATCGACGGCATTGCCTCGTCGCCGTGCACCAGCGCCGTCAATCCCAGGGTTGGACCGGAATGTTTGCCGTGCATTACGTGCAACGGTAGGCGCAGTTCGGTTCCGTCCGCCATCGTTGTCACAGGTAGCCAGGTGAATTCCGTGGAAGAGGTCATGGTTGGGTCTCCAAGAAGTGTTTGAGCAACAGAACCGTTTGCTCGACGTCGCGCAGATGTACCATCTCGAAGGGGCTATGTGTGTAGCGCGTAGGGATCACAACTAGCCCCGATCGCAGCCCGTGGCGCGCGAATGCGCCCGAGTCACTGCCATACCAAGTGAATACGCCCGGTTGAACCGGGACACCCGCCTCGCGCGCCGCCCGCATCAGCGCCAGAGTTAGCGGCCGGCTGTAGTTGTACAGGTCCTTGTGCACAATGCCGGGCCCGCCGCCCAGCTTGGCCGACGCATCGCGCGGGTCCACGCCCGGTACGTCGCCTACCAGACCCACGTCCAGCGAAATCGCGGTCTCGCAGTTGGCCACTTCCGCGGCAGACTCCGCGCCGATGAGGCCAATCTCTTCCTGGACTGTGGACACATACACCAGTTCGTATGCCAGCTTGTCCATGTCGAGCACATCCAGCAGCCGCTCCATCACTGCAAAACAGACGCGGTCGTCCATAGCCTTGCCGTACACGTAGTCACCCATACGCTGTGTAGGCGGGTTCCAGATCACGCGGTCGCCTACCTGGATGCCTTTATCCTCGGCTTCCTGGCGGCCGGATACGCCTGCGTCGAGCCAGATATCATTGTAGTCCCATTTGGTCTTCACGCGCTGCTCAGTGGTGAGAACGTGACCGGTCAGAGTGGCGAACAGACAGTCCACGCCGCCGGTCTCGGTGACGACGAGGGCCGGTAAGCCCCAGGGCAGGAACGTGCTGCGTAAAGTCACATACTGGTCGGTGTTACGTTGGCCCGAGGCGAGCCAGATGAAGCCGTCCTCCGAGATGTGGCGCACCACGAAGCAGAGTTCGTCGGCGTGTGCGGCGATCATCAGTCGCGGACCATTACCGCCCATGGTGGCGATCAGATTGCCCACCGGCGTCATCATCATGTCTTGAGCGCGCGGCGACCAGCGCTCCTTCAGGACCTCCTGCACCGCCCACTCGTCACTGCCCGGGCCAGGCAGCTCAGTATACATCTTGATCAGTTCGAACATTTCGTTTCTGTCTCCAAAGTACAAGATGGAACTTACCTATCGAAACTCTCAACTCCGAAATAAAGCATAATCCACATGGTCGATCGGCTCGCCCTTGATCAACTCACGGGCTTAGTGCCCGTCAAGCATAGCAAAATCATGGTTGCCTTGGAAGGAATAGTGCCCGGCCATCAACCCGCCGTCCACGAGATACAACTGCCCCGTCACCCACTCGGCGTCGTCCGAACAAAGAAACATTACCATCGCCGCCACGTCCCGCACATCGCCCATGCGTCCCAGCGGCACCTCTTCCAGGTAACGCGTTCTGTATTGCGTAGAGATGTTCTCCTCCGCCCGCTGCGAGGGTACGTCCACCAGCCCGGGCGCCACTGCGTTTACGTTGATGCCGTACTCCGCCAGCTCCATGGCCGCCACCTT
>JBJYXA010000696.1:0-1598 GCA_046259705.1 Caldilineaceae bacterium
AACCGCCAAGTGCGGAGCCGGGCAAGCCCGGGTTCGTCCGGGAGGTAACTCGGTCGCGACCTGGTAGGGATGGAAGCCCCCAAGCGTCGAGGCCGAAGGCGTACTGGTGTTGCGTACCCGTCGCCAAGTTTGGTCCGGGAGGCCAGCGAGTTCGTCACTGGTGACCTTGTTCCCGACTAGCAGAATGCTCGATTCGCACCTCCTACGTTTGGGGGCTTCCACGAAGGAGTCTGCAAATGGTCAAGAAGAAGCGCAAGCCAAAGGGTCTGCGAATCTGTCATCCAGATGCCGCAGGTATCGACATTGGTAGCAACGAGCATTGGGTCGCCGTTCCCGCCGACAGCACCGACAATCCGGTTAGGCCTTTTGGGACCTTTACATCCCATCTGCAACAGCTCGCTGACTGGCTCGCCGATTGTGGCGTTCGGACCGTGGCCATGGAATCAACCGGAGTCTACTGGATTCCGCTGTATGAGCTCCTTGAACAGCGTGGATTCGAGGTCTTGCTCGTCAATGCTGCTCACGCACGCAACGTACCAGGCCGCAAGAGCGACGTACTGGACTGCCAATGGCTTCAAGAGCTGCACACCTATGGCTTGTTGCGCGCCAGCTTTCGGCCGGAAGCCAAGATCGCAGAGCTTCGCACTTACACACGGCATCGACAGACCCTGATCGAAGAAGCCGCTCGGCAGATCCAGCGTATGCAGAAGTCGCTCGACCAGATGAACGTACAGGTCCATCACGTGCTTTCGGATCTGACGAGCAAGACCGGTATGGCAATCGTCCGGGACATCGTGGCTGGCATTCATGATCCGCAGCGTCTCGCTCAACACCGGGACCCCCGTTGCCGAGCCAGCCTTGACGTCATCGTCGAAGCGTTGCGAGGCCACTACCAGCCCCAACACCTTTTCACGTTGCAGCAAGCACTCAGCCTGTTCGACACCTACCGCGAGCATCTCGCGACATGCGACGCCCGCATCCAAACTCTGCTCGGTGCTCTTGCCTGCGATACTCCCCAGCTCGACACACCCCCCAAACCTCCAAAGTTCAAACCAACCGGCAATCAGATCGCTATCGATGTACGCAACCCCCTGCAGCGCCTACTCGGGGGCGTCGACCCCCTCACCATCGTTGGCATCGGTCCCCTCACTGCGCTCAACCTCCTTTCCGAGACGGGCGCTGACATGACTCGCTGGCCAACCGAAAAGCACTTCGTTTCCTGGCTCAACTTCTCTCCGGGAACACGCATCACCGGTGGCAAACGCATCAGCGGCAAGCGTCCAACCTCAACCAACCGCGCCTCTCTCATCCTCCGCCAGGCGGCCAGTAGCATCGGTCGCACTCGGACCGCCCTCGGCGCCTTCTATCGCCGCATTGCCGCTCGACGCAGCAAAGCAGTGGCCGTCGTCGCTACCGCTCGCAAGCTCGCTTGCGCCTACTACCGCCTCCTCCGCTACGGCGGAGAGTACGTCGAGCGCGGCGCTGACGCTGCCGAGCGCGACTACCACCAGAGGCGACTTTCCCACCTAGAACGCCAAGCAAATAGCCTTGGATTCCACCTACAGCCCATCGAGTCCGAAGCGGGAGTTACCTAGCAG
>JBJYXA010000697.1:0-4300 GCA_046259705.1 Caldilineaceae bacterium
CAGGCCATCTCCGGCTACCAGTGGACCAACGACGTCATCGACCCGGCGCAGCAGGTCGCGTGGATGGTCGTGGATCCTGCGATACACTCCGGATGGGTGAACGAACGCGCCATCGAGCTCACCAAGCAGGCAGCGGTGGAACTGGATCCCGAGAAGCGCTGCGAGATGTACTATGAGATCCAGCAGATCTTTAACGACGACGCGGTCGTCATCTTGCTCTATCACACGCCGTTCACCACCTTCGTCAACAACGATGTGAAGGGCTTCTACCAGATTCCCCTCGGCTGGCTAGTGTTCAAGTCTACATGGATCGATCGCTAGTCCAGAGCCGAATGTCATCGCTTGATTTTCACCTCAATGCGTGACGAACGCCGGATGGTCCGCAAGATTTTGCCGGACCATCCGGTCCTTGCACGATTGAAGCGAGGTACGTAGTGGACAAAATCGCCTATATCATCGGCCGCATTCTGCAGATGATCCCAACGGTATTCGCCATCATCGTGCTGGTCTTCCTGATGATCCACCTGATCCCGGGAGACCCGGCCACGATCATGTTGGGATTGAAGGCAACGCCGGAGAAGGTTGCCACCTTGACGGAGCATCTCGGGCTGGATAAGCCCCTGTACGTCCAGTTTGGCATCTTCTTGAAGAATCTGAGCAGGGGCGACATGGGCGATTCGCTGGTCTCGCGCATCCCTGTGACCGAGCTGATCCGGCGCCGGTTGCCGCTGACCTTATTCCTGGCCTGTTATGCGGCCGTGCTGGCCGTGCTCATTGCCGTGCCGCTGGCGCTTATTTCCGCGCTGAAGCGTGATTCCATATTCGATCAGGGGATCCGCACCGTTACGGTGACGTTCCTGTCCACGCCCAGCTTTTGGGTAGGCATTCTCTTACTGATCGTGTTTGGCGTGAAGATCCCTATCTTCCCCGTGGGTGGAACTGGCCAAACCTTTCCTGAGCACCTGTACTACCTGTTTCTGCCCGCGCTCGCCATGGGCATCCATCTGGCCGCGGTGCTGACGCGCAATCTACGCGATGGCGTCATCTCCACCCTTTCGTCCGAGCACGTCGTTTTCGCCCGCACCAAGGGCTTGAACGAGAACCTCGTCCTGGCCAAACATGTCATCCGCAACGCAGTGGTTTCTACGCTGACGCTTTTGGGCGTGTACATGAGCTGGTTGGTGGGCGGTTCGGTCATTATCGAGACCGTCTTCGCGCTGCCCGGCGTGGGGTGGACCATGGTGCAGGCAATTACGGGACGGGATTATCCGGTCGTCCTGGCGCTCACGCTGACGTTCGGCATCTTGGTCTCCATCGTCTACCTAATCACGGATATTCTCTATTCGTTTCTCGACCCCCGCGTCACTTTGTAGGATATAGTCCATGGCAGCGATTACAGATACGCAAAAGAACAGCTGGTTGGTCAAGCCGAATTTGCACGGTGCGGTGCGGACGGCGCGGCGCAATCCTGCCTTGATCATCGGCGTGACGCTGGTGACGTTGATCTTCCTGGTTGCCATATTTGGTCCGTCGATCGCGCCTTACGATCCGATTGAGACGAATTATCCGGCCCGCTTGCAGCCGCCCAGCGCAGAACACTGGCTGGGAACGGACAAGTTCGGGCGCGACATCTTTTCGCGCATCCTGTACGGTACCCGGGTGGATCTCAAGATCGGTATCATTTGCGTCACGTTTCCCTTCATCTTCGGCATCATGCTCGGCACGTTCTCCGGCTACAGCGGCGGCACGGTAGACACGCTGCTCATGCGTTTGGTGGATATCAGCGTGGCCTTCCCGTTCTACGTTTTGGTCATCTCTATTCTCGCCATATTGGGGCCGGGGGTGCGCAACATGTACCTCGCGCTCGGCCTCGTGGGCTGGATTGCCTATGCAAAGCTGGTGCGCGGCGAGGTATTGATCGCCAAGAACCACGAGTACGTCTTGGCGGCGCGCGCCCTGGGCTACAGCGATAGGCGCATCATGGCCGGGCACCTTCTGCCCAATGTGATCAATCCGGCCATCGTGTTTGCGATGTCGGACGTCGTATTGTGCATCCTGGCCGGCGCGTCGCTCGGCTTCCTGGGGCTAGGCGTACAGGCGCCCACCCCGGAGTGGGGTGTCATGATCGCGGACGGCCGAGAGTACATCACCACGGCGCCGTGGCTGTCCACTTTTCCCGGTTTGGCCATCGCCATCGTCGGTATTTCCTTCAGCTTGCTGGGTGACGGGCTGTCCAGCCTCCTGCGCACGACTGACCGATAAGGAAGAGAAGGCAAGGGTAGATTCTCGGCATGGATGAAGCATTGCGCATAGAAAACTTGAAGACCTATTTCGATAGCCAGGACGGCGTCGTCAAAGCCGTCGACGACGTTTCGTTTGAAGTGCATCCCGGCCAGGTGCTCGGGCTGGTGGGGGAAAGCGGCAGCGGCAAGAGCATGACCTGCCGCTCGATCATGCGCGTGCTTCCCTACTCGGCGCGCTTTGCCGGCGGTAGCATTTATTACGACGGCGAGGACATATTGAAATGGCCGAACAGCCGGCTAAAGTCTTTCCGCGGTAGTGAAGTCTCCATGATTTTGCAGGAGCCTATGACGGCGCTCAACCCGGTTCTGTCCGTCGGCGAGCAGATCGTGGAAACGGTCGTACAGCACGAAAACCTATCGCGGGCCGATGCACAGGAACGCGCCGTGGAAATGCTCCGACTGGTGGGCATTCCCTCCCCGGAACGGCGCGTCAAAGAATATCCGCACGAATTCAGCGGCGGCATGCGCCAGCGAGCCATGATCGCCATTGCACTCGCCTGCCGGCCCAAGATCCTGCTGGCCGACGAGCCGACTACGGCGCTGGACGTGACCATCCAGGATCAGATTATTCGCCTGATACAGGGGCTGCAAGCCGAGCTGAACATGGGCGTCGTCTGGGTAACGCATGACCTGGGCGTGGTAGCGCAGATTTGCGACCGGGTGATCGTCATGTACGCGGGCCAGATCATGGAATCGGCCGGCGTCATCGAGCTATTCGAAGAGAGCCGCCATCCCTACACGGAAGGCCTCATGGCGTCCATCCCGCGCACGGGGTCGCGCCAGGGCCAGCTCCGATCCATCCCGGGCCAGCCGCCCAACCTGCGCCACCTGCCGCCGGGATGTCCCTTTGAGCCGCGCTGCCGCTATGCTACAGCCGCATGCAAAACCGGTCGAGTAACCCTGCGCGAAGTCTCACCCGGACATCATTCCGCCTGTATACGCTTCGAGGAGATATGGAGTTGAATAGCGTCGTTCCCGTCGCGCCCGAGGGTGACGGTGTCGCCCTGGTTCAGGTGCGAGATCTATCCAAGACCTTCGTACAGGGTAAGTCTATCGTTCGTCGAATTTTGGGCCGCCATCCGAGCTATCTGCGCGCGGTGCATGATATCAACTTGGACATATTTCCGGGCGAGACGTTGGGCCTGGTCGGCGAAAGCGGCTGTGGCAAGACCACGTTAGGCCGCTGTATTCTCCGGCTGTATGAACCGGACAGCGGCCAGGTCTTGTTCGACGGCGTGGACGCACTCCAGGCGAAAGGCAGCCAGTTACGCAAGTTACGCGGGGACATGCAGATCGTTTTTCAGGACCCGTACTCCTCCCTGAATCCACGCCAGACCGTCAAGAAGACGCTCAGCGAGGCCTGTCTCGTGCACGACGTGACCGACAAGGCGGAGGTGGACGACCGCGTGGACCATCTGCTCGAGATAGTCGGCCTGGGCAGCGACGTGGCCGACCGCTATCCGCATGAATTGAGCGGCGGACAGCGACAGCGGCTGGGTCTGGCGCGTGCGCTGACGGTCGAGCCGCGCTTCATCGTGGCCGACGA
The DNA here is from genome assembly GCA_046259705.1 of Caldilineaceae bacterium. GTDB lineage: Bacteria > Chloroflexota > Anaerolineae > Caldilineales > Caldilineaceae > JASGTU01. The sequence continues at coordinate 3,850 of JBJYXA010000697.1, forward strand.
GCCGGTCTCCGCACTGGACGTTTCCATTCAGGCGCAGGTGGTCAACCTCTTAATGGAGCTGCAGGAACGGCTCCAGCTTACGATGCTGTTTATTACGCATGACCTGCGCCTGGTCCATTTCGTCAGCCATCGCGTGGCGGTCATGTATTTGGGCAGCATCGTGGAACTTGGTCCCAGCGACGACCTGTTCGAAAATCCTCTGCACCCGTACACACAAGCGTTGTTGGCCGCGCTGCCCAAAATCGACCCGCGCAACCGCGCGCAGTCCGCCGCCATCCAGGGCGAACCGCCCAGCCCCGTCAACATTCCTCATGGATGTCCCTTCCATCCGCGCTGTCCGCTGGCAAGCGAAATCTGTCGGGAAACGGAACCGGTATTGGAAGAGAAGTTCGGCCATCTAGTCGCCTGCCATCACGTCAACTGACTTCCGCGAACGCATTGACGCCGGTCG
>JBJYXA010000698.1:0-3033 GCA_046259705.1 Caldilineaceae bacterium
CGAAGAGGCAACCGTTCATGGGCCACAACTGCACTACTTCGGCGATCTTGTCCAGGCCAGTCAGGATGATGGAGAAACGCTGTCATCGCCTGGGGGGTCATTTATGGGCCACGAGCCACCCAGGCTATGAATTCTGTCTAGAGAGCACTCATATCCATGCCGGCGGCGGATCGCACGGGTCGCTACACGTGCTCGATTCCGTTTCGCCCCTATGGGTTGCCGGTCCGCCTGAAGGCCTAGCGATCCCAAACCAGGCGCGCGCAGTGGATGTTGTGCCTATCTGCCTGGACGCTTTGGGCGTCAAGCACGCTGTGTGAGTTGTCGGAGATACCCACCCGGGACATATGAGGTAACCCGCCGTTACGCTATGGGGGACATTCCTCACGTACGAGCTTAGTGGTTCGGATTCGATCTCATTCCGCGGTTGTCATTTCGGCGCAACATGCCTGTAGAAATCAGGAGGGGCCAGACAGAGGGCTTTTCTGCCGTTACAGGAGTGGCTGTAATGCGTCGTTCTACCCGTGGAGTGCCGAGTTGCGTAAGCGACCTACTGCATGAGCGGGCGCAGTTTCAGGGCCAGCTGAAGTGAAAAGCGGGCGTCAGGGTCGTTGAGATCCAGGTTGGCGATGGATTCGATACGCTCGAGGCGGTAACTGAGCGTGTTGCGATGGATGTGGAGCCTGCTAGAAGTCTGGCTGATGTTGCCATGACAGGCAAAGAACGCTTCGAGCGTTTCTACGAGCTCTGAATTGCGATTGTCGTCGTGCGTCATCAACTGGCCGAGCGTCTTGCGGTAGAAGCGCGCCGACTCCGGATTCGTTCCCAATGTCGTGAGCAATTGATACAGACCTAGGTCACCGAAGTAGGTGACGGGTGCACCGCGCCATTCCTTGCCTAGCCGCCAACTCTCGCGCGCCTGCTGTTGGCTGCGCAACCAGTCAGAGGGGGCCACCGCGGGTCGTCCGATGCCAATGATGAACTCGGCGTTGGACACGCGCGCCACGATCTCGTCGGTCAACATCGCCGCGACTTCTTTGAGTTCGCGCGCGCTGCGGTCGTTGTCGATGGGCCAAAAGAGGAGGATACCGTTGTTGCGCCTGCTATACGGGGCACTCACTCCCATCTTGCGGGTGAAATCGTCCAAGGGACGCGGCCATCCGGGAACGTTGCGGGCCTCTACGAACCAGGCTGCATGCGGTATGGTCAGGTCGTAGCCGAGCGAGGCCCCGCGCTGGATCCACGACGCTTCGTCTGCGATCTCCGAAGCCAGAAGTTCGTCGATAAATGCCGCACGCATGCGGTCCTCGGCTACGTCGACAGCGTACTGTTTGGCCCATTCCAGAGCACAAGCAGATGCTCCCTCGGTAACAGCGATCTCTTCAACCGCCGTGATCTCCTGATCCGCCGAAACTTCCGAACGCAGTACGAGACAGAAGCCGCGAACAGAGTCGCTAGCCACGATCGGGGCGATGACCACTTGCCGGTACGGCGTTTGCTCTCGGCGAGCATTGTCGACGGGTAGAACGCCGATACGACCGCTGCGCTTCTCGCCCACGTGGGTAGCAACCCAACTGCGCAACTCGACAATGTTTGGGAGGATAGACGTGCGGATATCAGTTTCTTGTGCGGACGGCAGCTTCAGCCCAGCTGAGGTTACGAGCCTACCGTCTTCCCCGATGATGACCACCGGCGCTGAACAGAAGCGATAGACGTAGGCCGCAATTTCGTCCAGGCCACCGCCGTCGAGCGCCACCTGGTTTAGCTCGCGCTGCAAGTCCGATGAACGCTGGGCGACGTAACCTGTGCGGTCGACGATAAGTCGGATGACGGCTCGTTCGATCTGCGTGAGCGGGACGCCGTTCGGCAGCCTAAAGAGTGCAAGGCGGCTGCTGTCCGCCGCTCGCACTGCAGTTTCTCCCAATTCGCCCTGTATGGCGACGGCGGCAACTCGTGCGTCGCCCAGGCCGCGCACCACACGTTCGATATTCATTTTGGCGTCGAGCTGACGCAAGTCGGCCATGTCGATGAGAGCAAGCTCATTGCCGTCAAGATTGGGAAAGGCGGGCGGGCTAGGACGCAGACTGCAGGCCCAACTCACCGATCTGCTCAAATATTCGTGACCGGTGAGCATCTCCGTTCCGGGCGGCAGTGCCAAACGAAACACGTCGTCAATTGTGGCGTTGCTTCTATACATTTCGCCCCGGTTCTCGCAGCATCGGGCATCGACCGCAAGGTCACGGTTCCACAGGACATTCCTGCGGCCGAACGCCTGCAGATGGGCCATACCATGCGTGTCATCCGGTGCGCATTATATGGCCAACCTTGCGGTTAACCAAGTGCAACATTGTGCAGATCGACGGGAAAAGACGCCTACGAAGGCGCGAATTGGGGTAGATGCACGAAAAAGTGCACAGGAAATCGCTGGGATTCCTGTGCACAATTGTGCAAGTCTACGGACGGTTCTAGCCGGCCAGTTTATTGTGAAAGCAGTGCGGCGACGGTTGGCTGCGTGCCCGCTGCCATACCGGTTCGAGTGCTACGCAACCTCTTGAGGCTTGGCATAGGCAGACATGGCCGCGCCACAAGCACCGCCCCAGATTGCCCAAAGCAGCACCCAGCCCCACTGTACCCAGGCAGGATTCTGTCCGACGAATGTACCCAGTAGCAGGAAGCCGCCGACACCGAGGATGATGCCGACGATGCTGGCCAGCAATAGGCGCCATACCGACTGTTGCTTGTTCAGCAGACCGACCAGAATCGGCCACAGGATGAAGGTCAGTATGAAGCCGATTATACCCGCGATGAGGGAGAGCCAATCCCGGCCAAGCGTGCCTTCAGCCATCTGGTAGCCCAACACCGGCGCAGCGCCGATCAACAGAAAGGCAATGATGTAGAGCCAGGGAATCGCCGCTTGAAAAACGAGCGCTGTGGCGAGAGCAATGATGGCGGTGAAGAGCGCTGCGAACAACATGGCTCGCCACGGACTCTTCTCCGTTGTTGTTGCGGTAACGGCAGTCAATGAAACCATGGGGT
>JBJYXA010000699.1:0-1892 GCA_046259705.1 Caldilineaceae bacterium
GTCGATAGTAGACGAGTAGCTTGACGCCGGAAGCGCCCGAAGCGACGGCGCGACCCACGCTCCAATTGTCCAGCAACGCCGTGCGACGCGCCGTGGGATCGCCCTCGTAGCCGCTCTTCTCGTACGCCAACAGCAGACCGGTTCGACCACTCAAAGCGCCGCTGGCAACGCACGTTGGATATCCATACTCCACATCCAGCAGCGTGGCGCTGGCGTGAGGCGAAAGCACGCTGATCACGGCGCGCTTAATGTCTGCCACCATGGGGTAGGTCACCGACTTTGGAGTGTCCGGATTGATGGCTCGCATGAGGCTACCCCGCTGATCCATCGCTAGCATGGCAAACGTGCCATCGGCTTGCGCGCATTGCTGCAGAGATCTTCTGACACCCAATGACATCGACATTTGCTTCTCCTCTATTGCGGCAGCGCTTCGCTGAGACGTGCCTTAAGTATTCACCGAATTGTCCCGCACACGATGCGTAGGCGAATATGGAAGATCCGTGGCGTCTGCGTGTGCAAAACTATCGACCAGAACAACGGACCGAATGATAAAATCCAACACGCATTGAGACGCTGCTAACGTGCATTGAGTCGCCGCTGCCGAAACCAGCTGTCCTTGCCACGCATTCCCGCTTTGGTTATAATCCGAATGACTTCAAGGGCGAATGAAACGCTTGGTCCGCAGAATCGTTCACGAGGTCCCACGATGGCGCGCAAGACGGACAACCATTCAACCGTGTGCCGCACTTCACTCTACGTTACAGTCTACACAGTCTACATTCTACAACGGAGGATACAAAAACCTATGCGACTGCTCAGAAATTCATTCACACTGGTTGCCCTACTCTTGGCGGCTTCAATCGTACTTGGCGCGTGTGCGGTTCCGGTTGCGCCGGCCGAGACTGGAAATGAAGCGGCTCCGGCCGAGGCGACCACTGCTGAAGAGGCAGCTCCTGCCGCAGAGGCAACCCCAATGAAGATCGGTCTGGTAACCGATGTCGGCCGTATCAACGACCGGAGCTTCAATCAGTCCGCCTGGCAAGGGGTTCAGCAAGGAGCCGAGCAACTTGGTCTGACCGAGGACGACATCAAGTACATCGAGACGATGGATGCAAAGGACTACGCCGACAATATCGCTCAGTTTATTGACGGCGGCTATAACGTAATCGTCACGGTTGGTTTTGCGTTGGGTGAAGCGACCATCGAAGCTGCCAATGAGAATCCCGATGTCAATTTCATCGGCATCGATCAATTTCAGGGTGAGGCGCTCCCCAACTTGGCAGGTCTTGTTTTCCACGAAGACCAATCGGGTTTCCTCGCAGGTGCACTGGCCGCGGGGCTTACGAAGAGTGGAACGATTGCTGCCGTTCTTGGGACTGACCTAGTACCTCCGGTCGTCGCCTTCAAAGAAGGCTATGAGGCGGGCGCGAAGTATGTCAATCCCGATATCAATGTGATTTCGACGTATCATCCTGGCGAGCTATCGCAGGCGTTTGTCGATCCCGAGTGGGGCGCAGCCACGGCCAAGCAGGCGATCGACCAGGGCGCCGATGTGATTTTCGGCGCCGGCGGCATGACCGGTAACGGCGCGCTGCAGGAAGTGGCGACCCACGAGGGTCTCTTCTGCATCGGCGTCGATACGGATCAGTGGGAAACAGTTCCGGCCGCACATCCGTGTCTCGTGTCGAGCGCCATGAAGCTCATCGCCCCTGGCGTCGTCGATTTGCTGCAAGCGGCCGCCGACGGCACGTTCGAAGGCGGAAACCACTTCGGCGGCGCGGGCCTGGCTCCATTCCACGACTTCGAGGATGTAGTTCCGCAGGAGGTGAAGGACCAGCTTGCCGAGATCGAAGCAGGCCTCGCCGATGGCTCCATCACGACCGGCTACGGCC
>JBJYXA010000700.1:0-5596 GCA_046259705.1 Caldilineaceae bacterium
GGCGACATACCTGTACCGTCTGCACCGGCCAGCCGTGTCATAGTTAGCGCGGCAAAAATAGCCGCCAGGTTGGCCGTTCCTACGATGGACAGGTCGATCCCACCGGTGATCATGGTGATCATGATGGCAAAGGCGAGGATGCCGAACTCGGGAAACTGCACCGCCATGGACTGTAAATTGCGGACGCTAAGGAACTTGCCCGGCAACAGGATGCTAAAGATGATGAATAGCAGGATCGCGATCACCAGCAGGCGCAGCGCGTGGCTGTCGCCAAACAGACGTTCGCTCCATGATGTCGACTTCTGCGCTGCGGTCTCGACTTTGTCGTCCGTCATGTCTGTTCGTCCGCTATCTCGGGCGTAAAGGTACGGGTAGGCTGCCGGCATCGACTTCACCGGCTTCGTCATCGGATTTCTCGGGTATACCCAGATCGCCCCGAACCTGCGTCATCAGGCTCCGCCTTCGGCCAATCCCACCAGGCGGCTGGCCCGGCGCCGATCGCGAATCGCAGGCAGGCCGGTGCCGACCAGGATGATCACGCCGATGACGACGCGCTGCCATGCCGACGGAACGCCGATGAGGATAAGGCTGTTGTTGGCGATGACCACCAGGGTCACGCCCAGAATGGTACCGATGACTGTGCCGCGTCCGCCGGTCAATGTGGCGCCGCCGAGGACCACCGCCGCGATCACGTTGAGTTCGAGGCCGACGATGTCCTGAGGGTTGGCTTGCCGGTTGAGCGATCCATAGGTCATGCCTGCTATACCCGACAATAGTCCCACGTAGCCGTAGATGAAGTACTGAATGCGGCGCACGTTGAAGCCGGCGCGCGCCGCGGCCTCCCGCGCGCCGCCGATTGCATAAATGCCGCGGCCCAGCATGGTGTACTCGAGGATCAGCCACGTCAACACTGCGACGGCGGCGGTCAACAAGATGGCCGGATGCAGGTTGGCCGTGCCCCGCTCCATGGGAATGCGAGCGATAGCAGTGCGTGCGAAGGCCGTCATGCTGGGCGGGATATCGCGAATGATGTTGTTGCCGATGGCGAAGAGCAGGAAGCCGTGGAACATGCTCAACGTCGCCAGGGTCACGATTAACGTAGACAGTTCGAATTGGGCGATGAAGAAAGCGTTGATCATCCCCAGCCCGAGCCCGATCGTTGCCGCGATAAGAAATGCCGCCCAGATAGGCGCGTCCGGCATATATATGTTGAGCACGCGCACCGTTGTGTACATAGCGAAGATCGCGATCGCCGTAAAGGACACATCGATGCCGCCGGAGACGATTACGACCAATACACCCATGGCGAATATGCCGACGACGATACCGCTGCGCAGCAGGTCGAATACGTTGCCCACGGTAAAGAAAACTGGATTACGAACACCGATATAGATACACAGGACGACGATGGTGATGGCGACGAGCGCCTCATTGCTGCGCCAGAATCGTTTCACGCGATTATTCCTCAATCAACTTGGCGGCGAGTTCGTCCTCATTTGTTTCACGCGGATCGATTTCCTCTACGATGCGGCTATTGCGCATCAACAGAATGCGGTTGCAGGTCTGCAGCAGCTCCGGGATATCGTCCGAAATCACGAGGAGACCCATGCCTCGACCGGCCAAGTCCTTCATCATATCGTGCAATTCATTCTTGGAACCGATGTCCACCCCAACGGTAGGACCGTTCAGGATCATCAATTTAGGGTTACTTGCCAACCATTTGGCGAGCACCACCCGTTGCTGATTGCCGCCGGAGAGCGTGTTGGCCGGTTGCGCCGGGTCGGATGTCTTGATGCTGAGTGCATCCACCCAGTTGTCGACTGCGGCAGCTACCTGCGCACGGTTGGTGAGGCCAAGCGCGCCGCGCAACTGGTCTACAATGCGCACAACGACGTTGTTGCCGATGGACTGCTCCAGGAACAGCCCTTCGGTCAGTCTATCCTCTGGTACATAGCCGATGCCGTGACGGATCGCGTCCTGCACGCTGTCGATTCGTATTGAGCGTTCTTCCAAATAGATTTGGCCCGCGTCGATGCGGCGTATGCCGTACAAAGCTAGGGCCAATTCGGTACGACCGGAGCCCAGGAGACCCGTCACGCCCACGATCTCGCCGGGTCGCAATTCGAAGGAGATGTCTTGCAGTGTGTTGCCGGAACTCAGCCCCTCGACGCGCAAAAGCGGTGCTTCGTCCATGTCAGGCACAAATGCGTATGCTTTGTCGGCAATGCTCTGACCCGTCATCTCGAAGACGAGCCGGGCGTTGTCGTATTCGTCGCGATCGCCCGTGCTGACAATGCGCCCGTTACGCATCACGATCATTTTCTCGGAAATGGCCAACACCTCATTGAGTTTGTGACTCACGAACAGGAAGCCGATGCCGTTCTCCTGCAGACGGCGGATGACCGAGAAGAGCGTGCGCACTTCACGCTCTGTGAGCGCGCTGGTCGGTTCATCCATGATGATCAACTTGGCATTGTGGCGCAGGGCTTTGGCTACGGCGATGAGTTGCTTATTGGCCACCGACACCTCTTCGACGCGCGCGTCGAGTGGAATGCCTACTTCGATGCGCGCCAACGCGTCTTGCGCGATGCTTTTCACCTGGCGCCAGTTGACGAGGCGGCGACCGTCTGCGAGTTCCTCGTTGAGCGCGATATTCTCTGCTACCGACAGATTGGGGAACAGTGAGAAGTCTTGGTAGATGACCTGGATGCCCTCATGGATGGCGTCCAGGGGGTGCACCCGCTCGTAGGACCTGCCGTTGATGACGATCTCGCCGGCGTCGCGGCTGTACACGCCCGCAATTACCTTGATTAGTGTTGACTTGCCGCAGCCGTTTTCACCCACGAGGCAATGGATCTTCGCGGGCTCGATGACAAAGTCCACGTCGCGCAGCGCGTGTACGCCGGCGAAGGACTTATGGATTCCAGTGAGTCGGATCAGTTCTTCGGCCATGCGACCATGTCTTCAGCGTTTGGACTGGGTTTGGATTGCCGGCTGGGAGTGCAGGTCTGTGACCCAGGGACAGCGGCCAGTCTGAGTGGCTTGAACATGCTATTCTCTGTACGAGTGAGAAATTTCGTGCACGCTCAGACTGGCTGCATCATTCCGAATCGTGTACTAGAAGGGATAGTCCGCCGCGTTCGAAGCGTCTACGTAGACCGGCGCATTCCCGTACAATACCTTGCCGTCCATAATGAGGTTGTCATACCCCTCAATACCCAGGTCGGTGCCTTCGCCAATCTCTTCGCCGTTGATCACCATTTGGGCAATCTGATTGCAGGCGGCTCCAGCCACAGCTGGGTCCCAGAATCCTATGGCATCGATGGCGCCCGTCTCAAGCAGATCACCGGCAATGGACGGCAGGCTCGTACCCACAACCGCTACCTGATCCTGTAGACCGGCCTCTTCGATTGCCTGACCAATGCCAGCTACGTCTGTGGAGGCACTGCCTTGGAAACCCTTGATATCAGGATACGCCTTCAAGATTTCTTTGGCCTTTTCGTAGGCGACCTGCGAGTCATCAAAGCTTTCATTCTTGTCGCCCACCATAGTCATGTTGGGATAAGCCTCCAACTGGTGTTCGATGGCGCCGTCGACCCACTCGTTGTGAGTTTTCGAGCCCAGACTACCTACGAACACCGCATATTCACCTTCCTCTCCCATCTCCGCGGCCAGGCGATCCATTAGGCCGGCACCGTAGGCCCTGTTGTCAAAAGCCTCTATGTCCCAGTCCATATTCTTCTGGTTGGACGCCTCGTGAGTCACGACAACGATGCCCGCATCCATGGCTTTCTGCAGTACGGGGTCGAGCTGCTCGGGATCCATGGGAACGACGCAGAGGGCGTCCACGCCCTGGGCGATAAGATCCTCGATGATGGGGATCTGTTGCGCAGCATCAGCCTCGGCCGGACCGACCAACGATGCATTGACGCCGTTCTCTTCGCCCCACTGGTTCACGCCCTCCTCCATGCGGTTGAACCAGTTGATGCCTGCAATCTTGACAACGGTGACGAAGGTCTCCTCTCCGCCGCTTTCCGCGGGGGCAGCCGCTTCTTCGGCACTTGCCTCTTCGCCGCCGGTCTCCGGGGCAGGCGCGACGGGCACTGCGCATGCGGCCAACAGCGCCACGACAATCAACAGCGCTAGGGGAACGAGATACTTCTTCATGGGTATGTCTCCTCTTCTTCTTGGTGGAACGAGAAATGGCAGGACGGACATCGACTACCTAGATGATGATCCAGAAACGGACTCTGATAGCGAGTCGGGAGCGTCGCATAGGGTCATCGCGGCCAGGGCTCGAGTGGGTGATCCATAGCCAAATGGAATATCGTACGCTCGGGAACGCCTAGATTAGGACCAGCGAAATTGGAAATCAGTCGGATAATACCACATGGCTGCTTGCGCCGAGCAAACATATTCAGTCAGCAACATTCCGTAGATCGCCTGCGAAGGAGATCAAGTTGCAGGCGCGTTTAGAGTATACAGGAATCAGCGACGAACGGAAAGAATAGTCCTGTGCGCGCAAGGCAGTTGCGTGTGCTACCTTGCACGACGTTTGCAGCCGTTTCGTACGCGAAGAAGGCTGCTAGGCGCTGCGATTAGTGTACTGTGCACCGCTGGTGGGTCGGGATTGCTCGTCGCTGTCGGACTGTCATTCAGCGAAGAACCATCTGCCGCCAGCTAACAGGCCACTCGCATGAGCGTGATGGGGTCATCGTTGGGGAGGCCAGATGCTTGGCCTCTGACGCCCAGACACTAGTCTCGCGATGTGGGGAATGAATTCTCCAGCCGCTCAAGCCGGGCTTCTAGCTCTTTGACTGCGACCTGATGATTATCCTCCATCTGGGACAGAACTGAGCGAATTGCCAGTATCTGGCTCGTTGGACTGTCAGATTGCACCGAACCATCCATCAGCTCTCTCGTCCCGGCTCTAGGACGTATGAACCAGCGAGCTAGGAAGCTCGTAATTGTCGTGAACAGTACGACGCCGGTCACGATCAGCGCGACACCGATGAAGCGGCCCCACTCTGTCGTGGGATAGGTGTCGCCATATCCTACCGTCGAGATGGTTACGACACTCCACCACAGTGCATCTCCCGCTGTGACTATGTTCGCGGCCGGAGAAGACTGCTCTGCAATTATTACGAGCAGCGATCCATACTCAAAGAATAGTACTGCAGCGAAAATCGCGACCAGTAAGGTTGCCTGAGCATGTTTCGCTACGATCACGCGACCGATCTGTTCGAATTCACCCCTCCGTAGCTTGCGCAACACGATCGCCATTCCGACTAAGCGAACGGACGTAACAAAGGGAATCGGCATGCTTCCGACCAAGGTCATCCAACCGAAAAATGAGAAGAAGCGGCGCCTCCTTTTGAAAGTCCGGCGCAAGCGATTCAAAGCGTCCAGGAGAAGGAAGACACTGATCCCAAACCAGAAGGGGCGAACGATTTGGTGCACTTCGTCGCGTAGAGGCAAGTAGAGTAAAACCGAATTGACAAGCTGGACGATGAGAAACGCGATAATGAATAGCTCGTAGTCGGCATGGATCTCGATGTCAATCCGTTCGTCGTCAGTGATCGCATTCTTGTTTTCG
>JBJYXA010000701.1:0-6445 GCA_046259705.1 Caldilineaceae bacterium
GACGATTCTATCCATTGACATTTCGAACTGGGACGCAAAGGGCATCTTGGAGCATCCGCCGCACGGCGAGCACAAGGCGGCCAAGGAATGCACAAGGCGCGAGATCCGCAATGAGGTAGTCGCGCAATTGATGTCGAGCCTGAACAAAGAGGGTCAGCCCCCCATGCTCGTCGAAGAAGATGTGCACGAGTGGTATATCGACAGCGATATCGAGCCGGTCGATATCTTCGCGGGCAGAGTGCCGATGGAGGATCTCGAACCGCTCCTGGTGAACAAGGTGAACACCTGGCAACTACGCCCCGAGGCACATACGCAGATCCCGAACCTGTTCTTGGCCTCAGATTATGTCAAAACGGACATCAGCCTGGCAACGATGGAGGGGGCAAATGAAGCCGCTCGCCGCGCCGTGAACAGCATTATCGATGCAACCGGTGTCGACGTACCGTATTGTACAGTATACCCGTTGCGCGAACCGTGGATATTTACGCTCTATCGCCGCGCCGACAAGCGAAGATATGACCGCGGGTTGCCTTGGAACGGTAAACTGGATATTTTCGGCCTTTAGCATTGCGCGAGGTGCGAGATTCGAGGATTCTGATGGAAACCACGAACAGTGACGGGCAGGAAGAGCGCAACCGACTGCGATTCGTGCTGGTTACCCTGGCTATCGTCGCTACATGGATTGTCATCAACTCGTTCTTCTTCACCGGCTGGGTGACTGCGGCGATATTAGCTTTTGGTATGCTGACCGTCGACGTCATCTACATCATCCGAGCCGGCGACCGTTTGTTGGCCAAGTTTCTCTACTTCGGTCTAGTCGCCGGATTCGTCGAACTGCTGGCGGATGCCTGGCTCATTTCGAGCACCAAGACCCTGTACTACGAGTTCGGCGAACCACTACTGATCGAGTCTCCCGTCTACATGCCCGTCGCCTGGGCCGTCATACTAGTCCAGATTGGCTATATAGGATACTTCATTCATTTGCGGTGGGGGTTGCTTCGCGCAACCTTGCTCACCGGCTTGCTCGGCGGCGCGATCATCCCTGTCTATGAATACTGCGCCAAAGGCGCGGGTTGGTGGTTGTATGAAGATACGCACCGGATGATATTCGGCGCTACCCCGTACTACATTGTCCTGGGCGAGTTTCTGCTCGCATTGGCGCTCCCCGCTCTTCTGGTGGCCGTCAAGCAGCGGGAATTCTACTGGACCCTTCCCTTGGGCACAGTGATGGGCCTTTGGATCTGGATTTCGTATTTCGTAGCGTTTCACCTTGTAGGATGAAGAAATATGCGCCGTCTCGTAACCCGCGCCCGTAGCCTCTGGCTGCGAGCCAGTGAAATCGGCCTGCCCGATACCTTCACGAACGAACAGGCAAAGCGCCTCAGCCTTCAGAACCAGGCGACCTTGTTCACGGCCAGCCTGACGGTGGTCTACTTCGGGCTGTTCTGGCTGACGGACCTTCGCATCTGTGCATGGATCATGTTGGTCGCCTTTGTCGGATACATGTCTATAATGGCGCTCAACATCTCGGGACATTATCGGTTGGCAACCGCGCTCCTACTCGTTGTCGGCAACCTTCAGATTGCATCCGTCGCGTTCTTGATCGGGCGTCCGCCGTGGATACAATTGTTCCTCATAGCCGCCGCAATCTCACCGTTCCTCTATTACTCCATGGAAGACATGCGGGCGATCGTAACAGCCGCGGGACTCAGTCTGCTTCTCTATATCTTGCTCGAGATTTCCTTCGACCTCACTGAACCGATGTTCCCGTTGGAACCGGCGGTGGCAAGGGTGATCAGCACCGCGACCTATTTGAGCAACTTCCTCGCCGCCGTGTTCTTTACGTACTATCTCTATGCGACGAACTACCGCGTAGAATCCAAGCTTCGTGAAGAGCGCGAGCGCGCGGATCACCTGCTGCTCCAGATCCTGCCCTTGGCGATCGCACAGCGCATGAAGGCGGGTGAGAGCTGCATCGCCGACCATTACGAATGTGTGACCATGCTCTTTGCCGATATGGTCGGGTTTACGCCGCTGGCCGGCGAGTTGACGCCCGAGGCCTCGGTCGACCTGCTCGACGAGATCTTCACTTACTTTGATTCGTTGGTCGAAAAACATGGCGTCGAGAAGATCAAGACCATCGGTGACGGGTACTACGTTGCGGCGGGCGTGCCCCTTCAACGCCCCGATCATGCGCAGTGCATGGCATCTATGGCGTTGGAGATGACGCACTTCAGAGAAAAGGTCAAGTCGCCGCTGGCCGACAAGCTGCAGATCCGGATCGGCATCAATTCCGGTACCGTTGTCGGCGGTGTGATCGGGTCCGAGAAATTCCAGTTTGATCTGTGGGGAGACGCCGTTAACGTTGCCTCGCGTATGGAATCGCAAGGGGTGGCCGGCAAGATTCAAATTTCGCCGACTACCTACGAACTGATCAAGAACAACTTCCGTACCGTGCCCCGCGGCAGCATCGAAGTGCGCGGGAAAGGGCTTATGGACACGTGGTTCTTGGAGGATGCCACACTTCCCCAAGGTACCACGTCCACAGGAAGTTCTGTCTAGGCTTCGCACATTCCGTTCTTCATGAAGTCGACGAACGCCCGGGCCGGCGTGGACAATCGTCTGTTCTTGGACCACACGAGGACGATGTTGCCCTCCACCGCTTCCACCAGCGGAACGGCCACGACATCCTCGCGCTCTTCGTGGTCCAGAATCTGTTCCATCATCAAGGCTACGCCGTTGTTTTCCGCCACGAGTTCACAGATGGTATCGGCGCGCAGGCTCTCGTAGGTGATGTGGGGCTCATAGCCCGCGTTTCGGCAGGCCGCCACCGCCAGCTCCTGGACCAGCGTCCCCATGGCCAGACCGATGAAGTTCTCCTCGGCAAGTTCCGCCGGCGCTAGCGATTGGCGGTGGGCAAGGCGATGCGTGGTCGAAACCGCAAGCAGCAAGCGGTCGCGGGCAATAAGCAGCTTAGCAAAGCTTTCGCCATCCAAATCGATGTCGCGCAGGATGGCCAGGTCATACTACCGGCCGGCCAGCGCCGGCAGTTTCCTGTTCGCCTCGCGCTCCTCCAGCGTGAAATCAAAGCGACGCTGCGTGCTGCAAAATTTGGCGATACGAGTTCCCATAGCGTGAGATTATCGGAATCGCGAGGATGGAGCAGGAGGGCGCCATTTTGAACTCGTTGAGGTCCGGCATCATGGCGAGATAGTCGTCATTCAGATGGAGCGCATGGTCGCGGAAGACCTCACCTGCCCGCGTCAGTGTAATCCGTCGTATACAGCTGTCCATGGGCGGCGCGCCCAGGTCGCTCTTCAATGCCAGTATCTTTCTAAAAAGTGGTGACTGGGAGATGAAGAGTGCGCGCGCTGCGACCGTCTGATTTCCGGTTTCCGCAACTTTCAGAAAATACTGTACTTGTTGGATTTTCATCGGCGCCGTTTCATTCCCATTTGGAATAGATTCCAGCACAAATGGAGTCGATCTACCCGGCACGCGTGGTACAGTACTTGTGGGGCCGGCCTCTGTATCCCAGTGGGATTCCGGCCACGTAGGTGCCCGAGTCTGACGGCGCAACTCTGTCCATTACCCTGTCCAACAGTTCTGACCTTCGCCGCATGCCACCGACACAAAGTAGTGCAACCACACTTCGAACGCCGGCTGAAACGCAGACAGAAGCGACCGGTCCAGAGCTAGCCGCATCTGCCAAGCAGGGCGAGGCCCCGGCCCAGAGCGGCTCGTTTGCCGTCCTCCGCATCCCGAACTTCGCGTGGTTCCTGACGGGGACCACGCTCATGAACGCGGCGAGCTGGATACAGAACGTCACGTTGAGCTGGCTGGTCTATGACCTTACCTCCTCGGGCGCGATGCTGGGCACGCTCAATCTGGTGCGCTCGGTGGCTACCATCGGCCTCGCTCCCATGGCCGGCGTGGTTACCGACCGCGTGCCCGCGCGGCGGCTTTTCTTTTCTGTCGCCTTGTGGCTGTTCGCCATTACCTTGGGCATGGGCCTCGTGCTGGTCTCCGGGCCGGTCATCGTATGGACGCTGTTTCTGTTCAGCTTGCTCGGCGGCATCGGCTTGGCCTTCAGCATGCCGTTGCAGCAGACTATCATTTTCGCTATCGTCTCGCGCAAACAGTCACCCAGCGCCGTGGCTCTGGTACAGACCGGCTGGGCCGTCATGCGCTCGATCGGCCCGGCCATTGGCGGCTTCCTGATTCTTTGGGTCGGACCGGCCGGCAACTTCTTCGTTCAAGCCGGCGCGTACGCGTTGGTCATGGTGACCGTCCTTCAGTTGAATTTGCCCAAGGCGCGCACGGACGTGGCCAGGACCAGGGAGCGCGGGACATTCCGCGAAGGGTGGACGTACATCGTCAAGCATCCGTCCACGCGCACGTTCATCTTCATGAGCTGGATCCTGCCACTCTTCGTGATCCCCAACTTCAACGCACTCCCGCCCATCTATGCCAAGGACGTATTCAACGGCGGGCCCGATACGCTTGGCATCCTGCTGTCCGCCATCGGCATCGGCGGCATCATCGGCGGCTTCCTGACCACTTCACTGGGTGACCTGGAGCGTCGCGGCTTGCTGCAATTAGCGGCGCTGCTCATGCTCAGCATTTCCCTTATTGCATTCGCCCTCGCGTCGAACCTGGCTATGGCGTGCGTCTATTTGGCGCTGGCCGGTTTCTTCGAGATGATCTATCTGACCACCAATACGACGCTGATCCAGCTCTCGATCCCCGACGAGGTACGCGGCAGAGTGACAGGCATCGTCACGCTTCGCTCCGGCCTCATGCCCATCGGCGCCTTCATTGCCGGCGTGGGCGCCGACTTCGTCGGTCCGCAGATGATGACGATCCTAATGGGCGGCGCTGCCGGCGTCATCGCCATTCTGGTCTACTTCTTTTCCCCCACCATGCGCGATTACCGGTTGAGCGAAGCTATGGCGGACGAAGAGGCCGCCGCGTGACCCAGCACTGCCACGGACCGTAGTTGTGTTCGACAACTGTCGTTGCGGGGCACTCTTGGTCAACCTAGCGTAGCCATTTCCGGTCTATTTCCAGCAAGCGCAACGTAGCCGAAGCCAACGAAAGGCAGCATGTCATGAGCAATCAAGAGGCGAAACGAAATGCGCCGGCGCACGAACCGATACCCGCGCCGGTTGCCAAATCACCGGAGATACTGGACGGTAACAAGGTCGTGTTTCGCATCTATGCACCGATGGCCGGTGAAGTCACCATTGCCGGTGAGTGGGACACCGAAATCCGCAGCGCCGGTCTACCGCTTACGAAGGACGAAGACGGCATCTGGTCGACCACGGTTACGCTGGCGCCGGATTACTACACCTATAATCTGTTCGTGGACGGTGTGCCAACGCTGGACCCGGCCAACACGTGGGTCAAGCCGGGGCGCATGCAGCTCCGCAACATTGTGGATGTCCCGGGCGCGGCGCATGCGTTCGCCGACGTACAGAGTGTGCCGCACGGCGAAGTGCGCATGGTGTGGTACGACTCGCCTACCATCGGCGGGCCTCGACGCATGCATGTCTACACTCCGCCCGGATACGACGCCGGCCATGATTCGTATCCCGTCCTCTATCTGCTGCACGGCGGCGGGGATGACGATTCCGGCTGGCCCACCATCGGCCGCGCCGGCTTCATTCTGGACAATCTACTGGCCGCGCGCTTGGCGCAACCCATGATCGTGGTAATGCCCAACGGCTCCATCGACGTACCCGGTTTCACATTCTTCCTCTCCGAAGAAGAGCGGAAATCCCCCGCTGCAGTTCAGAAGCGAATGGACACCATCGCCAAGATGCACGACACATTCGTGGCCGACCTGCTGACGACCATCATGCCGCTGGTGGAATCCAGGTATCGGGCGATCACGGACCGCGACCATCGCGCCATCGCCGGGCTCTCCATGGGCGGCGCGCAGACGCTGCGCGTGGCGCCCATCCACCTCGACCTCTTCTCCTATATCGGCGTCTTCAGCATGGGGCTGCAGCGCGGCCACGACGCCGGCGTCAAGGACGACTTCGAGGAACGCAACCACAAGTTCCTTTCCGATCCGGCCAGGAGCAATGAGCTGGTCAACCTGTTCGTCGTCGCGTCCGGCAAGGACGACGGAATCGTGACCGACGGTCCGCGCTTGCTCTCGGAAACGCTGACACGCCACGGCATCAAACATGATTTCGTCGAATCTGAGGGTGGCCACACATGGATCAACTGGCGGCAGTATCTGCACGATTTTGCACAGAAGCTGTTCCGATGATCGATACTGCTCTCAGCGGGCGAAAAATCTCCGCAATGCGCCGGCATGCATTTGATGAACCCGATGCCCTCCATCAACTAGGAGCCTACCATGAATTGGACAGAAAACGACGTATTGACGAACGGAATCCGCTTGCACTACTATCGTTCAGGCGGCGACAAGCCC
>JBJYXA010000702.1:0-6704 GCA_046259705.1 Caldilineaceae bacterium
GATTATACCATAAGCGAATTGGGGCGGGAAAAGCACTTGACCCTTTCGGTTATGGTATAATCTCGCTTGTGAATTCTCTGGACGACCTGCTGCAATCCTACCCGGTTTCGATTCAACGTGTGTTGTCCGCCATCGTGTATGCCCAGGAACGTTATGGGCTACTAGCGGCCGGACTTGGCCCCCCGTATTCTCCGGCGCCCATCGTAATTGGACTCAGCGGAGGAGCGGACAGCGTGTGCCTATTGCACGCGCTTTCGTTACTCGCTCCGCACTGGAATCTCACTCTGCATGCGGCCCATGTGGATCATGGGCTGCGCGCGGCGTCTGCGGCCGATGCGGATTTTGCAGAGGACGTCGCCGAGGAAATGGGGATACAGTTCCACATCCTGCGGCTAGATGCGAGCGCGCTGACGGCCGACGAGCGCGGTGTGGAAGCCGCCGCCAGGGCCAAGCGATATGCGTTCTTTGCTGAAGTTGCACGCAAGGTGGTTGCCGATGAAAGAACGGCACGTTCAGACAGAGTGCAATTGATTCCGACCGTCGCCGTTGCCCATCACCAGGACGACCAGGCGGAAACTGTGCTGATGAATTTCGTACGTGGCAGCGGACTGCGCGGTCTCAGAGGCATGGCCTGGATCCGCACGATGGAAGACGTGACCGAAATTCACAGAGGTGACTACGCTCAGCCGGGCGCGAATCAGACGAAGCCAGTCCGTCTGGTACGTCCCCTGCTTGGGCTGCGCCGTCATCATTTGCTCGAGTATAATCAGGCGCTTGGGCTGTCGCATTGCGAAGATGCCACGAATCGCGACACCGCGTATATGCGCAACCGAGTTCGCCACATCGTATTACCGGCACTGGCAGAGCTGAACCCGCAAATCATCGAGACGCTTGCCCGCACGGCAGAGCTGCTGCGGCCGGAGGCAGAACGGGCTGAGGCACTGGATGCTGAGGCGCTGCAGTCAGTTACGGTGGACGACGCTGCGCCCGAGCGAGTTGTGCTCGATCTCGCGCAGTACCGGCTCCTACCCACCGCAGCACAGCATGGCTCCATGCGGCTATTGTGCGAAAAAATGGGTATCGATGCTCGCGATGCCGGTTTCCGTGCCATCAACGAGATACAGGCGCGAACCGAAAACAATCCTGGCGCCGGCGGGCCATATTCCTTGGCAGGCAACCTACAATGGTCTGTTGTCGCCGACGAGGGCGGAAGTCGAGCGCTGCTGTCAGTACACCGGCCGGATATACTTCCCCTGCGACCAATCCATCCACATCTTGCGGAACTCTTGCCAGGTGTCTCTTTGCCCGTTGCGCTCCATCCTGGAAACCATGCTGTCGTGCGCGGGTGGTCTCTGCGTTGCGAGTTGCGTGCGCCAGAAGCACTGCCGCCGGCATGGCGGGCGGAAGGCAACCAGTGGCGCGCCTTCCTCGATGCGGACCGGGTGAGGGCCCCTGTTCTTGCCACCCCCACACCTGGGCTCAAATTCACGCCGCTGGGAATGTCAGGGCAGCGCAAAAGTCTGGGTGATTTCTTCACGGATCGCAAGACGACAGCCCCACTGCGCACGCGGTGGCCGATCGTCATGGACGCGGCCAACGCAAGCGTGCTCTGGGTCTGCGGCCACACGATCTCACACAATGTCCGCATCACCGACGCGACGCGACGCGTATTGTGTCTAGCCTGGGTGCGCAATCCGGACGCGGATACGGCAGCAACGTTCACAAATGATGTTGCTGCACGGAGCTACGAAGAGGCAGCATGCGGGCAAATGTGAAGTCCTTTACCTACTGGGTCATGCACAAAGGCTACGCTGTCCGGTTCCGACGTCGAAGCCCGACATCGGTCGACGGCATACTGACCACGCCCGAGGGTGAACAGGAGTTCGAGTACAATCCCTCCAACATGACGATTCGCTTGCCCGGCCAGGTCGTGACCATCAACCAAGGCGGGTGGGAGATCGATGCTAGCCAAAACCATACTGACGACAATGTAGGATAAAATGACCAATCCCGATTATGCGGATGCCGTAATCTTGAGACGGGGCCGCGAGAAGCCCGTGCGGCAGCGCCACCCATGGGTATTCAGCGGTGCAATCCAGACTATTCCCAAAGAAGTCTCTGACGGCGCCATTGTGCCTGTATGCGATGCGCACGGAGAGTGGATGGCGTATGGTTTCCTGAATCGTTCCAGCCAGATACAAGTCCGGCTTTTGTCGTGGGACGAGGACGAAACCTTTGACGAAGAATTCTGGCGTGGTAGGCTGCAACAGGCCATCGACCTCCGGCAACGATTGGGCATCGACGGTCGCACATCCGCATACCGGTTGGTCAACGCGGAAAGCGACTATCTGCCGGGACTTGTGGTGGATACCTATGGGGGCCACCTGGTTATGCAGATAGGCGCGTTGGGCATGGAGGCGCGCAAGGCCATGCTGGTTGCACTTCTCGAAGAACTGACTGGATGTGAATCAGTGACCGAACGCAGCGATATGGCCGCGCGCAGACAAGAAGGACTCAGGGAGGCGAATGGCCCACTGACGCGGGACCCCGGACCCGAGTTGGTGGAAGTCCACGAATACGGGATCATGTTTCTAGTGGACGTCAACACGGGACAGAAGACCGGATTTTATACGGATCAGCGCGAGAATCGGCGACGCGTGGCCTCATACTGCGAGGGCGCTCGCGTTCTCAACGCGTTCAGCTATACGGGAGGATTCGCCATTCATGCCCTACTGAACGGCGCTCGGCATGTGGTGAACGTCGACAGCAGCTACGATGCCTTGGCCCTGGGGGAACGCAATCTTCTACTCAACGGTTTCGACCCGGATGAATGCACGGACAGTATCGTGGGCGACGTGTTTGAGGTGCTGCGCGATACACCCGCAGTGGATCCCACCGGTGACGGCTTCGACGTGGTCATTTTGGACCCGCCGAAGTTTGTCCACAATCGCGGCGGGCTGGAACGCGGACTGCGCGGCTACAAGGATATCAATATGCTGGGGATGCGGCTGCTGAAACCACAGGGCGTGCTTGCCACGTTCAGCTGCAGTGGACTGGTCAGCGCCGACCTCTTCCAGAAAGTGGTATTTGGCGCCGCGCTCGATACGGGACGCGACCTTCAGATTTTGGGACGCGTCGGCGCCGCTCCGGATCACCCAGTCGCCATTACGTTTCCGGAGGGTGAATACCTTACGGGCTTGATTTGCCAAGCGGCATGAAGATGGATTCGCACGAGACCTTGCGGGCACTGCCGGCAGCGATCGCCAATGATTTGGCGCGCCCGCTGCCTGGTGAAGCCGCACAAGACAAGATGGCGCCGCGACCTCGCTTTTATGCCGAACACCGGAGCCGGATGGTCGAGAATTCTAAAGAGAACGGTGTACTGATCGCGTTGTACCCACGCGATGACGAAGTTTTTCTACCCCTCATCCTGCGCCCAATCTATGCCGGCGTGCACAGTGGTCAGGTTAGCTTACCAGGTGGAAGAATAGAGGATTTCGACTCCGACGTGACCGCATGTGCTTTGCGCGAGGCGAACGAAGAGATAGGTGTGGCCCCAGAGAATATAGAGGTCTTGGGCCAGCTGAGCCCTCTGTACATAGGTGCGAGCAACAATACAGTCTATCCAGTTGTCGGATGGATGCACGAAACGCCAAGGTTCAAAACCGACGAGCGCGAGGTCGCTATGCTAATCGAGACACCGCTCAAGGCGCTCCTTGATCCGAACAACAAGCGCCATGAGTGGCGTGAATTGCGTGACCGGAGAGCCGACGTGCCGTACTTCTTGATCTGCAACCAGATCGTATGGGGCGCCACGGCAATGATACTCGGTGAGCTGCTGGAGCTTCCGTCCATTAAGCGCCTCTGAGCGCGGCTTCCGTATGTAGTCGAAGCACGATGGCATCGTCGTCACCGCGAACCTAGACAGCTAAGTAGCCGGGCGCGATCATTTTGCCCCGAACTCTTTGCACATGTTACCATTTTGGAAGCACGTGTGTGAGGGTAGCGGGCCGTATACTGTACGCAGCGCGAAAAGGGCCCGCACAGCCAATTGGTAAGGAAGTTTGCTTGGCGTCGAAACGGTATACGCATATCCTCCTGCGACTTGCGACCGTATATCTCATCCTTGTGGTTGGACTTGGAACAACTGCGATCTGTTCGCACCCAGTGCAGGGCAGCGCAGCGGCTGCGCCACACGCGCAGAGCTTGTCCGATCCGTTGGTGCTAGCGCTTTACTACCCCTGGTATGACGAAAGCACATGGACCTACGATCGGTTAAGCGATCTGCCGGCAGAACCTTACGCAAGCCGCGATCGCGCAGTAATGGGGCGCCAGATCGATCAGGCGAAAGCTGCGGGTATCGATGCGTTCCTGGTCGCCTGGTATGGCCCGGGCGATGGTAACCAGACCGAGACCAACCTCACGGCACTGCTGGATGAGGCGGCGGCGCGTAATTTTCGTGTTGCCGTTCTATTCGAAACGAACTCGCCCTTCTTCGGCGGCCCGGGCGACGTCGTCGCTGCATTGCAGCACCTGAACGCAACCCATGCACCACAACCGGCATATTTGCGCGCCGCAGGTCGCCCTGTGGTTTTCTTCTGGCGGCCCTCGGTGTACGGCGTGGATACGTGGCGCGACATGCGCAATCAAGCCGATCCAGGCTATGCAAATGTCTGGATCTCGGAAGGCGTCGACACTTCATTTCTCCAGGTCTTCGACGGCCACTTTCTCTACTCCAATACTTGGAATCCGGCAGTGAGTCTCGACGCCACCAACGGCAAATTCGCAGGGTTGGTGGCGACTGCATCACAGCAGATGGGAACACCGAAGCTTTGGATCGCTACCGTGATGCCCGGTTACGATGACACACGTATTCGCTCGGGCGGATTTGCCTATGACCGTGCGGGCGGCGGCTACTATGCGGAATCGTGGCAATCGGCCATCGACAGCGGGCCCGCGTGGATCGTTATCAACAGCTTCAATGAGTGGGTGGAAGGCAGCCAGATCGAGCCGAGTGTCGCCTTCGGCAACCAATACCTGGACTTGACCGCTACCTGGAGCAACGCGTTCAAGGGGCAATCGAACCCCCGTGTACAGGCGGCGTCAGTTGCCGCAGCCCCTCCTACGCCGGCGCCGTTGCCGCAGGTGGAGCATCCTACGGCATTTGTGGATGTCGCCCTGCTCAATCTACGCGCAGGGCCTAGCACCGACTACGAAATTTTGGGCCAGGTCGTGCAAGGGACGCCGCTACCGATCTCGGGCATAGACGTGGATTACCCCGACTGGTATCAGGTATCCATAGACGCCGGCGGAACGGGCGCCAAGCAGGCGTGGGTGTACGCTTCGCTTGTGCAGGCCTTAGGGCCGCTGGACCAAGCCATTTCGGTGCAGGCGCCGCCCGCACCGCCCACTGTAGCAACTGCTGATACCTCATCCACCGACACGCCAGCTACTGTACCCAGCGCAGTGTACGGCCAAGCATCGATATCGCCTGATCCATCGAGACGCTCACTCATACCTCATCGGTCTCACTGACGCATCAGTATAGGAGAACCCTCCATGCACGCTGACCTAGTCCCGTCCGTCCACAACGGCCCACTTGACGACGACATAGAGCGCGTCCTCATCGACGAGCAAACGCTGCAGGATCGTATTCGCGAACTGGGAGAGATGATCGAAACGGAATATGCAAATAAGGACCTCTTGCTCATCTCAGTATTGAAGGGGAGCATCGTCTTCATGGCCGACCTCATTCGCTACATTAGGATCCCTCACGAGGTCGACTTCATGGCGACGAGCAGTTACGGCGCGGACGTGCAGAGCAGCGGCGTCGTACGCATATTGAAGGACCTCAACAAACCCATCGAGGGTCGCAACGTGCTCGTAGTCGAAGATATTATCGACAGCGGAAACACGCTCAATTATCTATTGCGCATCTTGCGCGAGCGCCAACCAGCCAGCCTGCGCATCGTGGCGCTGCTGGACAAGCCGGAACGGCGCGAGGTAGACATCGAGGTAGACTGGACCGGTTTCAACATCCCCAATGCATTCGTCGTGGGTTACGGTCTTGATTACAATGAGATCTATCGAAACCTGCCGTATATCGGCATTTTGAAGCCCAGCGTCTATACGAGACCCGAGCACAGTTAGCTTGCTAGCGAACACCAGCATGAATTGGTACCATCACTCGGCTAATCGAAATCTACCACAAGATCCAGGCCAATCCCCGCTTCTGGGACGTGCTTCCCTGATCGGCTGGACACTATTGGCCGTTGTCCTGGTCAGTGTCTTTTGGCCGGGAAATGCGCTGGCACAAGATACTGAAGCGAATAATGGCGCTGCAGTGGAGTACACCGTCGTCGCCGGTGACACCCTGTTCGAGATAGCGGGCAACTTTGGCATCACGTTGGACGAGTTGGTGGCGGCCAACGGCATCACTGACGTGAACCTGATTGCACCCGGCCAGGTGCTGATTATTCCGTCTCCATCGGCATTGCCTGCACAAGCCGTCGCCAACGCCTCCCTGGTGCGTGCGCTGCCGGGCGACACGCTTGCGTCGCTGGCACGGCGAACGGGGCAGGACGTTACAGTGCTCGCCGCGCTGAATGTGATGTCGGACACGGAACGCCTGTTTCCTGGGGAGCCCCTTCAGATCGTGGGCGCTGCCGCTCAACTCGCGCCGAAGGATTTTGGTGCAATATCGA
>JBJYXA010000703.1:0-15249 GCA_046259705.1 Caldilineaceae bacterium
GTCAGATTCAGAAGCTCCAGTTGGACGCCTTACTCATCGATACGCATCCTGGTTTGAACGAGGAAACACTTCTATCCATCGCCATCTCCGATGTGCTTGCCATCGTATTGCGCCCCGACTCACAGGACTATCAGGGAACCGCCGTAACCGTGGAAGTGGCGCGCAAGCTGGATGTGCCTCACCTTATGCTGGTTGTCAACAAGACACCGATGGCTTTTGGGTTGGATATTGTGAAGGAACGTGTTCAGAAGGCGTATAACGCCGATGTAGCCGCTGTGCTTCCACACAGCGACGAGATGATGACTTTGGCTAGCGACGGAATTTTCGTGCTTCGCTATCCTGATCACCAGATGACTCAGTTGTTGGAAAGTGTGGCCGATCGCGTGGCGTAGCGTCTACCCAGGTATAGCAACCCGGACACTACGAACGTGTCTTTGTACAGAATATCCGCACACTGCGACGTCAATGCGTGCAGAGAGTGCGAAATGTGCGGGAACCTTTGTCCGGATAATAGGGGGACTAACCATGGACGATTCTGAACGCGTAATCCAGGAATTGAGTGAGTCCCCCCCTGTAGACGGACCAACCATGCTGAGTATTCTGGAACTGCCGGATCCGCTGCGGTCTACGCTCAAGGACATGCTGCGCGGTCGTATAGCGACTGCCGGGGAGATTTGCGAGAGTCTAGATATTCATGGTGAGGCGGCGAATAGAGTCATCAATCTCTTGATAGAAAAAGGCTACTTACAGACGGTGCATGCCGCAGCAGACGAGCCGGCGTACTGTGTCGTGCTGTCGCCAAAACGCGGCCACGCCATACCTGACGACCTGTAGACGCCTGAAGAACGATCTGCGCCGTTAGGCTCTTGTGACGAAGGGATAACCGTGAGCAAGACCATCGTCGTACATTCGTTTGTGCGCGATACGGGCAAAAAGAATCTGGCAGCCAGGCTGGCGATTCTGGCAGCAACGGCGGGTTGGCGGGTAGGCATCGTGGAAGCTGAAATCTCCCTGCCGGATCTGCACAATCGTTTCCGTCTGGACTCAAGTAACCTGGGACCCACGATAAACGACTATCTGCTTGGACGCGGCGCGTTACAAGATGCGGCCATCGATGTCGGCAATGTGGATGCGCGGGGTAATCTGTCGCGCAGCGGTGCGCTCTTTTTCGTGCCCGCAAGCACGAATTCCGCTGATATCAGCGACGTTCTCCAGGAACGCATTGACGTGACCATGCTAAATGCAGGTTTCACTGCGCTGGTCGCGCGCCATGAACTTGATTTACTGTTTGTCAACGCGCCTGCGGGCCTGGATGAGATCTCGCTATCATGTATCGCGCTGGCCGATGTATTGATCATCTCGCTCCGGCTAGACAAGGAGGAGACGCACGGAACCAGCGTTGTCCTAGACTTAGCGCAGCGGCTTACGGTTCCCGAAATACTCCTCGTAGTCAATCGGGTACCCGATGAGATCGATCCGATTGAAGTCAAGCGCGAGGTTGAAGCAGCATACGGCTATCCCGCGCCGGTTGTGCTGACGGTGGCCGAGGAAACGGAAATGATGTTTGGCGGCCGTACCAACGTGCTGGACAATGCCCCACATCCACTGTCACCGTTGATGAAAGCAATCCAAGCCGAGGCTTAGCGTCATGATAAAGTCATTACGCGCCACAGCAGAACGGATGCTGAATCTCCACCCCGGTGAAGGATGGTTGGTTCTTTCTCTACTGACAGTGTTGGCGATCAATGCCGCGGTACTTGAGCTTTCGGACGTCGTGGCCACGGCAGGTTTTGTGAGCAATTTGGGCGCTGACAAAATACCTCTGCTATGGATCGTAGACATGGCGGTGGCGCTGGTTGTGGCGACTTTCTTCGCCGCACGAATCGATCGCGTGCCTAGGATACGCTTACTCCTGTGGATGACGGGCGGACTAGCGGCGCTGTATCTGCTCCTGCTGATCCTATTCGGCGTTGGCCTGCCGGATTGGGTCACGTATCCGAGCTTGTACATCATTGCCGATCAGCAGTTCATGCTTTTCCCCCTGGTCTTTTGGGCACTGGTCAACGATGTATATAGTCTCGCACAGACCAAACGGTTGATACCAGTCATCAGCGCGGGCATGGCGATCGGAAGCATAGTTGGCAATTTGCTGCCTGCGCTTTCAGCGATCATAGTTGTTCGGCATGGCGGCGACAACACGTTTCTGTTTGTCCTGGCTATTCTGCTGTTGTTCGTAAGCCTGGTCATTCTGCTGCTGACCTTTCGCAAGCGCGTTGTTCGCGCACGTCTTTCTGCGTCAAGCGAGGGTGATCTGCGTGGCATGTTGCGCGTCGGTAGGGATTACTTTTCCAATCTACCCATGTTGCACTATCTCGCAATCGCCATGCTGCTGGTCGGCTTGGCGCTCACGCTGATCGAGTTCAATTTTCTGTACATGATCGATGTAACCTTCTCGAGCGATTTAGGATTTCAGGCATTCTACGGTGTTTATAAGGCAAGTCTGATCGTGGCGCTGGTCGTGTTCCAAGGATTGATTACTGGCCGGCTGCTGGAGAAGATACCGCTCAAGAACGGCTACCAGATACTTCCGATTACACTGCTGGCTGCAAGCGGAGTCGCTGTACTAGCGACCAATCTGGCAGGCGCGGCGGTCGGACGTTTTGCCGCTCGATTCGTGGAGCGGGCATGGGATGAACCGGTGCGCAATTCGACGTTGGGCCTGATACCTGATGAGCGGCGCGGTCGTGTTAGCGCTTTTCTGGAATCGTACTTGTTCGCTATTGCCACAATAATCGGGTCTGCCATTCTGATGCTGCTGTTCTGGATTGGTGCTCAGACCTCAGTACAGTATGTTGTCTACGCGTATCTGCTGGTGTCAGCGATCGCGTCTGCCGGCGCCATCTGGGCCGCACGCCGGGCGGGTGCTACCTACGATGAGAGTTTGCTCAATTGGCGGCTGACGCGATCGCGCCGCAAGAGCGCGCTTGACGGCATTGAATTCTAGATGAATACGTGCCTCGCAGCTCCGGGGTCTGCCTTCGATGTTAGGGCAGGTCAAGTTCAAGAAATCTGCTGTGGAGCAATTGACGGACCGAGTGCGGCAAAGGAGCCGCTGGGTCTTTGTGACCAGTGGTAAGAGAGGGTTTTCGTGCGCTACCTTAGCCTGCGTTTCAAACTTCTAATTGGCTTTACGCTTGTTTTCACACTTACTTTTGCCGGCGCTTTTTATTGGTTCTACAGTTTTGCGACCAACGAAGCGTTGGCTCGAATCACTGAGGACCTAGTCGACACAATGCAGGCCGCAGTGAACGGCATTGACGGCGACCAACTTGAGCAACTCTCCCAGAACGCAACTCCGCGGGCCGACGGCTACACCGACGATCCCCGATATTGGGAGCAGGTCAAATGGCTGGGTACCGTCCATGATATCGAGCCGCGCGCCGCGCTCTACACCTTTCGAGCAGGCGACAAGCCCAACGAGCTAATCTTCATCACGAGCAGCGGCGCAGTCGCCCAACCGCCTTTCGGGGCCACCTTCCTTGAATCCTGGATTCCGGATTCGCCTGACGAAGTGGTTTCCAACATGGCTGGACTAAAGGCAACAACACTCCAGACAAAGGGCCGTGCCGGTTGCACCTATGGAACTGAAGGTTGCAAGCTGGCCCCGTACGGCGATCAATGGGGGCAGTGGGTCTCTGCCTTCACGCCTGTGAGGAATTCGCAAGGTGATACTATTGCCGCATTGGGTATCGACTTTCAGGCCGATTATGTGCGCGAGGTACAGGATTCGATTCTCAATCAGACGCTCCTGGCGTTTGGCATTACCTACACTATCCTTTTCGTACTCGTGTATTCGCTGGCAAGTGTTATCACACGACCGATCACCTCGCTTACAGCCGTTGCCGAGCGCATAGGTGAGGGCGACTACGAGGGTAGCCATGAGGCACTGGCCAAGACAAGCGCGCCGAAAATCATGGCTGATGAGACGACGATTCTTTCGCAAGTCTTCGAGATTATGGTCGGAAAGGTGTATCAGCGCGAGCAGACGCTGCGCCAACAGGTAGAGGAATTGCGCATCGAGATCGACGAGGCGCGACGCCAGAAGGATGTCGGCCAAATTGTAGAAACGGACTTCTTCCGCGATCTTCAGGCGAAGGCACGCGAGATGCGCGCGCGTCGCGATAGGAGTGAACCTTCTGTAACGGAAGCGTCCGAAAGCCACGGTCCAGACCGGCCTGAGGTGAGCTAGGTGCTGCCGCACATCGATCCGGGCATACCTGTTGCCGTAGTCGGCAATTTTGTCGAGGCGCACTATGACTTTCTAAGCCGCTTCAGCGCCGACGACAGCGGAGCAAGCCTGTTCGACCAGGAGGCCTACCATGGTGACCGTACGCTCCTATGGCTCGGTGACCCAAAGCTCGTGTTTGTCAGCCATGAGATCCCCCATGCCGCATACCTTTGTGGGCTGCTGGGCTATGAAGGGACGCGACACGTCGCCCCCACCTCGCCTACGCCCTTTCTCAGTTGCGATATTTTGCGCGAGGAACGACTGCTGAACACGCTAGTGCATTATGCAGGCCCGCAGAAGCGTCTGCAGATCGTGCCGTATGCGACCACGCCAGACTTTCTTAGCCTTGTGCAGGTACTGCGGTGCGAATTTGGCTTGGACATCATTCTTCCGGAATGCCCATCGCCGGAGTCTCTGTGGCTGCGTGACTACGTGGATTCCAAGTCCGGATTTCACCATCTGGCCGGCAGATGGCTCCGCGATAGCGATGCAGTTCTACCGGAAGCGTATATATGTCGTGATGTGGCGGAGGCTGCCAAGGTAGCTGGTTGGTTTCACGCCAGGGGTAGGATCTGTATTGGCAAGCCGGATACAGGAGAGAGTGGCCTTGGTTGCAGAGTGTTGCCACCGACGGCTTCCGGCGACGCACAGGCAATTGCCGACATGCTACAGGGTAGCCCTTATTGGGGTGGTGAGCCGATTCTAGTGGAGGAATTCATTGGGGGGGATCGATCTATCTCGCCATCTGTGGAAGTATTTGTCCCACATAGCGGCGCAGGAGAGCCCACGGTCACGTATGTGTCGGAACAGCTCTTTCAGCGCTTTGGTGAGTTCAGCGGCGTACTGGTAAGCCGCGACCAGAGTGACCAGCCTTGGTACGCTCCTTGTGTCGAGAATTGCCTGCGACTTGCTCGAGCGCTGCAAGCGCGCGGGTACGCCGGACATTTCGATGTAGACGTCGTGGTGGACGATGAAGGACGCCCCTATCTCCTGGAACTTAATGCACGGCGAACCGGCGGTACCCACGTCCATGATTTTGGTTGTTTCTGTTTCGGTCAGGACTACCGTGAGAAGGTTGCGTTGCTGAGCTGGGAAAGCCTGGACTGCGGTTCGGTATCCGACTGGTGCGAGCTACTCGTAAGACTGGATGGTCTGCTTTTTCCGCTAGATCAACTCGGCGTTTCGCCGCGCGGGGTGATTGTGACCATCACATCCTCTCTTGTTCGGAATCAATTTGGCGTGGTCATTGTTGGAGAAGATCGGCAGGACGCGTTGCAATTGCAGGAGTCTTTGCGCGTTCGTTTGTCTACGATGCAATGCGCTGATCCGGTCTACTGAGTTTGTCCGTGTGCGGCATGTGCGCTAGCGTCGCGCAATAATATGAAGGACCAACGCGACTAGATGGAGAACGTATGAAACTGACACAAGACCAAATAGTAGAGACGCTACGTCAGACCGTGATGTTCGGCGGGCTGCCGGATGAGGCGCTTACCCATATGCTCTCGTTTCTGGAGCAAATCGATGCACCCACCGGCCAGGTAGTCATCGAAGAAGGCGACACGGGCGACGTCCTGTACGTGATCGCCAGCGGCAAAATGCGTGTTGATCGAGAACAACGCACAGTGCGCGAACTGGACCAATATGATGTATTCGGCGAATGGGCCGTGATCCATTCGGCTCCGCGATCTGCTTCTGTGCTTGCCATCGAAGATTCGCTGCTCCTTTGCATTCAAGGCAAACCATTCCTGGAATTGGTGCGGGCCTGGCCCGAAGCGATGATGGGTGTAATCTCCGAGTACAACGCACGTATCTTGAGCTATATGCAAGACCTCAATACGCTGCGCGATCAATTGGAGGAGGTGATCCTTCCGCTGGGTATCTCTATTGCGCAGGAAGACAACCCGGACCAACTTGTGGAGCGCATCTTGGTTGAAGCTATGAGCCTCTGTAACGCCGACGCCGGTACCGTCTATTTGCGCAATGAGGATAACGCACTCGACTACGCTGTGATGCGCATACAGTCCAAGGACATTTACCTTGGTGGCACGACAGGCAGCGCCATACCGTTCGAACCGCTGCCCATGGATGTCGCGGACGGCGCGAGCAATGTCGCCGTGAACGTGGCGCAAAATGTACGCGCCGTCAACGTGCCCGACGTTTACGCCGACGGCGCATATAGTTTTGGCGAGATCAAGCGACGTGACATGCAAATGGGCTATCGAAGTGTTTCCTGCCTGGCTGTAGCGTTACGTGACCAAGCGGGCGACGCAATGGGTGTACTGCAATTGGTGAACGCCCAAGACCTGGAGAACGGCAATATCGTACCGTTCAGTGCCTTCCAGCAGCTCATTATCGAATCGCTCAGTGCGCAAGCCGCAGTGGCGCTCAACACCCAATTGCTGCTTCGCCGCGAACAGGAATTCATCAAGCTGGAGCAAGATGTTCACGTTGCGCGCAGGATACAGGCGGGATTCTTGCCGAACCAGCTGCCCAACGTGGAAGGCTACGAGATCGCGGCCAGTTTTCAGCCTGCTCGCGAGGTTGCCGGCGACTGGTATGACGCCTTCATGATGACGCAAAACCGTCGTCTTGGCTTCGTAATTGCCGACGTTGTGGACAAAGGCGTACCGGCCGCTCTGTTTATGGCCTTGGTGCGCAGCCTGACTCGTGCATTTGCCCAGCAGAACTACTCGGTGGACTGGACCGCGATGCTCAGCGACGAAGGCGGTAAGGGAAAACGTGGCAGCGATGACTTAAGCGACATTGCGGGGCGACGGGGAAGGGGTCAGACGCGCGTGCGCGCTATGCCTTCCGCAGGCACGATGTCGCTCTACAACGCTGTTTCCCTCGCCAATAGCTACATCCTAGAGAACCACGCAGAGGACAACATGTTCGCCACGCTGTTTTTCGGCATGTTGAACCCGGACACGGGGCAAGTCATGTATATCAATGCCGGTCACAACCCGCCATTTATCGTGGGATCGGACGGAACGGTCAAAGCATCACTGCCCAACTCCGGCGCGGCGGTAGGTATGTTCCCCAACATCGATTATCGTATTGAGGAGGCAATGCTGGAGCCAGGTGACACGCTGTATATGTACACCGACGGCGTAACCGAGGCGCGCAATGCCGCAGGCGAATTCCTCACGGAAAAGGGTTTGCTCAAGCTACTTGATGCACCCGTTCCATCTGCTGAAGCCTTACTCGCCAAAGTCCAGTCGTACTTGGACGACTTTATGCACGGCGCCGTCCAGGCAGACGATATCACAATGCTGGCGGTGCGCCGGACGACGTGACGGTTTGCTTTAGTTGCACGACAGCGCATTCACCGAGCAGATAGTTATGCAACCCGTGAGCACGCATCATGCTCGGGGTATACCGCTGATCACGGGACGCGATTCGACATGCGAGCATTATTCAGCATGGAATAGCATAATTGGTATTGCGTCCGTATCGCGGAGTTCGATCGATCTCGGGTTCTGTTGAATGAATCCCGCAGTCTGTAGCTGCTGCAAATAGCGCTGTTCCTGGTCCATGATATATTCCGGTTCAGCGCATGTATTCTGCGTGGCTACGACCTCACTGATCGTGATTTTTCTGTCATCGCGCGAAACGGTCCCCGAATATTCATTGCAGCCTGCATTGCCGGAGATTGTATCGCCCTCAAATTTGGCTGTGACCGTGGTACCGGGGATGACAGGGTCTGGTTCCACAGCATCCGACTGAAAGAACTCAAAATTCCATACTGTGCCTTCATACGGAACCGGCTCCAGCGGTTCCAGCGTCATGACCTGCTCACCATTCACGTATAGATACAGATTCTCAGTTTCGATTTTGTACGAATCGACAGCTGTAATGGCGGAGAGGTAATTCTCCTCCTGGTTGGTCAGATCTTCGCTTGCGCAAGGCCCCGCGGTGGAGGACGGAAAATTTATGGTGAGCGAATCACCGTCTACGTAGAAGGTGCCAAGAATGAAGTTGCAGCCTGTGTACCCGTTATAGCGGTCAATCATGAAATTGAGTGACGGGTATGTATCAGGCAAGGCCGGTATCTGTTCGCTGACACCGTAACTAGTCATAGCCCACGCAGTATCTCCAAGTGCAGATTGTTGTGCGGCTTCTTCGACAGCCTCGGCTGGTGGTACGGGCTCGGGCGTAGGTGTCGTCGCTTGTTCGCAGGATGACAGCAACAGGATGACCAATACAGAAATGGCAAGAATGGCGTGGAGTCGATGACTCATCGGAAGGGTATCCTCCTATAGAGATTATTGCCAGTGAAACTGGAAAATGCCGAAATGATATCGGTCCCAACGCAGGTATCACGGAAAAGTATATGCCCGGAGCGCGAAAATCGGTAGCAGGACCCGCCAACAGAATAGGGACGTCACGGATCATATCCAGATCGCTCGCAATCATTGCCAGTAGACGCTCGCGACGAGTACCCCAATATTACACATAGTTGCCTCCTGCGCACACTTGTGCTAGAACTGAGCATGAAAGCGCGAACAAGTCATCATGTCAGGCGTCACGTGTATCTACAGTTCTCGGCATAGAAGCTGCGTATGAGCCAAGGAGCCTTACCCATGACAGACGGACCGACAGAACAAGATCCTCGGGGCATCGCGAATGGGCAGCAAGAGACATCAGAGGCGGCCGCCGAGTTGGGCGCAGCTGCGCTTGAGCTCGGTGAGGCGGGCTCAGAAGACATGAATGCAGGCGCCGACGACATCGCCTATGCGCAAGGCTTAGCCGACAGGGCAACAGGCGAGGCCATGCTCGCCGCATCTGACCTTACGCGTGCCGTAGACGCCAACATCGTCGCGGATCGGCTTTCCAAACTGAGCGAAGTGGTAGCAACTGCCGGCATCAACGATATAGGTCAGGGCGCTGAGCTGATCGCCGCGGCCGACGACGTGGACGCCGTCAGTGCCGCCGTGGGGCTTATGTCTGTCGACGACCTCGACAAAGGTCTCGAACTTGGTCGCATTTCGGGCGAATTGCGCGTTTTAGGACGCATCGTCGACCAGTTGGAGATGCCTGTGCTATCGGCGGTGCTCGGTGACCGCAGCGAGCGTCTCACCGAAATTGCGACGGACACCATCTTGCGCGCCGCGGCCACTCGAAGCCTTACGGACCTCATCGAAGCCACGGGCCGTCGGATCGGCGAAATGGGCGAAGAGGAGGTCGACGAGGGTGTCCTGCGGTTGGCTGCATCTGACATCGCCAGCGAGCGCTCTGCCGAACTCGCCGCAGCGGGCCTCATTCTTGCCGAGAGCGGCGCTGCCGAACTTGACATGGCGGCCGAAGATGCGGACCTCGCCGAAGAATTTCAGGCGTACGGCTCCGAGGAAGTTGCAGCGGGCGCAGCGAGCCTAGGCGCGGCTGCCGTCCTTGCCGACGAGGCCGATACCATTGGCATCGGAGCCGATAGTCCTGACCAGGAGGCTCCGGATCCGGGAACTTCGCCGTCTGCTTAGGCGATGTTGCGGGCCGGACTGAGGAGCGGCGTCGAACTACCGAAAAGCGATCAATCAAGAGTATCTGCCGGTCCGGACTCAGGTGACAACTGATGCCGGGCCGGCAGTGTTCAATTATGGGGACGACTTCGCGCCGTACGGTTCAACACTGTGACAAAGAGAGGCATCATGAGCGACAAGCAGCTAGTTGTGCTTTCTCTGGCAAGCGAGGAATCCGCACGAGATCTCGTGCGACAGTTGGAAACCATCGACAAACTCGACGCCAATGTAACGATTATCGACGCCGCTATTGCGCTCAAGAATCGTCGCGGCAAGCCCAAGCTGAAGCAGCTCAAAGGAGCAGGCGCGGCGAAAGGAGGTGTGATAGGCGCCATTGGCGGGGCGCTTTCCGGCCTTACGGCCGTCTTCCGCGACGCGGGCATTGACGAAGACATGATGCGCCGGACGGCCGAGGACCTATCCGTCGGCGAAGTGGCCCTATTCTTACTGTACACGGGCCATTGGGACAGGTCTGGCGCGGTCTTGCACGACGCGCTGGCTGCACACGGGATCCGTTATGACAACGACCCACGATCTCAATCCCGGATTGCCGAGCCTCCATCTGCCCCTCTTCCTGTAGCCGAATCCGAGAGCGGCGGTCCGGTCAGCGCTATTGTGCCGGATGAGGCGGAAGAGGATGCCTACGATGAGCCAATATTTGATGAAGAGCCGATCTTTGAGCACGAACCGGTCATTGAGCAGGAAGCGGCTTACAGCGACGAACCGGTGTTCGACGACGATCTGGAGTTCACGGATGAGGAGGCGCTGAACGCACAAGCAGACCTAGAGCCTCGGCCAGTGCAATACAGCGCGGCCACGTCTGACCAAGCTGCTAATAGCAGTGACGCGTCTGGTGTCGCCACGGAGAGCGAACCGGCCCTTGACGTTGAACCTGACGATCCGGTGGCGAACGCCGCGCGACAGGCGATTGCAGCGTCCGCAGGGACGTACGTGAGCGACGCCACGACGACGGAAGAGGGCGTCGGCTCGTCTAGTGAGCTTTTTGCCAGCGGGGGCGAAGCGGATAGGCAGGAGGGAGAAGAAATCCTCGACGTTTCCGCACGCACAGGCGACGCCGGCGCCCAAATTGGTCTGCTCAGCCTCGAGCGTAAGTACAGTGGCCTCGAGATCGGCCGCATCGCCGGTGAGCTTGCGCAGCTTGGCCGTGAGATTGGTGCACGTGATCTGCCCCTGCTTTCCGCCATTTTGGCGAACCGCAGCGGCGTACTGCAGCGCATCTCGGCTGAGACGATAGCCTCCGCCGCCACCGCAAACGAACTGGCGGGTGTGCTGAATAGTACAGGCGGCCAGGTCGGAGAGTTAGGCGTCGCAGAGATGGAAGAAGGCGCTGCCCGCCTGGCTGTCGCCAGCGTGCTCGCAGCACACGCCGCGGACATCGGTGCTGTGCGCCTGTCAGAGACCCGGGAAACCGAGCGGTCCCGGTAACCGATTATTCTGCCAGTCCCCCGAAATCGATACTCTGCCCCAGACGGCTCATCTCTGCAGCGGATGCTCCGCGCCGATCTTCATTTCGCTCTAGGACCCCGCCTGAAAGGCGAGCAATGACTGATCGCCAACATGATATGCTTTCCGGTGATGGCCGGCCTCCAGCACACCTCCTTGCCACCAAGCTGTTTGTGCCGCCCGCACGGGCAAATGCTGTTGCACGCCCACAGCTGATCGAGACGATCCAGTCTGGCGTGCGCACGCCAGAGCATTTTGTGCTTCTGGCCGGACCTGCCGGTTCCGGCAAGACTAGCTTGTTGAGTGAATTCGCCGCCGGCCTCAATCAACGGGTTGCCTGGATATCCCTTGAGGAGGCAGACGATGACCCCAATCGGTTTTGGACCTACGTGGTCGCGGCGTGCGGATCGGTCCAACGCCAAGTCGGCAAGTCCGCGCTCGCGTTGCTTGCAAGTCCACAGCCTCTGCCGGATGAGGCGGTCCCTACACAAATCATTAATGACCTCGCGTACAGCGATCAGCCACTCGTACTCGTTCTGGACGACTTTCACCAAATCCAGGACCGATCGATTCATGCAGGGTTGCTGTATCTGCTAGATCATCTACCTGCGTCTCTACACATTATCATTTCAACGCGCGCAGACCCGCCGTGGCCGTTGGCGCGATTTCGAGCCCGCGGTCAATTGACCGAAATCAGGGCACATGAGCTTCGCTTTGGTGTTGATGAGGCCACGGAGTTCTTGAACGGAACGATGGGGCTACGACTAGCGAATGACGACATAGCTGCCCTTGAACAGCGCACCGAGGGCTGGATCGCAGGCCTTCAACTTGCTGCGCTTTCAATGCGAGGCGTCGATGATCCGTCCAAATTTGTCGAGTCATTCAGTGGCAGTCACGTCTATATCGCCGAGTTCCTGTTCGACGAGATCTTTCGCCAACAGTCGGAGGATACGCAGCTCTTTTTGTTGAAGACGTCGATCTCAGACCGTATGAACGCGGGACTGTGTGAAGCGCTCACGGACTGTGCCGACGGGCAGGCAGTCCTGCAAGACCTTCACCGGTCGAACATCTTCATGGTGCCACTGGATACCGAAGACAACTGGTTTCGATACCATCACCTCTTCTCGGATCTGCTGCGTAACCGTCTCCAGCGAC
This sequence comes from Caldilineaceae bacterium, assembly GCA_046259705.1. Classification (GTDB taxonomy): domain Bacteria; phylum Chloroflexota; class Anaerolineae; order Caldilineales; family Caldilineaceae; genus JASGTU01. The sequence continues at coordinate 12,424 of JBJYXA010000703.1, forward strand.
AGATGTCTTCAGAGCAAATTGTCGCGTTGCACAGATGTGCCGCGCAATGGTGCGAGCAACACGGATGGGTGCACGAATCCGTCCATCACGCCTTGGCGGCCGAAGATTTCACTAAAGCTGCGTCTCTTCTGGACCGAGTCGGCCAGGACATGGTTTTCACCGATCAGGCCACTGCACTGCGAAAATGGCTGGCGGCGCTTCCAAGCGATGTCTTCCGCATCCATCCGCGGCTCGAATTGTTCCGCAACCTGATGGATATGACCACCGGCAAGCGAGACATGTACGAAACCACACTGCGCGAAACCGAAATGTTGGTCAGGTCGCTACCGCATTCACCTGAAAACGACCGGCTGCGCATGCAGGCATTGGTCTACCTATCTATGTTCTACGCCCATCAGAATACCGCGCGGGCAAAAGAGCTTGCGGAAGAAGCGCTAACTGAGTTGCCTGAATACGAATTGAAGTCGCGCGCTTCGGCGTGGTCGACGCTCTACCGCGCGTACGGGATGGATGGACAGATAGATGAGTCTACCCAGGCATACAAGGAGTGCTTTCGTCTGGCGCAGGCTGCGGGCGAATATGGCATGCTGGGCAACACGACGATGATACGCGCGTTTGATCTGTGCCAATATGGCAGACTGGATGAGGCCACACATTATTGCCGGAGCGTAATCGATGCCGGCGAACGGTCTCATCAACAGGTCTTCTTTCCTGCCGGCCCCTGTTATATTGGTTTGGCCGGCGTGCATCTGGAGAGGTTCGAACTGGACAGCGCAGAGGAGTTGCTCCACAAAGGAATGGCAGTCTGCCGCCAAGGCGCTCCGGTTGGTCTCTATACCGGTAGTGTTCAGACCGTCCGTCTGCTTCAGGCAAAGGGAGACCTCGTGGGTGCGTGGTCACGCCTCGGAATGCTCGAGCAGACGTTCAAGCGGCGAGACTTCACTGTTACCGAACGGCAGGTGTCGTTGCGACTGGCAATGGAAGACGTCGACGGTGCTGCACGCCTCGCTCCTTCCATACTAGCGTTGTTCGGTGACAGTCCGTATGCCCAGGTGATGCCGCTCATCGCGGCGGAGGCATTCAAGTTAGCCCTCGCGCGTATATTTGTCGCCCAGGGAGCACTCGAGCATGCTGAAACGGTGTTGGACGAGATCGCTGTCACGGCAGGACCGGGCAAGCGGCATGGTCGCCTCATGGAGGTTTTTCTGATACGCGCGTTAGCTGAGCTGAAGAGACAAGGCGGCGAGCCGTCATCGGAAGCAGTAGCACATCTTGCGAGCGCGCTCGAATTGGCCGAACGGCATGGGATGGTCTTGCTATTGCTGGAAGCTGGGGCCCCTCTCGTTCCTCTGCTGCGCGCCTATGTCGCCGGTAGTGCACACACCGGTTCGTCGGCAACGCATGCACTTCGATTGTTGAAAGCCTTAGGTTCGCACGACATCCTACATACGCCATATTCTTCCTCAGCATCGTCCGTCCTGGTCGAGCCGTTAACCAAACGAGAGATGGAAGTGCTGGTCCTCGTCGCGGCCGGTGACTCGAATCAGGAAATTGCTGACCAGCTAGTCATCACGGTACGTACGGTCAAGAAGCACGTCACCAACATCTTGGCGAAATTAGGCGCGACCAATCGCACCCAGGCTGTGGCGCGAGCGCGCGAAATCGACTTGTTGTCTGCAGCCTAGCCTTTTTCCCTAGTCACAAGCACGTCCAATAGTAGCGCGTTGTCATTTCTGCACGGGAAGGAATCCACAGGCTATTGTACCTCTGGATTCTCCTCCCGTTACATGTGCAGGCTCGGCCGAACTGCATCCCCGAATTACAGTCGCCCTCTTCCTTGAGTATTTGATCGCCAGTGGTGGATCACTCAACAGTCGACGCAGCTTCCGGTGGTGGCGCCCTGAGGTACACCATTGTACGGGACAATTGGGCCCACAAAGTGTCGACTTTGGTACACCGACAAACGCACGCCTGGCGCGGTATGCTTCCTAATAGCGACACGAATCGTTAACGCACCCAAACAAGCGTTCAGGACAAGAGGTCCAAAGAGGAATAGAAATGAATACACTCACAGCGAGATTTATGGTCAGCGGTCTGTTGTTCGTCTTCTCAATAGTCACAGGCATATGGCTTCGAAATTCGGGGAGGCCGTTTGGTGACATACTTTTCACGACGCATAAGCTGAGTGCTGTGGCGACAGTGATTCTAATTGGCTGGAGTACGTACCGAATTTACAAACTGGGAGATTTGCCTGAAACGAGCATTCTGGTTGTGGCGATCACCGGGGCGTTGTTCTTGGTATTAGCTGTCACCGGCGCGCTTCTCACTTTCGACAAGCTGGCGTCGCAAGTTGCCCTACGGATACACCAGATCGCCCCCGCACTGGCGTTGACTTCTATGGGAGTCAGCATCTATCTGTTGTCGGTCGTCGATGTAGCGAGACAAATCGGTGCAGCAAAATGACGCGGGAATGATGCCGATACGCATTATTGTGCCAAATCGACAAAGATGTAGAGCTTGGGCGCACGGCCTGCGCCGTAGCCATAGAAAGTGACTCACAAGAATGATAAACAAAAGTCAGAATATCACGGTGATGCGTCTGGCAATACCGTTATCCGGCGAGGCAGATGTGCCGGGTACGCAGGCAGTGGACGCATCCTGGCGAGGTCTGTACCTGGCAGGAGGTATATGCGCCATTCTCTATGTGTTGCTTAGCTTGATCATACCCACTGTGATGGTGTTGACCACTGGGTACGACTTTAGCATGGACGGCGCTGTGTTTCTTGAAGCCGTCGCCGCACATCCAACATGGTGGTTGGTACTTCA
>JBJYXA010000704.1:0-5738 GCA_046259705.1 Caldilineaceae bacterium
CCGATTCTGCTTGAGCGGATGAGGGTGGTTCTGGCGCAAATTGAACTACCTACCCCAAGCCTGATCTGGCAGGCTCTGCTCTGCACCTATCACACCCTATACGTCGGGCCACCTTCGGCTCTTATCCTGGCCAAACGCTGTGCCCACACATCGACCGGTCCTAGTCGTCGTTCGCCGCATGCCGCCTTGGCGTTTACTAGCCGAGGAGCTTCAGCGCTCAGGCCGTTACATGACTGAGCTATTCCTGCCCGACCCACTGCCCCCAGGATTTCCCGTCGATTTGCTCGCGCGGATCAAACTCTGGAATGACACCTTTCACCTGGACTTTTTCACATGTCGCGCTAGACTTCACGACATTGCCCAGGAAACGTGGCGTGCCACCAGGGCGCCCGAGATCCTTTATACTCCTGACTCAAAGCAGCTCGCTCATCGCGTTCGAGAGCTCCCCGAAACCTTGGTTTGTTTCACCGACGACGATGACTGGTTTGCCCCCACGCTCGCAACCCAACTCCAAGCACTCGAACTTCCCGACATCTGCGCGCTGCGCTGGTGCGCCCCGCTTTTCAACGGCCGCTGGTCCTTTCGTTTTACTCCGACTTTTTACCCGCGGGCGTTTGTCCGCACTTACCGAAGAATCCGAGGTAGCCCGGTTCTCGCGGCCACCTTCCGCCACGCAATCAATTGGATCGCGGCACCGGCCTCGGTACAGCCGGCAGGCAATATCTTCTTCACCAACAACTACGCTTTAGGCAGCCGCTTTCTTCGGGAATACGACACCTTCGCACCGGCCGCGGATCATTGTGACGCCACGGACCTCTTCCTTCGGAACCGTCTTCCGATCAAGACCTATCCATCCTTAACGCTGAGCGCAACCAACAAACATCCTTGCTCGGCAGGCGTGCTCGGTCATGCGATCCGCAACATTGAAGCCAAGTCCGCACTCCGCGCCTATGTCAGCGAGTACCTTGACGCTGCCCAGCAGAGCCAAACGCCTGCCTCCTTGGCTTGGACTCAGCCTTATCTGGCCCGTACCATCGAGCTGTTCGCTGAAGCCCCGGCATGATCTTCAAGACGTATGCCACCTCCTTCCACATCTCTGCCCGTCAGTTTCCTCCCAACTCGGGACTGCTGCCTTCTTTTCGTCCAGCCACGCTCCAATCCGCGCTAGGCCGCAAGCTCTCCCTATCATCGGATATGGACCACTACCACCGACTCAACTTCCAAAACTCTCTATGCAGACCCACACCTGACTAATGACGCCAGTATTCTCAGTAATTTTGCCCACTTATAATCGCGCCGAACTCCTAGCGCGCGCCGTTGAGTCCGTACGCCATCAAAGCCTGGCGGCTGCGGAAATCATCGTCGTCGACGATGGCTCTACGGATAGCACAAAAGAAACCCTGGCGACGCAGGCGCCAGACGTACGGTACATCTACCAAGCGAATGCTGGCCCAGCCGCTGCGAGGAACACCGGTGTACAAGCAGCTCGAGGTGATTGGATTTGTTTCCTCGATTCAGATGACGTCTATCTGCCCCATCGCCTTGAACATCATGCGCAGATTATCCGTGGCGACCCCAGCGTGGAATGCATTTTCGGCCTGCATGAAACCACAGCCAAGCACCGCAAGGTCACAGACAATGAGCTGTGGCAAATTGTTGACGCGGGCCTAGAGCACGGGCAAGCGGTGTTAGAGATCACGCCCGAAATGCATGAGACGATCGGGCTGCACCAGGTCTGGCATAGCGACGCCGTCAGCATACGCCGCGATCTATTCCTTCGACTGGGGGGCTTTCCGACGGACCTTCCTTTAGGAGAAGATACGATCCTGTGGTTTCAAGTCGTAGGCAGTGCCGCCAAGTCGAAAATCTCCAACATCCCTGTTGCAGTATTTACTGAGCAGGACAATGGTTTTTTCGAACGCGGCTCCGAACAAGCTCTCATCGGGGTGATTAATTCTCTAGAGTTCGCGCTGCGGGCAACACCCCGAAGCGCCACCGCGCTCCGCCGGGGAATCAAGCGAAGATTGTCGAGATCCAGGACGAACCACTCGTATCTATTACTCCGGGAGCGCGGTCGCCGTGTTGCTCTCAGAGCCATTCTTGCAACTTTGCTGGAGGATATAAGTGTTCACAACATGCGTGCGGTCCTATCTATACTGAAGGGTTGATCGCGCGGAAAGATTCGGTCGCTAGCCCCGACCACTTTACGGACATGGCAAGGGAGGCTCGCCCAAAAATCGCTGGATAGACAGGCGGCCTAAACGTCGTACGCAGTCGTTCGGCTCTCAATCTCACAAATCGCACCGGACCGCCGCTCGATATGCCCCTAGTCTCTGGGCCGGTGTGCCTTTCCTCGACAGAAGTCCAAGGAACCTCTCACACGTGACACGTCGCGCAGGGCCTGCACCCACCTTTCTGGCGAGCCTGTAAGACTGAGCCACCTATATCGAATCTCTGCGAGGAACCATTGCCGGTAGAGCCACCGGGGACATCCGCACGTCAGCGTTAGCGCACTTGAATTCCGCGCCGCATGCGCTCCCCTCGAACGAAAGTACTGCGCCAGAAAAGACTTACTCTGCCGCGCGGCCTCGATCCGGTGATAGACGCGACTATCCGGCACCCAATAGCCGTGCCCACCTTCGCTCGCAATACGCGCCATGACCGCGGTTTCTTCGCCACCCGACAGAGTGTTTTGCGAGTTGCCCTTTGTCGGATCGTAGCGATACTGCCGCTGCTCCACCATCCGTACCGCATAGTTCGCGCCATATGGAAACTCGTTCTTGTGCGTTGGCAGACTTCGTTCTTCCGGCCCCAGATCCCGTTCTGCAAAGGCATCTTTCACCAGGGGCCACGCGGCACGAACCCATGGCCTAATGCCGCCCTCGAATTGAGGTACGATCTTCCCGCCGAAGAATGCCACATCAGCACGACGGACAAACGCCGAATAATAGGCGGTCAACCAGTGACGATCGACGGTAACATCATCATCCGTCCAAACGACGTAATCGCCTGCCGCGTTGTCAATGGCTGCATTTCGCGCGGACGAGAGTCCGGCGACGGGTTCGAAAACCGGTTTAATTGGGAGCCTGTCAGCGAACGATTGAACCACCTTATCGGTGTGATCAGACGAATTGTTGTTGATTACTATCAGCTCCCAATTTATGCTTGGCGCTACTAGCAGGTGCGTCAATTCTTGCAAGGTCCTGCGCAAGGACTCCGCACGGTTCCAGGTACAGATTGCGACCGAGATAGACGGATTCAGCATAGCAGTTCATTCAAAGCCTAGACGAAACGATCTGAGGGATCCGGCGACACGAGATCAACGAAAACCGTCTAAGCGACGAGCCCCTTACTCAGATAGGGGTTATCGCTCATGGCTGTCAATCGACGCCGCCAGGTTCTCATGTAGTTCCCGCCGTTATCATCAGCACCCATATCCGTTTGAAGGAGGTACCGGGCGATGTCCGCCGCCTCGCACACGTGAAAGGCATCACGATCAAACGAGCCGGGGTGCAGACCCGCATGAGTGTTGAGTACATCTATTAGCATGTCTAGCTCGTGTACTACCGAAAGTCCCAACCAATTCGCTGGTTTGCGCATGACCGGATCATACTTAAGCGCCGGAAGTTGCATCGTGCAGGCGCAGTAGATGTACTGTGGGGTGCGCGGCCGTACGACGCGACGCCATTGCGCTTCGGTTTCGGCCCTTCGTCCGAGAACGACCACCGCAGGGCGCCGCGGCAGGTATCCAAGGAGCTCCAGTGCATGAAGGGCACTCCCTTCGGAGAACAGGCACACTCGCGCATGAGAGTAGTGATACAACTGCTCGATCAGGCTATGGTGTTCCGGTCGGAAGATTTGGAATCCTGCACTTAGCAGCAATTGTTCAAGATAGGTTTCGCCCGCGATACCGCCTTGATGCACGAGGTGGGCGCGACTAATATACATCCTCTCAGGGTAAAGTGTGCGCTGAGCAACATAGCTGGCAAAGAATCGTCCCGCATTCTCCGCTAACAGGTCCAGATACTCGGCAGGCGGCGGCAATGCGCCGCCGAATATCTGGCCTTGTTCTGGCACAATTAACTGCTCCACGCGCATCGCCCGGTCCACTAAAGTAACTTGCTCTAGCGGGATACCGAACCAGTTCAACGCCTCCCGTTGGAACGGTAGCAACTCCGCTACGGTTGTGGCGCGCCCCTTGCCCGAACCCGTTGGACCACCCAACACGAGCACGCGGCCGGCGCGGCTACCGTACGCGCGGTAGCCCCAAAGCCGGTGAGAGCATTCTGAGACGAAATGCCCGAAATGCTTCAAGAAAGGACCGGCGTAGAGGTGACAGCCGGATAGTTCCGGCAGCTTTCCGGGTGCTGTGGGCGGGTCTAACTGCGTGGTGGTGACAGGGTCCGTGTCGTACTCCGCACGCAATTGGCCCAGATAAGCAGGGCCGGACGATGCAATGCCGCCGCGCACGCTACGCGGTACTGTCGCGGGCTGCAGGGGCAAAAGTACGGCCTCTTGGACCAAGGCCGCCCGGAGTCCTGACCACCACATTTGTTCGCTTCCAGCCCAAGGAGGTGGCGGCGCCGCCCAAGACGCCTGCAAATAAACGTCGGCTTCGGGCTCGCGGCCCAGCGCCCGCAACGCTGCGGCGCGGGCCAGCGCCGCGGAGCGCGGATTAGGCCAATCTGCCGGCTGCTCGAAGCGTGTAAGCGCAGCCCCGGGCCGACCGTCGTCGAGCTCCAATTGCCCAAGAGCCATCAAGGCGCCCGGATGATTGGGGTCGCGCTCGAGCGCACGCGCCAGCCAAGTCATTGCGCCGTCAGAGTCCCCCCGTCGCGCAAGGGCCAACGCCAAACTCGTCATCGTGGATCCCGCCGCATCCGGCTCCAATTCCAGTGCAACCATGCAGGCGGCAACCGCCTCCTGGCTCCGATTAATGCGGCGGCACTCGTGACTAAGCACTCGCAGAAGGTCCGCGCCGAGCTGCGGTGCTTGCGCTAGGTCGCCAACACTGGATTCCGAACCAACTAGCGCCAACGTTGATTTCAGATGCAGATCGGAACGAAAAAGCAAGTCATCAAGAGACCGCCGAACTCCCGACGCCGGCCCGAACCCTAGGACCAGTGCCTCCAACAGTCCTGCAAGGACCGCCAATGGGCTCCTAGATTTCGCGAGGCATTGTGAACGCAGACGCCGGGCCGTCTCGTCCTTGGGCATGATCCGGGCAAGTCGGTCAACAGCGCTTATGGCGCTGGCGCCCTCCCCATACTCTAACAAGAGCTCTACTAGCTGCCGCCAGGCCGATAGGCACTCAGGGTTCAACTCCACGGCCCGCAGCAAACTCGATACTGCCTGCTTCGACTGACCCATCGCCCGCATCGCGACGCCCTCCGCGAGCGCACGCGAGGACGCTTGGTCCCCACAAACCTTGGACTGCAAAATAAGCATTCGCAGCAGAATGCCCTTGAACGCCCGGGCCACTCCCCGGCTCCGCTTCCAGGGTGCCTCCAGCATGCCCCTCAGGATCTTTCGCGCTGTCGCGATGATGCCGAGGGGATTGCATAGCCCCCGAAAGAACTTAGTCATTCATGACTTCCCAGTTTGCTCAGGCTCGAAAACGTAAAGAAGAGCAAAGACACCCAGCCGATACGGTTAGGCAGGACCGCGCCGAATTATTTGTGTGCTACCCGCGCATACCGCGGCACCCGGTCGCGAAGAGATCGACTATTACCACCTAA
>JBJYXA010000705.1:0-1904 GCA_046259705.1 Caldilineaceae bacterium
TGGACGGCAAGGGTCGGTGGGTCGACAATGTGTTCGTCGAGCGACTGTGGCGCAGCCTGAAGTATGAGGAGGTGGTGTGCTACGAACGTGACCGTTGCGGGACGCGGCGGAAGCGATGCTTTACCGGAGATGAGGGTAGACCCCTCGAAGTCGGCTTGCGGGAGCAGGCTTCAAACCGCCACAAGCTGCGTGGGTTAAGAGCCTTCGTGGTGAGCGTTGTGGGAAAAGGCGGAGCAGAACTCCGTCAGGTGGGAATCAAGGAGACGAACGCGAGTGAACCACTGATGACGTGTCGAAACGTACAAACTGGTGTCGAAACCGGGGCCCGGATTTCTGTCCCGCGACGCAGGTTGGGGGTTACCCGTTTACTGCCCAACTGGCACCCGGCATGAAGGTGGCGTGACCTTGATTCAGGCTTTGGTGAGGAACGTAGGAACCTGTCGCTCCGATGCTACGGGAGAAATCCAAGCGAACAGCCTTCGCGAGGATGAGAGTACCAATGCGGGGCACAGGGGCGGAGTCGCTCGTATTAGGGGTGAAGGTCCTGTAATGGGACTGGACCGAAGGGGCGACGTCGTCCAGCTTTATCACGCGGACAACCTGTATGGGGAGGATCTGAGTGAATAAAGCGAAACCGTTTTGTATTCCCAAGCAAGAGGTGTGGGAGGCATATAAGCGGGTCAAGGCGAACCATGGGGCGGCGGGCGTCGATGGGCAATCGATCGCTGAGTTCGAGGGGGATCTGAGTAACAACCTCTATCGGCTCTGGAACCGGTTATCATCAGGCAGCTACTTTCCGCCGCCGGTGCGTCGTGTCGACATTCCCAAGGGCGATGGCAGGACACGGCCGCTGGGGATTCCAACGGTCTCCGACCGCATCGCACAGATGGTAGTCCGGCGGCACCTGGAGCCGATCCTGGAACCGGTGTTTCACCGAGATTCCTATGGGTATCGGCCCGGGCGGTCGGCGCATCAAGCGCTATCGGTTGCACGCCAGCGGTGCTGGAAGTACGACTGGGTGCTAGATCTTGATGTCAAAGGTTTCTTCGATACTATCGATTGGAATCTTTTGATGCGAGCAGTGCGGCGACACACGCACTGCACATGGGTGCTCCTATACATCGAAAGATGGCTCAAGGCGCCTGTGCGCATGCCGGACGGTACATTGGTGAGCCGGGAGCAAGGGACGCCACAGGGGGCGGTTGTGAGCCCGATACTGGCTAATCTCTTTCTCCACTATACGTTCGATCGATGGATGCAGGAACTCTATCCAGAGGTCCCGTTCGAGCGGTATGCTGACGACATCGTATGCCACTGCCGAAGCGAAGCACAGGCACGCTCGCTGTGGGCAGCGCTTGAGGTGCGGTGCGAGGCATGCAAACTGGAATTGCATCCTCAGAAAACGAAGATCGTGTACTGTAAGGACGCGAATCGACACGAACAGTATCCGAACCAGAAATTCGACTTCCTGGGCTACACGTTTCGCCCGCGGAGTGCGAAGAACCAGAACGGTGAGTTGTTCGTCAGTTTTGCCCCTGCGGTGAGTGACACGGCAGCCACGTCCCTGCGCCAACGTATTCGGCGCTGGCGGCTGCATCGTCGAAACGATCTCGCCTTGGTGGATCTCGCGCAGTGGACGCGGCCGGTGGTTGCCGGCTGGGTCCGGTATTATGGGCGCTTCCACCGATCCGTGCTTTGCCGGGCTCTCCGCACCCTGGATCAGTTCCTGGTACGCTGGGCCCAGCGGAAATACAGACGACTCAGGGGACGCTGTTTGCGGGCGTGGGACTGGCTTCGGCGGGTTAAGGCCCGCCAGCCTAACCTGTTTGCGCACTGGATCTCTGAGAGAACGGTTGGACGATAGGAGCCGGATGAGTCGAGAGGCTCACGTCCGGTTTTGGGAG
>JBJYXA010000706.1:0-3293 GCA_046259705.1 Caldilineaceae bacterium
CACCTGCTGCGCGTCCTCTGGCAGCGAAGACAGGTGGAACCACTCGCCGTAGATACGGGCTACCTTTTCGTCATCCACGTAGAGGTGGGCATGGCCCTCGCCTTCTACCGGCGCGCCGTCCACGTTCTGCGGCGCAAAGGTGAAGTTCATCGTCTGGATGCGCACGTTGTAGCTGCCGTCACTCAACGGAATGAGCTGCAGGTCTACGACCGGCGCTTTGTCGGTGGCCACCTCCAGCGGTGCGCCGTGGTCGTGCATCTGGCCGTCCGCATGCACGTGGGTGCCCATGTCCATCTCGCCAGACTTTGCGCTGGGTTCTGCAGCGTCCATGGAGGCGGACATTTCATATTCGGCCACGGCTGTGCGATACGGGTTCTCGCCTGCCAGCAGCGGCGTCCAGTAGGCGTCCATGTTTGCCATGCACTCACGGTCGCCGCCGAAAACCTCTCGTTCGCCCAACACGAAGGAGTAGCGGCCCAGTTCCTGCTCAGGATGCCACATGGCTACCGTGTAAGTGCCGTCTTCAGGCGCTTCAAAGAATGTGTTCTCGTAATTCCAGTAGTAGCGACCGCCGAAGGGCTCATACCAGTATTCACCCTCGTCGCCCACGTCAATTATCGCGCCGGGCTGGCCTGCGGGCGCCTCCACGCGTGCGGGGAGGTCGAGCGCATCATCTGCCTTGACGCCTGGCCCGAACAGCGCCATGACTGGTTTGAAGTCTTCCTGCCCGTCAATAGCCGGGATGCTGAGGCTGATCAGTACGGGCTGTCCTTCCGCCGCGTCAAAGGTGAAGTAGTCCACGTCTTGCGCCGGGTATAGGTTGCCGAAGTACGCATAGGAAACCTCGGAGTCCGGCGCCTGCCATGGGCTATCCAGCGTCACATCTTCCAGTTCGCAATACGGCTGATGTGCCTTAGCCGTGCTGGGAATTAGTAGACCAGCCAACGCCAGCACCATTGCCGCTGTTAATACTCCTCCGACTCGTTTCATCATGGGCCATACTTCTCCTTATGTACCGTTGCTTAAACTGTCAGGGCACGCTCGGAACAGCAATTTTGCACAATAAACATGTTCAATATCTGTGCAATTATTGTACATAGTAGCAATAGCAGGTCATTAACTTCTGTAAGCTAGCTGTCAATCAGGCTATCGCTCGCATTCTAGTCTACGACTACGCTTCATCGCGCTGGGTTACGTGTGAGGCCTCAGATGGGCGGAATTGACATCATGAATGCTAGCCGGCTTCGATGTACAGGCCCATCCCTGACGGTTTCAAGCCATCGGGAACAGAATCGTGTCCTGTACGCAGAGAATGGCGCGCAGCGGCAAGGTCTGTATTGTGAAGAGTTTGACTACGACGAACGGTAATGGGATCATTGAACCCATAGATCGTAAGATGGGACCATACAATTCATGACAACAATAAGAATCCTTCTACTGCTGGTTATCGTCGCAGCTGTGCTATTGCTCCTGTTCTGGCGATTCTCGGTGCGCCCAAGTCGGATGACCACTAGCGCAAATGGCATTACCTTTCCCACTGTCTCAGGATCAAACCTAGCCCGGCAAGAACTGGAGTTCCCCCGCGACTTCGCCGGAGAACTCAACCTGCTCTTTGTGCCCTTCCTGCGGGAGCAGCAGAGCGTCGTCAATACCTGGATCCCCTATGCCGAGATGCTGGAATCATCTACTGCGGGGCTCATTTACTACGAGCTTCCTACCATCTACCAGATGTCCATGGTCTCACGCACGTTCATCAATGAGGGCATGCGCGCCGGCATTCCCGATCCCAAGGCGCGCGAAAGAACGGTCACGCTTTACGTCGACCTGGATCAATTCATGCAGGCAACCGGCATTGCTGACAAGAACGATGTCCACATCCTACTCGTCGATCGCACTGGGAACATTCTCTGGCGAACAGTTGGAGCTTTCGATGAGGAAAAGGGCCAATCGCTTCGCCGCGCTGTAGATGATGCGCTATAAAGTGAAGCGAGATCGTAGTTCGACATGAGCATGCGCGCACGTACCGTTGACTGGGCGCTCTTGGTACTGGTTACGTTCGAAGTTGTGACCGGTTTGATCTCTTTTACCGTGGGCAGGCCGCAGGGCCGCCTGCTCTTTGTGATCCACGGATGGGTCGGGCTGTCCATCATTGTCTTACTCTTCTGGAAGCTTCGACGCGTGAGCCGTCGCGTGACAGAACTGCGTCATTGGCGGCCTGCGACCATCGTGTCGGTGCTGTTATCGGTCACAGCCATTGGTTCGTGGGTCACAGGCATTGTTTGGACGACACTGCAGTGGCCCGTAGATTACCCGAGCGGTATGATTCTCCATACCACATTCGGTATTCTGCTGCTGATGTTAGTCTTTTGGCATATGGTGATTCGATATCGGCCACTTTCGCGCCGGGACGTGAGAGACAGGCGTTCTGCGTTCAGCGCGCTAGGCGTACTGCTGGCAAGTGGGCTGGTATGGACTACTCAGCATCAGAGCCAACAGCTGTTGCAGACCCCGGGGGCGAATAGGCGCTTCACCGGCTCGCGCAGCGCGGGACCGGAACGGGGCAACGGGGCATTCCCGGTCACCATGTGGATGCTTGACCGACCCGCGCCGCTCGATCTTGAGGACTACACACTGTCCCTATCCGGCCTCATCAATCGGACAGCATCCTACGGTCTCGAACGGTTGGCAAGTATGGACCATCGGGACTTGAAAGCCGTCATTGACTGCACTGGCGGCTGGTACTCGCACCAAGTCTGGAGTGGCGTTCCTGTCAGCGACCTGCTGGAATTGGCACAACCAACTTTGGGAGCAAGATACGTCAGTTTCGTTTCGGCCACGGGCTACCGCTGGAGCTTGCCCATACAGGAGGCATATGGCGCCCTGCTGGCCACACATGTCGGCGGTGAATTATTGAGTCATGGTCACGGCGCGCCGCTTCGGCTGGTTGCACCAGGACGGCGCGGCTTCCAGTGGGTCAAGTGGGTGGTTGCCATCAACGTGATATCGGGCGCGGATCTCGGCCAGTGGCGTGCTATCTTTTCCAGCGGACTCCGGTAAACGGACTAACTGGGCACATGCGGGATCCCCATAGCCTTCGTGCACAATGTTCGGCATGATCTACGTTGTGATTACGGCGTGACAGGGTGCAGATATGTGGCTGAGTGATTCAAGCCTGGAATGATATCGGTTAGGTTTAGCGAGAGGATTGGTATCCAGAACGAATAACGACAACGCGGCACTCGCTGCCTACACCTTAGCCAATGCGCGTCAGAATACTGATACTGGTAGGTTTG
>JBJYXA010000706.1:3393-5698 GCA_046259705.1 Caldilineaceae bacterium
ACGCCGTGCTAGTGGAAGTAACGTGCCGCGGATTGACACAGTGCAACGTTCACCAACGTCAACCTCTACCTTCGAGAAACCGAGTAATTGGCGACGCGGGCGGTCCGCCGAAGAGTCAATATCAGCCACAGCATACAATTGCACGACGGTAGAACCGCTGCGTTCGCCAGTATTGCGGATCGCGACACTCGCCTCAACAGATCCTACATCGGCGCCCATTGCTGTTCCCAGGCGGATCTTTGCAGTGAGATCGCTGAATTCGAAAGTTGTATATCCCAACCCGAAGCCAAATGGATACGCTGCTGGGTGACCATCCCGGTCGAGTTTCTTTTGACCCCACCAACGATCAAGGCGCACTTGGCGCGACGTGTTGTCGAAATCAGGCAGATGTGCGGTATCGGTGGGTATGGCGGTGGGCAATCGTCCACCAGGTTCCACGACGCCAGTCAGGATGTCCGCAAGCGCGTTGCCGCCTTCTATACCCGGATACCAGGCCATCACAATCGTCGGTACTCGATTGCGCCATGATTCGATCACGGCTACGCTACCGCCAATAATCACGACAATCGTTCGACTATTGACGGCGGCTACCGAGTGTATGAGGTTCTTCTCATGCTTCGACAACGTCAGACGTTCACGGTCGCCCCCTCTTGGAACTAGCTTTGCCTTGGTGAGCAACCTAAGCAATCCCACGAAAATACCGGATACAAATCTGTTTGCAAAGGGAGGTCCCATCATCGACGCGGCGTCTGGGTCGTTGACGACGAGTGCCTCGCCCTCTCCGTTGCCATCCCAGCCAACGACGACAAGCGCGATCTGAGAACGGCGCGCCAGTTCCAAAGCGGCCGCCACATCATTACCGGCGTCATATTCAACGCGACTGTCCTGCATCATTGCGCGCACGCCGGACAGCACACTCACCGTGTACGGAGGATCTACTGCCGAAGAGCCGTTGTCGCCGAGGTTGGCATGATCAGCGAGTGAGCCGAGTACGGCTATGGATTCAATGTCCGGGTCAAGCGGAAGAAGTGGCGCCTCTTTATCTCCAGCATGCTCGTTGCGCAGTAGAACCATGCCGGAAGCAGCGGCCCTCCGCGCAAGTGCACGGTGCTGGTCGCAAACGAGTACTTCCGCAGATGGAGCGGGTTCTTCAATTGTAGCGTAGTGGCGCAACTGTCCAGCCAGGACTCGAAGCGCAGTCCGGTCGATAACATCCGACGATAGGCGACCCTCACCTAGCGCCGCCGGCAATTGTCGAGCACGCGTTTGCGAAAACGGCATTTCAACATCGAGTCCCGCCATCAGCGATTTCACGGCGTCCCGGAAACCCCATATGAAGTCGGAAATGACGAAGCCTCTGAATCCCCATTCGTCGCGAAGAATGTCCGTGAGCAGGGTCCGGTTCTGTCCAGCCCACTCTCCGTTAACGGAGTTGTATGCGCTCATCACAGTGTCAGCCCCAGCCTCGACTACGGCGCGAAATGGAGGCAGATATCCTTCATGCATCGCCGCTTCATCGACTTCTATGTCGACAAAGAATCGAGACTGTTCGACAACATTAAGGGCAAAGTGCTTCACGCAGGCCATGACGTGATTGCGCACTCCGGTCGTAAGCGCCGCAGCCATCAAGCCGACATGAACCGGATCCTCGCCGTAGCTTTCCTGTGCACGTCCCCATTTTGGGTGGCGGAGCACGTCTGCAGTGATTCCGCCGAAGAGGTTGGCGCCCTGTGCACGAGCCTCGATGCCGATGGCCCGACCGATCTCTTCCTCGAGCGCAATGTCCCAACTTGCGCCGCGGGCAGAGGTGACTGGGAAGGATGTGGAGTGACCGATGACCACGCCCCGCGACCCGTCGGTAAAGCGGACACCGGGGATGCCCAGCCGTTCGACCGCACCGGCGACAAGCGGTTCATGATTGTATCCCTTGAGGAAGAAACCACCGAGGCCAGGCCATAGGCGCTTGTCCCCATCGAGCAGCCCGCGCCGCTCATTCTGATCTAGTTGCGCCAGCAGCTCAATAGCGCCTTCTTCTGAAGTACACTCACCGCGACGTATCCGGGCCAACACGCTGTCGAACAGGCAGTCTCTAGCTCGCTTCTCTGAATTATCTCTGCCTTGCCTTTCAATCTGAACCATGAGATTTACCCATGTTGCTTGCGGCTTCTCGGGTATAAAACCATTCCATATCTGGAAGACTTGCAGAGTCCTGCTGTATTCAAACCTGTCCTCCGTACGCATGGCAGCACTATAGTGGCCTTATAAGGTTCCCCTATTTTAGTACCATTTGAAGTGGGAGCGAATC
>JBJYXA010000706.1:5798-24142 GCA_046259705.1 Caldilineaceae bacterium
CGCCGCCAACCACCTACCCCACTGGAATCTCCCACACCTTCGTCTCGCTCGTGTTCCGCTTCAGAAACTCGCCAAGCGACTCCTCGAACATCTCCTCAATCATGGACCGATCCTGCTGTCCCACCACAACCGCAGTAAAGTGTCCGTCCTTGATCTCCTGCAGGATCGCCTCGGCGACGTCGGCGCCGTCACTTGTCAGGCAAGAATGGATGTTCTCCGCCGGCACGCCGGCATCCACCAGAATGGCCTTTGCCTCCTGGAAGTAATCGCGGCTGCGCTTTTCCTGCATCTCCTCGGTGCGCAAGACACGGCGTTCTTCACGCAGGATCTCCTGCAGTTCCTGCTCGTCTGACGTGTCCCCGCCATGTTCCCAATAGATGGGTACCAAATAGTGCATCAATGTGACATGCAAATGGGCAAGATCCGCCTCGCGGTCTGCCACGGATTGTATCAGCTTCAGACTCTCCTGTGTATTGGTCATGGCGATCAATAAATTCTCACTCTGCGCGACGTCTGCGTTTCCCATGCTGATGGCCTCCCGTCCTTTCCTTGCAAAATGCGGTTGCACAACAGGTAACCACATACAGTGTTCAATTCATCCGGCTTCCACCATCGTCCCACCACGACCATGTGCGGTCCGCCGGAAGTCCGATTTCGTCGCTGCGCGGCGTTCGGCGGCGGTTGCTCCGGACAGCACCATTATACCGGGCGGACGGGCTCGTGGACTTTACTCGCGCCTTGTGGAGAGGTTAAGTCAGCCTTAACGGGGTGCACTCCATAACACAGCTCCACGCCAACGCACCTGTTTGCGCATTGCCGTCCATCATGTAGAATCGCACGGAGTCGACAATAGTTGGAGTTTTTGGAAAAGCTATGGCGAAAGCACCTTCCAACTTACCCAGGCAGACCACCTCGTTTGTCGCCAGGGAAAGTCAGATCGAGGAGGTACGCACGCGCCTGCAGAATCCGGACTGCCGGCTGCTGACGCTGGTGGGGCCGGGCGGCATCGGCAAGACGCGTCTGGCCATCGCCGTGGCGCAAACGTGGGACGCGCCGGTGGTCTACGCTCCGCTGCAGGCGGTCGCCTCCGCAGACCTAATTCCCTCCGCCATTGCCGATGCGGCGGGATACACATTGGCGGGCCCCGAGCTATTGCCGGTGCAGTTGCTCAATCACCTGCGCGACAAGCGGATGTTGCTCCTGCTCGACAACTTCGAGCATTTGCTGGACGGGACCGATTTGCTGCTCGACATCCTACTTGAAGCGCCGGAAGTGAACCTGTTGCTCACCTCGCGCGAAGCGCTCAATATGCGCGAGGAGTGGCTCTATACGGTACAGGGGCTTTCGTGTCCGCCAGCGGAATCACAAGCTGATTCCGCATCCTATGGTGCAGTGCAACTCTTTGTCGAACGCGCCAAACAGGTGCGCCAGAACTTCCGGCTCGAGGATGACGTGGCGTCGGTGGTCGCCATTTGCCGCGCAGTGGACGGCATGCCCCTGGCCATCGAGCTGGCGGCGTCTTGGCTGAGTGCGTTGAACCGCGCCGCCATCGCAGACCGCCTAACAAGCAGTCTGGACGTCCTGACCACACAGCTGCGCAACGTGCCGGACCGCCACCAGAGCATCCGCGCCGTGTTCGACGCATCGTGGCAGATGCTCAGCCCAGGAGAACGCGAAGTCTTCGCCAAGCTGAGCGTCTTTCGCGGTGGCTTCACCTACGAGGCTGCCGAGTCCGTGGCGGGTGCGGATGATGTCGTCCTGGCGGCGCTGGTATCGAAGTCACTCATTACGCGCGATGACGGCGGACGCTATCAGATCCACGAGTTGCTGCGCCAGTATGCCGCGCAGAAGCTGGCCGAGTCGCTGGAAGAGGAGGCGGCGGCGCGCAGGCACGGTGAATACTACTTGAGGCTCCTCCTCAGGAATCAGGTATCAACATCCTTTGCGTTTGCGTCGGTAGCAAAGAGTGAACTGGACAACATGCGATTGGCCTGGCATTGGGCGCTGGATCATGGCGAGTATTCTCTTGTTCGAGACACAACCAACCGTATGGGGATTCTGTTCCAGTTGCACAGCCGCTACCAAGAAGGCGCCGACCTGTTCTTGCATTCGGTTCACCTGCTGCAGTCCCGACCCATGACGGAAGAGCGCGCTGGCGTGCTATCCGAGCTTGCAACCCATTATGGCTGGCTCTGTCTCCGGCTGGGACGCCTGGAGGAAGCTGAGAGAGTACTAGCACCCGCACGTGATCTGTTCGATGAATTCCACGTGTCGACTGACCTGCCTCTTGGACGGCAACCGTTCGTAGTTTCAATGCATGTCGCCCTGTCGCGTGGCGACTATGCGCGGGCTACGGCCTTCGGCAAGCGATTACGTACTGTGGCAGATGAGAGCAGCCGTCGGGCGTACGATTTCAATAGGTACTTCCCTCCGGCAAATGCGGCGATCGCGCTAGGGGACTACGCTAGCGCCAGGCGATTTTCTGACGAAGGAATGACCAGGGTGATGTCCACCGACAATGTACGCGATACCGCCTTCTACCGCAGCATTCTCGGACAGGTTGCGCGCATCGAAGGTGACCTCGACGCAGCCGCGCTGCACTTTGAGAGCGCCTATCGGGTCTACGAAGAACTGGATGAACCCGGCGGCATGGCGGATATTTTCGCCCACCTGGCGGACGTGGCTGCGGCACGTGAGGAGTGGTCAGAGGCGCGCCAGCTTTATGTGCGTAGCTTCAGCATATATGACCAGATCGGCGATCGTGGGGGCATCATCCGAGCGCGGCTGGGTCTGGGCGTCGTGGCCCGGGAAACCGCCGAGCCGGCGGTCGCCAGATCCCATTTTCTTTACGCGCTGAAGGTCGTGGCGGAAACACAGCTAACGCCCCTACTGCTCCGCATTGCGGCAGAGGCGGGTGACCTCCTGTTGAGGGAGAATTCGACCTATTCGCTCGGACTGCAGGCGCTCTCCTTCGTGCAGGCACACTCGGCATGTGATGCGGAGACGCGCACACGGGTAGCGAACACCCTCGCGCGCAACGGGCTTACGCCCGGCAACCAATTGCGTGATCCAAGCAACTTGGTCGATTCACCAGTGATACTGGTCGACGCACTAAAAACGGAGCTGGCCACGCCGAGTTCGCGCTTCCAAACACTCGAACCACTGGTCGAGCCGCTTACGCCGCGTGAGGAAGAGGTGCTCCGCCTCCTAGCCCTCGGCCGCTCCAATACCGAAATTGCCGCCGAGTTGATCATCGCCGAAGGTACGGTCAAGGCCCATGCCAGTAACATCTACCGCAAACTGGGCGTGGCCAACCGCACGCGAGCCGTCGCACACGCTCGCGAGCTCGGTCTCCTTGCCTAACCCATGTCCACGCAATTAACGGTACTCGTCCCAATCTACGACCTCTAGGCATCACAAGCTAGTCCCCAAAATAAACGAATTGCGGATGATCGGAGCATAGCCCTTCGGTACCATGTCCCTGCTTGGTAGCCCCGTGCCGGCTGCCGGCAGGCATGGGTGCACGCCGCCCGCAGTACCACCGCCGTGTTGGATGCTCCGCGCGAAGCACAAGGGGAGGACCGTCATGTGGAACAAAAGCTCGAAGCTGGAATGGGAAATCCTGGAGGACGAGAGTCGGGAAGATCCCTGGCCTCCGAAATCGTCACTCGAGGTGGATCAGTCCAGGCCGTCCGGTCGCCACGAGATGCGGCGGTTAGTTGTGTTCGCGATGACGATGGTTGCCCTGTTGATGGCCGGCGTCGGCGCCGCCTATGCGCGTAACGAGGCGCAAAATGGCATCGCCGAGGTGGAATAAGGCGTGCAAAGCGCGGTCGACGCAGAAGAGTGGATGCGGGAACATATACCGGAAGTCTCCGCCGGCATGCTCATAGACGACCCTGCTTCGAGCTACGTGCAATCGATGCGGGAAAACGAACAGCACCTGCTGGCCTCAGTCACGGGGCAGGAAGGGCCGTCAACTCATCTCACGGTCGGCGACACACGTTTTGAGGGTCGCTTTGCGGTAGCCGAGATTGCGTTGGCGCTGGACGATACCGGCGTTGACGGCCATGCCGGAGCCGTGCCGCACGACCTTGTGCGCTATAACCAGACGCGCTTCTACCGCGAGACGCCGCAGTGCTGGCTGCGCACTGATCCGGTCCCTGCGTTGTGGGGCCAGACGCGCTAGCTGGAGACCCCCTATCTACTTTGGCGCTATCGACAACGCGACGAGGATGTTGTGCTGCAGAGTGCGCAGGAGAAGGACGCGCTGTACGCACAGATGCTACGCGACTTCGGACTGTCGCAGATCCCAGGCCGGGCGAAGCTCGTCGTCAGCGTCGACGTCGAATACCTACCGGGCAGGGTCGCCTTGCAGGAACAAGCGGGAACCGTTTCCGTGCCATCGGCTGCGGTCTATCTGGCGCCGGAGCGATATTCCGACGCGGATGTACTTTCTCAGGCAGTTGCCCTGGCCATGCTCGAAGTTCTTTGGGACCGGGCGCAGACATATTCGACAGTTGCCACGGGCACGTTCTTGGCCGGATTGCGGCTGTGGGAATTACAGGATATGAAGCTCAGCTTATCCAACAGCACGTGGAATACCATATTGCGGGAACGCGGAGAGGAAGACGTTCGAAATGCTTGCGCCGCCTACGTTGTGTGGATGGTGAGCCCAATTTTCGACTTGCCGATTGCCTGCAACGGCGCCCAGTTCAAGGCGTTGTCCACTGGCATTGCACAGCTAACGCATCCGGCCTTGCCTGCAATCGATGAACAGGGACTCACAGAATATTATCACTTCGGCATTGGATGGCGTCTAGGCCGATCATCCAGCTCTGACTTCCGTTTTCATCGACTACGTGGTAGCCGAATACGGGCGGGAGAGCCTGCCGCTGCTCGTGGCCGCGGTGGGACAGCATGACAGTTGGCAGACGCTGGTGCCGAAGGTGCACGACGTGTCGTTCGACGAGTTCGAGGCGGGATGGCGTGAATACGTAGCGCAGCTAGCGGGTCAGCCTTTACGGTGAATTCATGTCGCACAGCATAGTATCAGCCGTCGAGCAGCAAGCGTACCGCCTCATGACGTGCCGGGTCCGTACTCTTCCGCTCGCGCCCGGCACAAGTACTGGAAAGGCCTCTTCCCGGTACCGCAGGAAGAGGCCACTGCGCGAACTATCTTGCCCGCCAAAGCTCGCTCTTCCACTCTGGCGCTCGCAACGAATCGAACCGCTCGAGTACGGCGGCGGATTCCGGCGCGGCCGACCACTCTTCCCACCAACGCTCGTAGTGATTCAAATCGTCGAATTCCAATTCCAAGACCACACCGCTTCCAGTCCCGACCATCGCAGAGTACACCCGGAAAGGTGGCCGGCTCGCCATGTGTTCGGCACCACTCTTTAGCACTTCCACCAGCTCCTCTACCTTTCCTGGCTTCGCAATGAATGTCCTGCGGTCGACTATCATTTGGTTTCCTCCTTGTACGTAACTCCTCATTCGGGTCTCCCAATAGAAAAGACATACTAAGGGCAGAGTGAAGGCAAACGCAACCCGCCGAAATATGCGCCTGACTAACTTTACGGCCATCCGCTGCTGGCCGTCTGCCGCGTACCCATCAGCGCTGTGAAAAGCGAAAGCTAGGTCAAGGCTATCTCTGCAGTTGTCACGGATGCCATACTGACTGCAATGATGCCTGGTGAGTTCGAAATGCGTTTGCTGTTCGCCGACACTTATTGCATTCTGTCTTCTCAATTATCCCAGGAGCATGGAGGAGAATGGTGAAGGCTGAAGAAGGCAAGGTCTCGGTAGAACAAGGGTTTCAAATATGGTATCGGCGTGTGGGCGAGGGCGGCATTCCGCTCCTCACGCTGCACGGAGGGCCGGGGGCGGGGCACGATTACCTGGAACCCCTGGAAGGGTTGGCTGCGGACCGGCCGGTCATCTTCTACGATCAGCTTGGCTGCGGGAAATCCGATCAGCCGGACGACCGCTCGCTGTGGCGCATCGAGCGTTTCGTGGCCGAAGTGGACACGGTGCGTGAAGCGCTTGGCCTGGACCAGATCCATCTGTTGGGACAATCATGGGGAGGCTGGTTGGCGATCGAGTATATGCTGACGCGGCCTAGCGGCGTAGTCAGCCTGACCTTGGCCAGTACGTCGTCAAGCATTTCCCAGTTTGTGGCTGAGGCCGCCCGCCTCAAGGCGGAATTGCCCCCAGACATGGTCGCGACCATGCAACGCTGCGAGGCGAACGGGGAGTACGATAATCCTGACTATCTGGCGGCCGTCGACGAATTCTATGCTCGCCATCTGATACGGCTTGCGGATATCCCGGATTGCGTCCAGCGCACGACGGCAATTCTTGACGGAAATCCTGTCTACGAGACCATGAATGGACCCAATGAGTTCGTCGTTATCGGCAACCTCAAGGACTGGGATCGCACGGACCGGCTCGGGGAGATCACGACGCCGACCTTGATCACGGTGGGACGCTATGATGAGATCACTCCAGCCTGTTCAGAGACAATGCTGCAAGGAATCCCCAATTCGCGCATGGTCGTCTTTGAAGAGAGCGGCCATTTGGCCCACGTAGAAGAGACGGACAAATACCTGCGGACGGTGTCCGAGTTCCTGGCTGGCGTAGAGATGGCATCGGCGTAAGGCACGGCGCCGGTTCAAACCGGCACCTGCTACGAGAAACGTGCTAAAGCACGTTGACCCAATCCGCGAACAGGCCTTGGCCTGTTTCCCGTACCGGCCTGGGGATTGATCCCCAGGCTCTGCTCACGGCGCGTGGCTGGGGGACTGCCACGCCATGTGACGCAGCCGGCGAGCAACGCATGCAGGAAACGCCAGAGGGGCCGTCCCCCCTGTTATGGTTGCAGCGACCGCAGCGGAGCAATATGCGATTGTTCGCCAGCGGTTCATGCTGCAGACCCCCGGTCTCCCAAGATCATCCCAGAAAGCGGCGGCAGCGAGACTGTTTCGGACGCGACGGCGGCCTCATTGTCTATCGCTAGCAGCACGTGACGACAGCCGGTTGTGTTGTGGAACAAACGTCGTTCCTTGCCGAAATTGAGCAAGACAAGCGCGCGTTGGTCTTGCGCCTGCCTGGCATAAGCCAGCACATCGTCGGGGCATTCGGGACCGTCTAGCAGACGGAGATCGCCCACACGGAGGGCCTGGTTTGCGCGCCGCAGGGCGAGGACGTCTTGGTACAGCTGCAAAAGAGACCCGGGCTGATTCTCTTGCATTTCCACGTTGGTGCTCACGAACCCGGGAGAAACAGGAAGCCAGGGTACGGCTTCTTGGCTGCAGAAACCCGCGCACGCCTCCGGGTTCCATTGCATGGGCGTCCGGCATCCATCTCGGTTGACATAGATTCCCAGCGCGTCGAGCACGATCTGGGGAATCCAGCCATAGCGACGGCCCAGGGGATCCTTTGCAGTCTTGGCGGGCAGATGGGCCTCGACCATGCCGATTTCCTCGCCATAGTAGGTTACGGGTACGCCGCGCGCCGTGAACTGAATCAGTGCGAGCAGTTTCATCAGGCGCAGATCGCCGCCAATCCTGGAGAGTACGCGCTGGCGGTCGTGATTGCCCAAGACATAGGTGGGCACATAGGGCGTCGGATATAGCTTCTCCGTGCGCCGAAGTAGATCGCGGAAGAAGCGGGCCGTTGGTTGGAAGCGCAACAGATCCCACAGGAATATCAGATGCAGGCCGTCCGGTGGTTCACCCAGGTATCTTTTGACCGTATCGTGATCGCCAAATACCTCGCCGAGCAGGAGTCTGTCCGGCGAATACGAATCGACCAATGCTCGCAGTTCACGGGCGAAGGCAATGGTTTCCGGACGGTGTAGATTGTAGACCCACTGTTGGAAGAAGCCAGGTTCGGAATCGCTGGGAAAATAGCGCCACGAGAATGGATTGTTCCGTAGGCGGTCATCCTCGAAGATGGCGTGGAAGATGTCGAGGCGGAATCCATCCACGCCTTTGTCCAGCCAGTAGCGCACCACATCCAGCATTGCGGCTTTGACCGCAGGATTGCGGTAGTTTAGATCGGGCTGAAACGGCAGAAAGCCAGCGTAGTACCACTGTTCCGTGTCCTCGTGATAGTGCCAGGCCGAACCGCCCGGCATGGCCTTCCAATTGTTGGGTGGTCGCCGTCCACGGCCATCGCGCCAGATGTACCAGTCTCGTTTGGCGTTATGGCGGCTGGATTGGGATTCTTGAAACCAGGGATGTTGATCAGACGTGTGATTGAGCACCAGGTCAAAGAGCACGCGCAGCCCGCGCCTGTGCGCTTCCGCCAGCAACTCCTCGACATCGCGCAGCGCTCCATATTCCGGAGCAACTGCATAGTAGTCGCTAACGTCGTAGCCCCAATCCTGTTGCGGGCTGGCGAAGAAAGGCGAGAGCCAGACGGCGTCAAAGCCCAGCTCCTGAACATAGTCCAGCCGGGCGGTGACGCCGGCCAGATCGCCGATGCCATCTCCATTCGTGTCCAGAAACGAGCGCGGGTAAATCTGGTAGATCGCTGCGTTTCGCCACCATGGCGGATCCGGCGGGTGGTCCATGCTACGGTTCCTAGACAGGTTGAGCGAATCGAATGGCCGTCCCGAGGGTTCGGATTACTCGGCAAACAGCGGACAGACGGCTATGTTGGCTGATCGACTTGTTATGAAGTGAACACAGGACGAAGACGTGATCGTACCCTAGCATTGGAGACCGGCGGTGTCAATCTCCCCTGCGAATTTGATTAGGGTGCCGGATTACTGGAGCTTGGCGCATTTCCACCTGGTGGTCGGGAGTGACCCTTTGCTGGGGCAGCGCATTCGCTACATTGTGACGTGACGGCACAGAACACCCGATGCGAGACGTCTTCCCCTCCCCCTTCCTATTGCGCGTCCACCGCTTCTGATTGCGGATGTATAGATCGCTTTTGCGAGCGGAAGGCTGCCAAGCGCTAACGCTGCTTTGGCGCCTGGCGTCCGGCGTCTGAGTCGGCAATGACATGGCGAACAAAAGTCGGATATTGACAACCGTAATATACTGGTACCGTATAGCACTGCGGGACCAGCGTCGTGTTTCATTGTCCGCTGTTGTGACCCAAACACCGAACGCCTATGTACGTGCCGACTACGGCCCTGGTTTTTGACAGAAGTATCGCCCATTTTGGATGGTCGCGCCG
Organism: Caldilineaceae bacterium; assembly: GCA_046259705.1. Taxonomy (GTDB): domain Bacteria; phylum Chloroflexota; class Anaerolineae; order Caldilineales; family Caldilineaceae; genus JASGTU01. The sequence goes on from JBJYXA010000706.1 coordinate 14,991, forward strand.
TCGGGCCGTCATCGTAATCGGCGTTGTGCTGCTCTTGCTACCCTTTGTCATCGCCTACCTGGAAACCGGCTCTGATTGGTTGTCCATGATCACGGACCGCAGAGCACGGCAGCTCTTTTTCTACCCGCTGATGATCACCTACTTGCTGGCCGTTATCGGCCCTATCCAGCGCACGGAGCAAGACGTTGCTCGCGCCATTCGGCCCATGGCACAGGTCGACGACGATACCTTCGCTGCCACGGCTGCTGCCGCGTGCCGGGTGCGACCGATCAGCGAGTTGGGCGCCGCGGCCACCGGTGTCGTCTTCTTCTTGGCGATGGAAGGCATGCCAGACATCCTGCCTGAGTTTCCCGTCGCATCGCGCTACGTGTATTCCGCCGGCCTGGTGATGTTCGGCGTAATCGGTTGGAGCGTCTTCGTGAGCTTCACCATTACGCGTGTGACCAACGCGCTGTTGCGCCTACCCGTGAAGATCGACATCTTCAACACTGAAGTACTGTCGCCCATCGGCCGGCAAAGCCTCTACCTGGCGCTTGTGTTCGTCGGGGCTATCGTGCTCAGCCTGTTTTTCGTTGTCTCGCCAAGCAGTCTTCGGGAGTTTCTCTCAGTGGATAACCTGGTCATTTACAGCATTCTGATCACACTCACGGTATCCGTCTTCTATCTGAACATGCATCGGACGCACTCGTTGTTGGCAGCAGAGAAAGCGGAGCAGCTGTCCTTGACAGAGCGAAGCCTGGCGCAGGCTTACTACGCTCTGCAAAAGTCCATCTCCGCCGGCGAGGACACGCTGGCCGCCGCCACGGCGGTGAATGCGCTGTCCGCCAGCAAAGGGGAACTGCGATTGACGCGTACGTGGCCCTACAACACAGAAATGCTGCGCACGCTCGCCATCTCCGTCGTTACGCCGGTGGCGGTGGGACTGGCGCGAGTACTGGCGCCGCTGTTATCCAGCCGATGACGGAGGCTTCTGCACCCCATTTCGCGTTACTTCGGCGGCTTATGGCAGCTTGCCAATAGCCCGGCGCAATTCTCTCCACCGGCGCACCCCATGAAACACATAGCGCGGTAGAACACCCGTAGCCCAGGTCAGCTACGACCGAACTCCTATCGTCTACTATCGTGCTGAACCCTTACGCCGCGACCTCTGCCGGCGACGTGGCCCCATCCACCTGGAACTGGCTTGTGTAGAGGTTGTAGTAGAAGCCCTCGGCGGCCAGCAGGCCCTCGTGCGTGCCGCGCTCGATGATCTCGCCGTTGTGCACCACCAGGATCTGGTCGGCATTGCGGATGGTGCTCAGCCGGTGCGCAATCACAAAGCTCGTCCGTCCTTCCATCAGGCGCAGCATGGCATCCTGAATCTGCAGCTCCGTGCGCGTATCTACGCTGCTCGTCGCCTCGTCCAGGATCAGAATGCCGGGGTTGGCCAGCACCGCGCGGGCAATGGCCAGCATCTGGCGCTGTCCCTCGCTCAGATTGCCCGCCCGCTCCGACAGCATTGTGTCGTATCCGTACGGCAGGCGGTGGATAAACGAATCCGCGTTGGCCATGCGCGCTGCCTGCATCACCTCTTCGTCCGTGGCGTCCAGCCGCCCGTAGCGGATATTCTCCATCACTGTGCCCGCAAACAGGAACGTGTCCTGCAACACGATGCCGAGCTGGCGGCGCAGGTCGTCCTGCTTGATGGCCCGAATCTCGTGTCCGTCGATGAAAATCTGGCCCTCGTCGATGTCGTAGAAGCGGGACAGCATATTGACCGTCGTCGTCTTGCCCGACCCCGTGGGACCCACCAGCGCGACGATCTGGCCCGGCTCCGCGTGCAGGCTCACGTGCTTCAGCACCGGCACGCCCTCTTCGTATGCGAAGCTCACATCGTTGAGCTCCACATCGCCGGTGATATCCTCCAGCGGCAGCGCGTCCGGCGCGTCTACCACCGTGGCCGGCTCGTCGATGGTTTCAAAGATGCGTTCCGCACCGGCGATGGCGCCCTGGATCTGGTTGTACAGGTTGGCGATGTCCGTGAGCGGCCGGCCGAACTGGCGCGTGTAGTTGATGAAGCTGGCGACTGTACCCACCGTCGCCATGCCCATGACGGCCATCCACGCGCCCGCGGTCACCACCACGGCCAGGCTGATCTTGTTGACGAAGTTCATCACCGGGCCCATGAAGCCCGAATAGATCTGGGCGCGGGTGGCGTCGCTGCGCAATTGCTGGTTGGCTACCGCAAATTCGGCGATAGTTTCCTTTTCGCGCACGTATGCCTTCACCACGCGCTGGCCGCTGATCGTTTCCTCGATGATGCCGTTGAGGGTGCCCAGCGACGCCTGCTGGCGGCGGAAACCGACTCGCGTGCGCTTGCCCACCCAGCGCACCACGCCCACCACCAGCAGCGGCGTGGTCACCAGGGTGATGATGGCCAGCGGCAGATTGATCCACAACATCATGCCGGTCACGCCGATCACCAGCATCACGCCGGAAATCATGCTCGTCAGGCTCTCGCTGAGCACCATATTGATGGTTTCCATGTCGTTGGTCAACCGGCTCATGAGGTCGCCGTGGGAATGCGAATCGAAGAAGCCAAGCGATAATTTCTCCAGGTTGTCGAAGAGGTCCGTGCGCAAAGCGCGTACCGTTCGCTGCGCCACGCCTGCCATGACATAGATCACCAGCCACGATAACAGCGCAATGACGACCCACATGCCCAGCATGATGGCGCACATGCGCGCCAGGCCGGCCAAGTCGCCGGGAATGATATAGTTGTCGATGATGTGGCCCAAGAACCACGGTGAAATCATCTGCAGAACCGTAGAGCATAGGACCATAGCCCCGACGCCCAGCAGGGCGACCTTTTCGCGGCTCAAATAGGTCCACAGGCGTCGCACCGTCCCGCGCGCGTCCGTAGCACGTTCCACCACGCCCATGCCGCGGTGCCCCGGCCCGTGACCGGGTCCTGCAATCATTCGCGGCGGATTCTGTTGCGTGTTCTTTCGTTCTGGCTCAGGCATGGGCCGGGCCTCCGTTATTGTCGCTGGAATCGCGCTTGGGCGCCGCTGGCAGGGAACGGGCCGGACCGTCGTTCGCTCCGCCGCCATCTCCATCACGGTAGCCATCACCAGCTCCGTCACCGTCCTCGCGCGTAGAAAAACCCGAGGCATCCTCCATTTCCTCTTCGAGGATCTTCACCGCCTCGGTGTCGACCTGCGACTCGTAGATCTCCCGGTAGACGGGGCTCGTCGCCAGCAGTTCGTGATGGTTGCCCTGCGCCGCCACTTTTCCGTCCTCCAACACCACGATCTTGTCGGCGCCGATGACCGTACTGATACGCTGCGCCACCACCAGCGTGGTACGTCTCTCGTCCGGATGGTTCAATGCTTCTTGGATGCGCGCCTCCGTGCCCACATCGACGGCGCTGGTACTATCGTCGAGGATCAGCACCGCCGGCTTGGTTAGCAAGGCACGCGCAATGGCGATGCGCTGCTTCTGGCCGCCGGACAGGTTGACGCCGCGCTGGCCCACCTGGGCATCGTAGCCGTCCGGGAAAGAAAGGATGAAGTCGTGCGCCTGCGCCATCTTGGCCGCAGCTACCACCTCCTCGTCGGAGGCGTCAGGCCGGCCATAGCGAATGTTGTCGCGGATGGTGCCCGAGAAAAGCACCGACTCCTGCATGGCCACGCCGATCTTTCTGCGCAGCGCGTCCTTGTCCAGGTCGCGCACGTCCATATTGTCCAGCGAAATGCGCCCGCCGTCCACGTCATAAAAGCGGGGAATCAGGTTCACCAGGCTGGATTTGCCCGAACCGGTGGCCCCCATGACCGCAACGGTCTGGCCCGGCTCCACCACCAGGTTGATGCCGCTGAGCACGGGTTCGTCCTTGTGTTCACCGTAGCTGAAGACCACGTCGGAAAACTCTAGACGGCCCTTGGGATCGATGTCGGCGATGGCGTCCGCTTTGTTCTGCACCGCGGGTACGCTGTCGAGCACCTCGTGGATACGCACCGCGGACGCCTCGGCGCGGGAGATACGCATGACCATCATACTCACCATCATGAGCGACATGAGCGTCATGGTCAGATAGTTCACGAACGCGATGATCTGGCCCACCTGCATGGACCCGTTGTTCACATTGACGCCACCCAGCCACAGCGCCGCCACCACGCCCGCGTTCATAAACAGCATCATAAAGGGCATGGCGGAAGCCACCGTGCGGATGGCTTTGGTCGTCATCTCGGTCAGATCATCGTTGCTGGCGCCGAAGCGACTGCGCTCATAGTCCTCGCGTGCAAACGCCTTTACCACGCGCACGCCGGACAGGTTTTCCTGTACGACCGTGTTGAGCCGGTCGAGTCGCTTCTGGACGGCCGAGAAGAGCGGGAAGGCCCGGCGGATAATAAAGAGTATGACAACCAACACTGCGGGAATCAATACGATATAGAGCAGGCTCAACTGTGGGGCCGTGACCGCGGCCATAACCAGGCTGCCCACCAGCATCATGGGTGCGCGGATCATCATGCGCAACATGATCAGCACGGTCTCCTGCACCTGCGTCACATCACTCGTCAGGCGGGTAATGAGCTTGCCGGTTTCCAGTTCGTCCAGGTTGAGAAACGACAGCGACTGCACCTTCTCAAACAGTGTCTGCCGCACGTCTGCGCCGAAACCCTGGGCGGCCAGAACTGCGTAGACAGTGCAGCCGACGCCGCCGATCGCGCCGATGATGGCGATGACGAACATGGCCGCGCCGGTCCGGTAGACCACGGTCATATTCTGCTGGGTGATGCCTTGGTCAACCACGTGCTCGATGAGGCGTGGCTGGAGCAGGTCCATGGCCACCTCGAGCATCATCAGGAGCGGCGCCAGAGTCGCCCATTTCCAGTAGGGCCTGAGGAACCCCTTCAATCGTATTGTGTACTTCACTCTGTTGCCCTTCCGCTTGTGATTTCCGGCCGCATCCGGCTTTGTCGGGCGGTTCGCAACTCAAATAACGTTTGCCGGCTAATTAACTCGGCAGGCAAGAATGCGCCCGGTGCGAGCGGCGAGCGTCATCGCCCACCTGTATCAGGGCCGGTCACGTTTCTTCGTTGTAGCGTCTGAGGTTGTCCCGGGCCAGCAGGAGCAGGCGTCGAAAAAGTACCCGCTCTTCCATCGTAAAGCCGTCGAGCGTTTCTTGGTCCAGACGGTCCAGGATGGCGTGCATCTCCCCGCGCACGGCGCGGCCCGCGTCGGTCAGATAGACGCGCATGGCGCGCTGGTCATGTTCGTCCGGACGGCGACTGATCCAACCGGCCTTCTGCATACGCTGGAGCATTTTGGTCATCGTCGCGCGCGTCACGTGAAGCCGCTCGGCAAGTTCCGACTGGGTCTGGCCCTCTTCGTCGTGCAAAGTGGACAGTAGTGGTGGCTGCCCTCGATAGAGCCCCAACGCTTGGAACTCTGTTCGGATGCGCGCATGGTGTAGCCGACACAATTGGCCAAGCAGGTATCCGGTGGAATCAGGATCTTTGTCGTGCATACGCTCTCCCGGAAGTGGCTGACCACACGGTTCCATCCCGTAGACGACGGCAATGTCGAAAATATCATTAGCCGGCTAACTAATTAGGCAAGTATACAACCCACCGACGAGGGCACCAAATCCGGTGTGGTTCATTCCCTATGCAATAGCTGTGTGATCTGCGGATGCGCCTAGTGCGTCTTCTCGGTTCGGCAAGTGCACTGCGTGCTACACTCAGGATGAGAAATGCCTGGTCACGGCGTAACAATCCCCGTCTGTTGGCGCCAGGATGGGTATCGGGCGTCACGCTCTGCTTGGACGACGCGCTCCACGCGGGCGGTGGGCAGGCTGTAAACGTATAGCGAGTAGTCGCCTCGCTTGTCCCCAGCGCGGTCCGAGGCAAAGACGATGCGTTCGCCACCAGGCGCCCAGACGGGCGTGTCGTCGTTATAGCGGCTGGTGAATAGCGGCTCGGTCGTACCATCCTCGACACTGACCAGATACAGCTGGTGACGGCTGCCGTCTGCGGACTCCGCGCGGTATGCGATTGTTGCTCCGTCCGGCGACCAGCTCGGAAACACCTCGTTGCCCGAACCGTCGGTCAGGCGCACGACCTCCTCGCGATTGTCCAGCCCCATGACGTACAGGTCGAAGCTACCGGCACGGTTGGAACTGAAGACCAAACGTTGGCCATCGGGGGACCATGCCGGGTTGCCATCATCGACCTTGGGCATGTCCGTGAGATTGCGCGGAACGCCGCCCTTTGCGTCGATAACCCACACGTCCCAGTCGCCGCGTTCGCTCTTGGCCTCGTAAGCGATCTGGCTCCCGTCAGGCGACCAGGCCGGATGCAGCGCGCTGCCGGAGTCAAAGGTCAACTGGCGCGCCTCCTCGCTGGCGCTGTCGAGGATGTAAAGCTCGCGGCCGCCTGCGCGGTTGGAGGCGATCACCAGTTGGCTGCCGTCCGGTGACCAGTCGGGCGTCGTATCCTCGGCATCGGTCTGCGTAACCTGCCGGTCCTGTGTGCCCGAAACCGTGGCCACGAAGATATCGCGTTGCCCGTCGGCCTCACGACCGGCATAGCTCAGTAGATCTACGAGCGTAGAAGGTCCCGGCGGCCACTGAGGCTGGCGGTCGTCGGCCTCGACCGGCGCCAGTTGGCGCACCTGCGCGCCGTCCGCAGATATCACATAGAGATGGTAGAGGCCTTCTTGGTCCGAGCTGAAGGCGATGAGCGAACCGTCTGGCGACCAATGCGGTTCAATTTCGCTCTGCTGCGTGAAGGTGAGAGGGGTCTGCAATGAGCCATTGGCCAGCATCAGAAAGAGGTCCCACGAACCGTCGCGATCCGTCTGGAAAACCAGCCGCGTTCCGTCGGGCGACCAGGCGGGCTGGTCGTCGTTGCCGGCCCGATTGGTCAAGTTGGTCAGAAGACCGTCGTCCAGGTTCAGGCTGAAGATGTCGCGGTTGCGGGGCTGACCTTCCGCCATGGCGGAGAAGGCAATGGCCTGACCGCGCGGCGACCACGCGGGATTGGTCGCTCCCTCCAGACCGGTAGCGTAGCGAGTGACCTCCTCCCCGTTGCCGGCGTCCACGACCACAATTTCACCGTCTGAAGAATCCGCCTCGAACAGGGCAAGCTTGGTGCCGTCGGGCGACCAGGTCATGCCCGCTACGCCGCCTGGGAAGTCCGTCAACTGCTCCTCTTCATATCCGGGGAGCGACAACAGGTGTACCTGGTTGAGGCCGCTGACGTCGGATAGATAGGCGATATGACCCCGGTCCGGTGACCAGCGCGGGTGGCTTTCTGTCGCGGCATCGTCGGTGAGCCGCGCAATTCCCGATCCGTCGAGATTAATCTGGTAGAGGTCGATAGCGCCGCTGGATCCACGCGACGAGACGAAGAGCAAGGGGGCATCAGCGCCCCCAATCGGTGTGGGCGTAGGCTGCGGGGTCGCGGTCTGGTCGGGCTCAGCGGTTGCTGCGCTTGGGCCAGGCTCAGCCCCGTTCGATCCACCATCCACAAACAGGGAGGCGAGCGGAGTACAACCAGTCATGAGCAAAGCCATGCCGAGCATTGCGGCGATCACGGTTCGTCTGCGTATCATGCTCGCTCTGGCGTTGCCGAGGATCCTGGAACCGGGAGGGTCGCTTCCAAATGGTCTCGGCCGGCAACCGTCAAGGGCTGGTCTGGGCTTGCCATCAGTGTCCGGATTGGATAGGGGATTTCTATGTGCTCCGTCTGGTAGCGCCGGTGCAGCCGTTTGATGAATTCATGCTTTAGCCGATTCCGGCCTGCATAGTTGCCGGCGCGCAAAATCACATCGAAGTTGATGCTGGAATCGGCAAACGCATTGTAGTGGATCACGGGATCGGGCAGGGATAGATCGCCGTTGATGGTATGCATGGCCTGGCGAGCTTCCTCCAGCGTGACCTGCTCCACATGCGCCAGGTCGCTATCATAGCTTACGCCCACGGCGACCGGTACGGACAACACCGGGTCCGGGCGATCATAGTTGACGATTTCGGCCTCGGTCATGATTGAATTCGGCACGATAGCGAAGTTGTTCGCCAGCTGCCGCACGACGGTTACATCCCACTGGATATCGGTCACCCTGCCTTCAATGCCCGACGGCAACCGGATCACGTCTCCGGGGGCCAGCCGCTTGGAGAAGGTTAGCGAAATACCGCTGACCAGATTCTTGATGGGATCCTCGAAAATGACCGTCAGACCCGTTACGCCGCCTACGATGGCAAGAAACAGCAGCAGCGACGAGATGTCGAACAGATACCCCAAGATGATCGCGGTAATGACCAGCCCGCCCAGACCGAGTAAGATGTGATGCAACAGCGAGACCGACGTAGAGGGCGACCGGGCCGACAAGGACCTAAGCAAGCCATTGATGAGCCGCACGACAATGATGGTCACGGAGATCATCAGCAGCATATTTCTGGCGTCCAGGTCCTGCTGTCGGCCGGTGATGATCGAGGCCAGCCCCAAGGCCGGCCAGACAACGCCTAGCATTATCGCCCAGAAGAGCGGCTGCCAGGTGAGGGCGTTTAGGATAGCTTCCACCCAGGTGTTCTGCCGGTTCATGGCCCACGCACGGCCATAGCGTAGCGCGACTTCGAGCAGAACGCCGATCAGCAATACGCCGATCGCGGTGACTGCAAACTGGAGGAGGTTCAGATTCTGATAGGCGTCGAATTCTTCAATCATGTTATCGTTGCGTAGCCATTAGCCGGGTGCGCCGCCGGGGGGCAAGGCGCGTGGACGATTGTAGCACGTCAGTAGAACCCGCGGAAGCTTGCGGTGGTGTGGTTTGGGGAAAGCTAATATTACTCTTCTGGGATGAGAATCAGCAGAAATTGCAGAATGGTCAGCATCCGACTTGCGATCGATGTCCCAGTTGTGCTGGCTGAATCGTCGGAGTATGACCAGCTATAGACGAGCTAACCAAGAAGGGAGCACAGAACTACCGTAGTCTCACACAGTGCGCAGATTGGGTGCGGCAGTGCGCATAATCGCGGTGAACGTCAACTCTTTATTTTCGCGCAACTTCGTTTGGTCCGTGATTATGAACAAGCTATCAAGGCTTGGGAGAAACAACTCGAGCTTGACCCGGACAACCGATTTCGGGATGTCTACTTGGACGAAATTAGA
>JBJYXA010000706.1:24242-26539 GCA_046259705.1 Caldilineaceae bacterium
ACTCGAGCTTGACCCGGACAACCGATTTCGGGATGTCTACTTGGACGAAATTAGAAGGTGGAAGCCAGAATAGCGCTCCTTTGTCCTTCAACAGGAGGCGCGTCGCGGAAATATCATGATCCAGTGTATGGACGGTCCAAAGTTTCAGGTTTCTTTTGGGAGGCGGTATGCCGCATCCCAAAAGAAACCCTTGGTGTATGAGTTATCGAAAACTACCGGTAGGCGACGCCGCTGATGCCGGGTGAGGAGTATGTCAGCACATCAGCCGAAGGCGTCGTATACACGTCCACGACAAGACCATCGTCGGTCGTGATCGTATAGATGCAGTCTGAAGCGACCGCATAGACGCCCATGAAGGGCTGCATGCTGGCGACACGCTCGCCGTTGACGCTGACTGAGATGGTGCCGGAACCGCCACCTTCCCCGTCAAAGGTGAACGTGCCGGCTTCGGCAAAAGGCAGTACGGCTCCGTCTGCGACCGTTACGCCATGCCCTTGGAGGACATAGGTGCCCTGGATGGAGGCGAGGGTACAGGATTCCTGGGCTCCAACCTTCACGACATCCCCGCCGAAGGTAACGACATATACGCTGTCGCCCACGAATTCGAATGAGGTCGGCTGGTTCAGGCCCTCCGCGATGACGTCGAAGGAACCCTCGTCATTGACCTTCAAGAGGCTGCCCGTGTCGGGCTGCGCAGGGTCACCCGCTTCATTGCCTGCCCAGTCTCCCTGAGAAAGCGCGTAGAGATGACCATCGGGGCTAAACTTAACGTCGACGATCAGCCTGGCTCCGGAAGCTACGTCCGTCACCGTATCCGCACCTACCTCGAAAGACACTACCTTGCCGTGCTCGGGCAGATGGGGAACGGGCCCCGCCTCGCCCATGTATACCGTGTCGCCGTCCAGCGCCAGCCCAGTGGGCACGATGTCATCGAAGGCGATCAGCTCGCTGACCGAACCGTCGAGCCCAGCCTGAAGAACGCGGTTGTGGTGTCCATCTGTGACGAGGAACCCGTCACCGTACGGGACCATAGAATACTGTACGCCCGATGGGACTTCGATTGCCGTGTTAGTCGGCACATGTTGTGAAGAGAACTCGCCCAGGTCCGCTACAACGGTGAAACTGTCTGGGCCGTCCAACTCGTAGATGCCGTCAACATCACTGCCTCCGACGTCTTCACTAACCAGCGTGACCAGCGCGTAGGCTGTGTCGCTGATGAAGGCGACGTCCATGATTCCGCCGATGCCCACGATTCCCTTGGGCAAGCCATCGGCGAACGTGGTGACTTCCCCGCTTTCCGGGTCGATGCGTGCGATGCGACCGGCCAGGGTTTCAGGGACGTAGAGCGCACCGTCCGGGCCGACGACGCTGCCCGAACCGCCCTCCAGTCCTGAGACAACCACCGTTTCGTCGGAGGGCATTTCCTGAGCGTAGGCCGCGCCTCCGCCAAAGAGTACTAGACAACCGAATACAAGACATAACGCCAAACCCACTTTGATCATCTTCTTCCTGCCTTTCTTCCTGCCTGTGTGTGGAACATCGTCCGAAGACTGGCGGCCACGGCGCATCACCGCGCCTGAAGTCGCCCATCCCCCTTATCCAAACCGCGTTCGCCGTTTGTCGAACAGCGGTGAACCACTATACCAGTGCAAGCGTTCCGAAATCGTTCCCGTAGAAGTCGACCAAAGCCGACGTCTCATAGCGACAGTCGCTCACCATTGAACCTGTGTGCAGCGGGAAGCACTGCCCGGACGAACTTCTAGATAGCGTCGAGCGGCATGCCTGCACGATAGCGTGGCACAGTGATTCGATCTTCCCTGGTGCGCACGCACTAAGCCGTTGGGGTGTGGGATGTAATGTAGGAGCGTAGCGAGAATAGCACAGGCAACATGCGTTGTAAACATTGTGATTGACTTCACATACAGTTACGTACGGCGATGCGTCACAAGTGGCCTATGTGGTCCCGGCTGCGCGGGACTGAAGGCAGCGAGTTCCACGCTCGACCCGCGGGCCAAGGCCGTGTCTGATTGTGACTGCTGTCAGAGAAAAAGGAATCTAGAAAAGGTTGGTTTGTGGGTTGGTTCTGCCGGCCAACTTCTGAATAAAGCGCGTTATTGCGAGTCCTGCTGGTCGGTCAAGCCGGCGTCCAATCTGGGATCCGGTGCTTCATGTCCAGCAGAGAGTGCGCCGGTTCGACTCGCGTGAAGATCGTCACTTGCCACAAGTGACCTACGAGCGACTATCGCCCCACGCTCGCACCAATCGGATCTGCCGTTGGAGCAGCACGCCCCGCGCGA
>JBJYXA010000707.1:0-9669 GCA_046259705.1 Caldilineaceae bacterium
GCCCCCGTAGCTCAGGGGATAGAGCACCGGCCTCCGGAGCCGGGTGCGCTGGTTCGAATCCAGCCGGGGGTACTATTGCTCGGACCTCAGTTGCAGCCACAGCAGCGGCAGCAACATCGCGACAAAGACCACGAGCGCCGTCCCCCAAATTCGTAGACTCCCCTGAAGCCAGTCGGACCCCGGTATCAGCCCGTATCCGTAAAGAATATAGGCAACTAGGCCACAGTTGACGGCCCATAAAATGCTATGGACGAGCGTGCGCCTTGGCAGTACTCGCACTTGGAGGATGAGTAACATGCTGACCATTACGGTGATGGTCAACAGCGAGATCACCAGGGATGCAAGGTTCATCGGCGAAGGTAGCGGCGGCTCCACGACAGGCTGCGTGATGGCAACCGGGTCGGCGCGTTCCGCCATAGCAACCTGAGCAGGGGTCTGTGTAGGCGCCGGCGCGGTGACTTGAGCATCCGCGGACTCGCTTTCGGCCTCTGCCATGGCGGGACTCTGCACAACCAACTGTAGTGGCTTTTCCGACACCGCTTCCCCTACCCTCGCGGCCACCTGCATCACGCCGCCTCGATCAGGCTGTAGATCTCGGGTAGCCATGCCCGATCGGGTTAGCGCTTGTTCGACGCGCTGGGCCGCCGTGTCACCGTCGAACGTCACGACGAACTCCACCGTCTCACCATCGCGGACCGGGTTGCCGTTGCGATCCACGATCGGCCCGGCCTGTAACTGCACTTGCGTGTCCGAGTCGATAACAGGAGGCGCCTCTTCCTCGTTCAACAAAGGGTCGACTAGGATGGAGCCGTCGTGGCTGGCAATACGGAGGTCCACCGAAAGATCCGGATCCGGCGCAAGCCGCTCAGCCAGGCTGCTGAAACGCGTTCCTGCGACGCTTACCGGTGGCGCCGCATTGGGCGTAAAAGACCGGAAGAGTGCGCGAACGGCATCCTCTAAGAAAGGTTGCGTCTTGCCATAGACGCCGTAGTAGGCATTGAGTTTGCTGATCTCGGTCGCATCGAGAAAATACGGCGCGTTCAGTGCGAAGACAGCCACATTCTTTGACGCCAGATCATCGCTGTGTTGGCGCAGGAAGCGCTTCACCACCGTACTCTGCGGTTGTGAAGCTTCGTCCACATCCAACATGGCAAAGAGGATCCAGCTTGCGTCCTTGATGGCCTTCGCGGTCTTCTCACTCTTGCTCAAGCCACTATCTTCGTCACTTTCGGCGGCCTCGTCAGTAGGCGCGGGCGGTGCATTTCCCTGAGCCGCTTCCGTAGCTTCAGGCAAAGCAGTGGGTAGCGGCGTCACCGTGGGAATGGCGGCGGACGCCGCATCGGACGCCTGCGGTGTCTTCAAGAACTCGTCCAGATCGGTAAACGTGATACTTGTGATTTCGTCGCCGACGAGCTGATCGGTGGCCTCAGGACCATATAGGCGCAGGATGATGTTGCGAAAATCGTCAGGAGCAATCGGTACGTCTACGACGCAATCGGCACACTCCTTGTCCAAGCGGCTATCGCTAATAATCAGGATCTTCTCCCCGTCCTGGGGGATGCGGGATACTACCTCTGCCGCCTCACGCGGGTCAGGATATAGAACGCTAATCGATTCTCGCGCGACTTGCGCCACGGAAGCCAGAGAGGCGGCCCGTCCTTCACCTAAGCTGGCGAGGGCATCGTCCTGCACAAGTACCGATTCCAGCGGGATAGGTGATTCGGTAGAAGATGTTACTCGTGCGCCATAGAGCCGGAGCTTCAGTGCGACTATCCGTCTGACACGGTCGTCCACGTCCTGCGCAAAATCCGGGTCGTTCACATACCGTTCCTGAAAAAAGCCAATAGTCTCCTTGATGTTCATGCGCTGGCTTTCCCAGGTATCGTCACTGGCGAACCGGCCCGTGTAGAGCAGATCGTGCCCCGCAGTAAACGCGTCAAGTGCAATGCGGCGAAACGGGAAATCGGTGGGGGAAGCGGTATAGTGGCGGCGAATCGCCGGTGCACCCAGTTCCGCGCTCACCAGGATGCCGCCGTTCGCGCGCCAGTCGCTGAACCCCTGCTGGGCAAGCACAGTCTCCAATTCGGGCGCAAGGCTGATGGGCGTATTGCGCCCAAGACTACTTCCTTGAAGCGCGTTGTACCGCGCATGGCTCGACATGAGGCCGTCTGTGATACTCAGTGCCTGAATGGGTGATCCGTTGGCAGGGCCCCGCGTCACAGCACGAAACGGCGGCAGGGCAACGGACTCAAGTTCCGCCAACGGACGTTGGACTGTCGATACTTCCTCTTCCGGCAGGCGATCGATATCTCCTGCACCGGGAAAGTGTCCCGGAATCGTCGCAATCTGCCCATGGCTGCCCGCATGTACGCCCGTGATATATGCTTTTCCCATCCTCCCTACCCAGTAAGGATCACCGCCGTACATATGTATGCCAAGTCGCCCAACGGGATCGGACTTAGGATTTTCCAGCACATCCAGGTTGGGACCGAGCAGCATATTTACGCCAACGGCCTGCATTTCGGCGCCGACAATTTCGCCGATTTCCGTTGCGAGCGCCGGATCCCAGCTAGCGCCTATGGCCATCTGGCTTGGCAGCGGCGTGAAGCCTCTTCGCAAGGCGGTTTCAGGAAGCCCATCACCCAGCTGCTGCACACCGATAAACAGCGGAATATTTACAGGCGCCACGCTGGTCAAGTCTTCCAGCAGTGCCTCAGGATCGGAGGACCAACCTTCCGGCAACGGTTCCAGGGCCGTCTCTTCCGGCAGCAACAGACCGTATGCCAGTGCCTGAAGTCGATTGTTGAGTGTGGCCACCTGGCGCGGGGTATCCTCGCCGGTTCCGTTGCTGAAGTTCTGGTTCGCGGGATCAAGCACGACGCCGCCAACCCGATACCCGTAGATGAGCTCGGCTATATCGCTTTCAAATCCGACATCGTCTCCGTCAAACGTTATAAGAAACAATTGACCAACTCGATCCGCGACAGACATGGTCGAGAGCTTTTCTTCAACCAGTGACTCAATCTGGGATGGGTCGGTCGTGGACTCCACACCCAGAGGAGCGACGCCGGCCGTTGCGGTGGCCGTGGGCTCGCTGTTCTGCGCCAATGCGATGGAGCAAAAAGGCAGCGAATATATCAAGAAGATCAGGAGCACTAGCCCTGATCGTATCAGTCCATGGGAAGCTCTTAATTGGGACGTAGGCAATCTATGCATGGAATAGGAGGCGCGGTGCAGAGTATTGCTGCTCTTCGTGCCTCAGCAGGGCAGCGATCGAAGACGGATTGGCGGAAATTGGTCGCACACAGGTTTGGCGACAGGACGGAGTATTCGACCACAATGTATGCGAAACGTAAGTATCCAGTATGTTGACAGTATATAGATCGTATGTTTCTGCGTCAACTATGTTAAGGACGGGCGTCTCCTGCGCCCGGGAATTCATTTTGCATTCATACGATCCGGTCTTATACTTTTTTGCAGGTAGCGTGTGATTTGGGCGAAGCTATGAGCGATCGGGATCCGTTTCAGTATTATCGCACAGAGGAATACCGTCTGGAGTCAAAGACAGACGCACACGCGCAGCGTGACGAATCGACTCGCCTGCGTCATTGGCGCGGTTTGATTCAGGACACTACGCAAATCATCCTGCCTGCGCTTGTGCTGGCGTTGGTCGTGCACCTGTTCCTGGCTCAGGCTACCATCGTGTTCGGCAAGAGCATGGAGCCGAATCTACACGAGCGGCAACGGCTGATTATCGACAAAGTCAGTTACCGATTGCACCCTCCGCAACGCAACGATATTGTCGTCATCAACAAGCCGGATATGGAAGAGATGCTAGTCAAGCGCATCGTCGGCCTGCCGGGTGAAACCATCGAGATCCACAAGGGCACGGTATACATCGACGGAGTACCGCTGCCTGAACCCTTCCCACATGACCACGGTATCTATAGCATGCCGCCGATCATGCTGGGTCCCCTCAGTTATTTCGTCCTCGGAGACAACCGCGATAACAGCAACGATAGCCGGTCATTCGGACCGGTGAAACGGGAACACATCCTCGGCCGAGTCTGGATTCGATACTGGCCCTTCAACCAACTGACACAGTTCTGATCTCATATGGGATCCAGACGGTGGGGCAATGTAACCAAAATCATTGTCGTTGTGGCGCTGGTGCTTCTCGCCATTGGCGTCCTAGTGGTCGTGCGGCAGATGATCGCGCCCACGATAGTGGCATTTCTGCTGGCTTTCCTTCTTAGCTACCCTGTCAACTGGATACAGCGAAGCACAGGTTGGGCGCGCGGCATATCGATCCTGCTTGTCTACATCGTGCTAGCCGGGCTTGCCGCGCTCGTGCCCATCCTGATTATTCCGCGTTCATCAGAACTTCTGGGAGCGCTCCAGGAATCCATCGAACTACTAGTCGACAATCTTCAGAATGCTATTCCGACCCCCCTGTTGGCGCTTGGTCCGCTGCAGGTATCGATCGAAGGGCTCTTCCATCAGGCCGGGGAAGCCGTCAGCAACATCTTTATCGTCTCCACGCGCAATCCGCTCACCATCGCTCGCGGCGTCACCACCAGCATTCTGACTGCAGTGTATGTGGCGGTCCTAACCTTCTGGATATTGAAGGACCTCTATAAGCTGCAGCGACTGGGCCTGGAGCAGATTCCACAAGACTACCAGGAGGACGCTCGCCGAATCGGCCGCGAGCTCGGCGAAACATGGCGGGCCCTGTTGCGGGGCCAGTTGTTGCTTGCGATAACCGTTACCATCATGACGTGGATCCCGCTGGCAATCGTCGGTATGCCCAACTCCGGCGGCTTGGCAATACTTGCCGGTTTGATGGAATTTCTACCTACGGTCGGACCGGGCATTAGCGGTACCATCGGCGTTGCCATCGCACTAATCCAGGGCTCTACATGGATGGGAGTCGGCAATTTGACATTTGCCCTCATCGTCCTGCTGATCTATGCAGTTATCGCACAGATCGAAACATCGTATCTCATCCCGAAATTGGTTGGCGGTCAAGTCCGCCTGCATCCAGCGGTGACGTTTGTAGGAGTCATCACCGGAGCATTGACGTTCGGCCTACTCGGCGTACTCCTGGCGACGCCTATCATTGCAAGCGCACGGATCTTTCTTTCGTATATCTACTGCAAGTTGCTGGATCGCGATCCGTTCGAAGAGGTCTTGCCGCCGCAATCTAGCGTTCGACTCCCCGGGGTCGTGGCGGGCCGCAAGATCGACGGCATTATCTTTGACCTGGACGGTACGTTATCGTTGACCGATTGGTATATTCCGGATTGGGCGGAAGACCATATGCGCTGGCTAGACAAGCTTGTGGGACCAGCCGAGCGCCGCAATGTAGCAAGACGCACAATGATCGCGAGCGAAGGGATCACGAATTTCCTTATCAACCAATTGCGCAGGATGCGGGTAAACCAAAAGATTGAACTGTCCATGCTCAACCGGCTGCGTGGTTTCCCGCCGGCGGACAACCTTGTAGCGCAGAAAGGCGTCGGGGATACACTCGCCACCCTTTCTCGCAACTATGGGCTCGCACTCGTTTCGACGCGAAACCGCTCGGAAATAACGACATTCCTCGCCGAATCAGAGGTGCCTCGCGACTGTCTCTCCGTAGTTGTGGGTCGAGAGGATGTGCGGACACAACTGCCCAACAGCGAGGCTTATCTATCGGCGGCAGAACGCCTGGAATTGGACTCCAATCAGATCCTCGTGGTTAGCGACAGTAAAATGAATCTTCGTTCTGCACGTGCCGCGCAGATGGCGACCGCTGGCGTTCTCTGCGGTCTGGCCGAAGAACGTGACATGGTCGACGCAGACTTGGTGCTGTTAAGCACCAATGCGCTCACTGACTGGATGTAGCCGCCAATTGCGCCTGTCGCACAGTTACCAGAATACAGATAATATGCAATTGTAATCATCAATATGGGACCCTACGGATCATAATGTTACGATTGATTCGCTGAGTATCCGTATGCTTGACGGGCGCGCGAAGTAATGCGGAAGCGCAGCGATTATCTAGGCTGGTGCAAGTGCCGATTACTTCCAGACACTGTCAGCCACTGTTCACTTTGATCATCAGTCCAAACTGAATCGAGGACGGAATGATAAAAGTCGTCATAAGCTACGATATGCAAGAAGGTCGGGAACAGGATTGTCAGGAATACCTGGTCAACAAACTGGCCCCGGGCCTAGCAAGATTGGGGTTTCAAGTATCAGATGTATGGTATACGGTCTGGGGACAATCGCCGCAGATCACATCGGGCGGTGAAGTAGAGGATCTCGCCAAAGCACGCGGTATCTTTCTCTCGTCGGATTGGGAACGATTAGCCGAGGGCATGGAGGAATTGACTAGCAATTTTCAGGTTCGCCTCACGCGGTCAATAAACTAGGCTATGGTGATTTTGCAGACCATGCTCCGGTCATCTACTGTTCTTGGCTAACGGCCCCACCGTGATTCATCCACAGAAACCAATCGCATTAATCGTTCTTCTTGAAAACGTAGGT
Source organism: Caldilineaceae bacterium (assembly GCA_046259705.1). GTDB lineage: Bacteria > Chloroflexota > Anaerolineae > Caldilineales > Caldilineaceae > JASGTU01. The sequence continues at coordinate 6,532 of JBJYXA010000707.1, forward strand.
CACGTGGCTGGACTGCGTCTCCCGCGCTTCGTTATGTCGGCCATCGACTATGTCACCGAAGAGTACGCTAAGATGCTGCTGCGGTACTACGGCGCTCGTCACCTATATGACCGCGTGGTGGTTCTCGAGGACGAACTGGCTACCGGTCCTCATCTCGCCGACGCCATACTTTCTCTCAGCCGTACCCATCGCGTCGATCTACTCCTCCTTGTCCACGGCAAGGAAGGTTATCTGGTGGGATACCGCGGTAAGGAGCTGATCGGCAAGGAGACTTTCGACGTTCTGCTCGCGGCCCGTCGCGCAGACCCTGCGGCAGTCGACATACGTGCTGTCTTTGGGTTGAACTGTTACGGGGTTAGCCTTGCAGTGACCTGGATGGAGCTAGGAGCATCTGTGGCCAACGGTACAGCCGGTGTCAACTGGCTGCCGGAACCCAGTCTCTCCGTTTTCTTGCGCAATTGGCTAGGAGGTCGTCCCTACTCGGTCGCTTTGCAGCGCAGTCATACGAAGGCACTTCGCTGGGGCAGGCGACTGTTGCGCACACCTTCTGGCGTTTCGGAACATCCCATGATCGCTAGTAGCCGCCAAGTGGTGTATGGCCAGAAGGACCTAACGATTGCCGGGCGCGGATAACGGCTTTCACGCCGCTTGGCGAAGTTTAAATCCAAACAGGAGTCACTCAAAAAGCGAAGACATAAGAAAGTGCGCTGACCTATGAATTGGTCAGCGCACCTGTTTTGCGAAACGTTGCCACCCTGTTCGACATCACACGCCGGTAAGCAGCCTAGACGGTTGTGTATTACTTCGTCGCCTTCTGGAAGGTGATATAGAAGGCCGTGTGAATGCCGTAATTGGGTCGTGCGATGTCTCCCATTCCGGCGCCGCGGAACACTTCGCTCGGCATGCCTTCCACCTTCACGTTATAGGCGTTGCCCGCCGCGTACATCTGGTAGTTGAAGTCATAGTCCGGCGGGGCCTTGTCCTCGGTCGCAGCGGTAAAGTTGCCATCACTCCAGAAAACTGTTACCGGCTGTCCTACGATGCGTTGCCCATTCTCGTCGAGCACTTCCACATAGATGTGGTGGCGGCCAGCGGCCTCCTGCTCATCTTCCCAACGCGCCTCGGCCACGCGCCAATACTGCTGTCCGGGAGCAGCGGGTGCATCATCCACACGCACACCAAGCTGATCGAGTCGCGGGTCCCACGCTCGCGGTGCGACGGCGGCAACCTGTACTACCGGTTCTTCGGTCGGTTCCGGGCTTGGCTGGACATAGACTGTGACTGCAGTAGCAGTCGCCTGAGGCGTATTGGTTGGCCGCGGGGTCGCGGTCGGTAGCGGGGTATTGGTAGGAATGGGCGTAACCGTAGGCGGTGACGTTGGCGTCGCAGTTGGCGGCACCTCCCGGTCTGCCATTGCTAACACTTCAGCCAGGTCCTGATCTTTGGCCGCTAGTTCATAACTACCTACCGCGTACACTGCATTGACGGCGCTAAACAGGGTCGATCGCCCCAGGTCTGCGCCACTGGCCACACTCGTACTCCCCTGAAGCAATGCCATCAATGTGCGAGGCGCCGCAATACCGACCAGCCAGATCAGCAGCAGCACAAAAAGCGCCAGCCGTACCTTGCCAAAGGGGGTAAGGTCGGTGAACCACTGCACGAATCCGCGGCGATCGCCGGACGAAGACGGCATCGACCCCACATAAGTCGATCTCGGTGCCGGCGCTGCGGAGGGTTCTTCGCCACTTCCGTACGGTGGTCCATATCCACGCTGCACATTCGCCGGCGCATACGCCATGGCCGATTCAGGGGTTTGGCCCAGTTCCATCTGGGTCAGGCGCTGGGTCAGAATCCGACTCATGCTCAAGGCCAGTCCGGGATAGAGGCCCATGAGCATGTCAAAATCATTCTTCGACAACGTCCACACGTCTACATCGGATTCAGCCACAGCAGTTGCGTTGTGCGGCTGATTCGTCAGTAGTGCTCGCTCGCCGAACTCCTCGCCGGGCCCCAACATCCAACTGCCGCCCCCTAGTGGCTGAATTCGAACCTGACCGGATTCCAGGAGAAACAGCATATTGGCCGGACCGGAAGACCGGTATATCTGTTCGCCTGCGCGATAACGCATGGGCTCCAGGTATCCAGCAACACGTTCCAGTTCTTCTCTATTGAGGTCGGCAAGCAATGCGAACATACGGAAGCGTTCGGTATCCGACTTGCCCGATTCGGTGGCAAGCTTGGTTGCCACACCTTGTGTCATCGCTTTGCCGATTTCCGGATAGCTGCTTGCCAAGTCGTCCAAGTCCGACTTGCGCAATACCCAGAGATTTGTGTGACGAATAGCGGAAGCATTTTCGGCGCGCATCTGGCCTGTGAGCAGGCCCATTTCGCCGAAGAAACCGCCTCCACCGATTCTGCCTACTTCCTCTACCGCGCCACTAGCGTTCTGCGCTGTCTGTTCGATTTCGCCGGATTCAATCAGGTAGAGCGAATCGCCGGCATCGCCCATCATGTACACGCGTTCGCCGGCCGGCACATGCTGGAGCTGCATGGTGCCTGCTACCACACGCAGCGTATCCGGGGAGACTTCCCGAAACATTGGCATTTGCGCCAACCATAGCACCGCCTGTGCTCGGTCTTCTCTGCTCAAAGGAGAACGAACTGTTGCCGCGAGCGCGCGCCGCAGGCTTGGCTGCTGCGCGCAGATTGTTTGGAAATCGCCGGCGGAGAGCAACCATAGGCGGCTATCCTCAGGCGCGGTTGCGGTTTCGAGCGAAGGCTTTCCTGTCAGCAGGCTTGCGCCACCAAATAATCGGCCTGCCTGGACATAGCGGGCTCGATCTGTATCGGCCTGTCCTTCCGACTTCGCATCCGAGCGCAACTCTACCAAACCGTTCTCGACTAGGTAGAGACCGGAAGGCATATCGCCGGCATAGTAGACTACCGAGCCGGCATGCATCTCCACCGGTGTCAACTTTTTCGCCATCACCTGGCGCGTTTGGGGGGGTAAGGTGGAGAGTTCAGGTGTGTTTGCCAACCGCTGCGCCAGATAATCCTCCATCTGGACGACCAGATGGCCGAAATTCTGACTTAGCGTAATGCCAACGGATGGGTGTTGCAGGATCAATTCGCGCAGCC
>JBJYXA010000708.1:0-1609 GCA_046259705.1 Caldilineaceae bacterium
GGCTCAGAGACCTTTCCGCCGTTACTGTCCCCCTCTAGCCCCTTTTCCTCATCGCCTTTCTTGGTGTAATCGGTAGATGTGGGCGCGGGACGGTTTTTCTCGGCCACATCGGGGCGCACTATCACGCTTTCTCGGTCGATGACCACGCTTGTGCGCCCCCCAAGCTCGATCACCAACCCTTCGTATGCGCCTGCTTTCTCGTCGAACTTTTCTGCATAGGCAAATGGGCCAGCAACTGTTTGGGAGATTGCACTGAGTACCGATTTCGCCAAAACGTTCTTGTCCTTGAGACGGGGAAGATACACATATCGGTTGTGGAACTCCCAGAGATCGGGAAGGTTCAAGTGAGGCTTGTCTGCCCAGATGTACTTTTCCAGGTCCCTGTTTAGCCGAACTGGGCCAAGCTCTGGAAACAGAGCCTCTTCTGAGACCAACTTTTTGGCAGCCCGAACCAGCACGTTGTCTTGGGCAGACAGCTTTCCGGCTATGAATTCCACATCTTCGTGGGCGTTCGTCTGACCGGGATAGATGAGCCAGCACCACGCCTCCCGCAAGCGTGTGTCAAGGGTCGAATTCGCCTCCGCAAGCTGCGCCCGCGCGCGAGCGGCATCACTCTGCGTCAAATCAAGCCTGTCTGTCTCCGCAACGATCGACGCCCACGCCAGAGAAAGTCGTACAGCCTGCTTCAGGTTGTCGAGCTGCCGTACGTCGGCCGCGACAAAAACGAGGGTGTTCCGGTACACGCGAGGCGCTGAGCCGCGTTGCATCAGGATTTCCCTCGTTTCTTTCATTGCGTCCGAATCAGCACGCCCACTAGCATGAACATGCCGTACCCCCAGAATCACAGCCCGAACGCCCCCTGCTTCGTCCGGAACGTCGGCGGACGAGCCCGGCGCGCAATGTACGCCATCGAACCCTCCTCGATCCGCCAGGCTGTTAATGTACTTCGCAAGCTGCTGATCGATGGTCACAAGGACCATCTCCTCCTCCATCTGGCCAGCCTTTTCCGTCGCGATCCGGTTTAGGCTCGGGGCGGTCGAATACCAGTAGCGACCAAGATCGTTGTGGAGGAACTTGGCCTGATTGGCGAGGCGGCGCAGCGCATCTCCGAATATGTTCGGCTTCTCGCCTGGTTGTACGACGCCGAGGTTGATCTGTTTGTCGTCGAGCCCCTTGTTCTTGCTATCGGACATGGGGGCGGAGCCCATAAACAAGGCGCGCGCCACACGCCGGGTAGCAGAGTAGCGGTTGAGGTTCGGCGCGCCCTGGTCAATCAAGTAAGGAATAGACTGCGTGCCATCGACATCGCCCGCGATGATCGAGCGCCAGCTCTGCGAAAGGTATTTTGTATGCTCTGGCTCAACCCGCGGTGAGCTAGCAGGCACGCTCCCGGGCATAATCATGACCGAAGGGTCGTTGGCCATCCAGAGCTGGTGCACCACTTGCGCCATGAAGCGAAGAACGCCGCGCGTGCGCTGGAACCGTTCAATAGAGCCCCAGGTCACGTAGAGCTGATCGAAAAGCTCCGGGTGAATCGGATAGGCTTTTTCGAGTTAGTGATTAGCGTCGTAGCTCAGCCGGCGGGCTCGCGGCCTGAGCCCCCACCGGG
>JBJYXA010000709.1:0-6927 GCA_046259705.1 Caldilineaceae bacterium
GCAGACCCTGCGCTTGCCAATCGATCACGCCGCCCAGATCGTATACCTGGTCATAACCCGCATTTCTCAGCATTTTGGCCGCGGTAGAACTGCGATTGCCGGACCGGCAGTAGAGGACCACCGGTTCATCCTGGGGGATCTCGCTTGCGCGCTGGCTGAGTTCCTGCAAGGGGATATTGACTGCACCCTCGATGTGGCCGCTGTTGAACTCTTGAGGCGTGCGTACGTCAACCAGCAGGTGCTGATTGCCAGCTTCCACAAAGGCGCTCTCATATTGCTGCGGCTTGATCCGCCCTGCTTTGGGCATCGCTGCGGGTGCCGCATCGCCGGCAACTGCCGCGGTTCCGGCAGCAACGGAATCAGCCGACACTGCCAATGCTTGCTGGCCGGGCTGCATCTGTCGCCACACGAAGAATAAGGCCAGTACAATCACTACTCCGATAACTAGGTATACCATCCGATTGCTCCCGAAAGACATGTAGCTTCTCCCTTATTTGCCTACCATTCGTCCAAATGGAGTGTCTCCAGAGTATATAGCAGACATCTTGTATCGGTTCCCTCAAATCGTTTATACTATCTATAAGCATTTACTTATGGAACTGGTACACCGATGCTAGACCCGTACAAGCTGGAAATCTTCGAATGTGTTGTGGAGGACGGCAGCTTCAGCGCGGCCGCGGAACGCCTGATGATGAGCCAGTCAGGAGTTAGCCAACACATCCGTGACCTCGAGAATACGCTAGGCACGAAGTTGTTTGAGCGCAGCAGACGCGGCACAACGGCCACCGAAAGCGGCCGGCTGCTGCATGACTACGCGGTGCGCATTCTTGATTTGGTTTCAGAGGCGGAAAATGCGATAACCGATGTAACGCACCTTAAGGAAGGCCAGGTCCATGTCGCTGCGACACCTGGGATCAGTATTTATGTGCTCAGCGAGATCATTCAAGCATTTCGTACTCGCTATCCACTGCTCGTGGTCTCACTTGAAACGCATATCACGCCCGTAATCGTCCAAGATATCCTGGCTCGCAGGGCAGACGTCGGACTCGTGGAAGGTGAGTTGCTGCTGGATTTGCATCACGGGTTGTGCGCTCAAGAACTCGAGGCAATTCCCCAGTACGTAATCGTGGGCCGTCGCCATGACTTTTGGAACCGAGATGACGTTGCCATCGGCGAGCTGGACGGCAGGACTTTCATAATGAGGCAGCCTGCCAGCCAATCGCGCATCTGGCTGGACCGCCTACTGGCACAACACGGCGTAACACCCCGCATTAATGCCGAATTCGACAACCTGGAATCCATTAAACGAACGGTTGCCGCTGGAATCGGGCTTGCGATCCTGCCACGATACGCGATGCGCGACGAAGAAGCTTATGGGACACTCCGGGCTATACCGGTACAGGGAGTTACCCTCCAGCGCACGGTCAAGCTCGTATGGGACGGTCGCCGCCATTTTGCACCTGTAACGCGCTCCTTGCTGGAACACCTATCGCACCATTATCCGGATATCAGCGAAGTAATAGGGTCCTAGCGCACATACCGCAAAGACTCGCTTTCTTGACGACCGCTACTCTCAGGCTAGATATAGATAGAAACCGAGTATCTCATCGGCAGAAGCACCGGGGTGCTGGCACGTAGCGATTGGCAGGCGGTGAGTAGGATGATCTGACCACTCCACGCGAATAGAGCATGAAGGAGGGACGCTTAGTCAGATGGCCAGGGCAGGATTACGCGTACAAAAAGGTTCCTTAGCGGGCGCATTGTGTCTATACTACTGATAGAGCTAATCTGCCTGGCCCCGCCGACCGTCGTGGTCGGTCACGGGGCATGCGAGGGTGGAGTCTCCAAAGTGGCGCGTTGTCCGCAAGTGGATACTCGCAGAACGATTACTGAAATATGATTGCGAAGAATCTGCTGCGGCGCGGCACACGCAGCCTGCTGACCGTGTTCGGCATCGCGATCGGCGTCGCTGCCGTGGTTGCGCTGGGCTCCATGGCCAACGGCATGGCCTCGAATTACGGCAATACGCTCGGACTGAGCAACGATTTGCTTGTAACCCAGGCCAATTCATTCGACGTCGCCTACAGCAACTTGGATCAAGACCTAGGCCAGCGGATTCAGGCCATACCCGATGTCCAGAACGTGGACGCCGGGGTCTTTGGCTGGATCGCGGTTGGAAACACCCCCTTCTTCCTCGTCTATGGCTACGAACCGGGCAGCGTAGCCATGGAGCATTATCGGATCGTGGAAGGCAAACCGGTAACTGGGCCCAAACAGGTAGCCATCGGACGGCGGGCAGCCGACTCGCTCGACAAACACATAGACGATACGATTCGCATGAACGGCGTGCCGTATCGCATCGTGGGCATCTATGAGACGGGACAAGGAATGGAGGAATCTGGCGGCGCCGTTACGCTGGACGACGCCCAGGAGATCACGCAGAAGCACCGCAAAGTAAGTCTATTTCAGGTTGGCCTGCGTCCCGGTGCGGATATCGATCAGGTCAAAGAACGGATCAGCAACCTGGACGAACACATCACCGTAAGCGTTGCCAGCGACTATGACAGCGGGGAACAGTGGACCTCGATTTTGAAGGGAATGGCGTGGGCGATCGCGGCTATTGCAGTCCTCATCGGCGGACTTGGCATGATGAGCGCCATGGTGATGAGCGTCATGGAACGCACGCGCGAAATAGGCACGCTGCGCGCCGTGGGATGGAGTCGCCGACAGGTTTTGCGCCTGATCCTGGGAGAGGCTGTCGGTCTGAGCTTGGTGGGCGGTGTCGCCGGCGTCGGACTTGGACTCCTTATGGCATGGCTTGCGGGCATGGTTCCCGGTGTAGGCGCGTTTCTGGAGGGCTCATTTTCGGCGGGCATCGTTATCCAAGGCTTGGTGACAGCGCTGGCGCTTGGCGTAGTCGGGGGGTTGTATCCCGCCTGGTCAGCAGCCAATCTGCAGCCGGTGGAAGCGCTTCGCTATGAAGGCGGCGGCGCCAGTGAGATCAAGGGCGCGCTAGCCCACGTGGGAAACCAAAGCTTCCGCAACCTATGGAGACGGCGCACACGTACCCTAATATCAGCGACGGGAATCGGCATAGGCGTGGCTACGCTAGTCATGCTGGGCGGGATATTGGATGGCTTCATCGCTCAGTTGAATGGCCTGGCGGGCAGCGGCGGCACGGGCAGTATCACCGTCATGCAGGCCGATGTGGCGGACATGACCCTGAGCAGCTTGGATGAACGCATGGTCTCGGCTATCCAGGGGATGCCGCAGGTCACCTCGGCAAGTCCATACGTTCTCGCCGTGCTTTCCTCGCAGGAGATGCCGTTTTTCATCGTTGCCGGACTGGATCCCAACACGCCCGCCATGGCGCATTACAAGCTGGTGGAAGGTCGAAATGTGCAGCGGCCAACAGAAATCATTCTCGGCAAGATCGCTTCGGATACCTATAAGCTCGGCGTAGGCGATTCACTGACGTTCAACGACAATCGATACAAAGTGGTGGGTATCTTTGAGACGGGTGTCGCGTGGGAAGATGGCGGGGGTGTGCTTGCCCTGCGCGAAGCGCAACGCTTGATGAGCCGGTCCCGATCAGTGACGTTCATATTTGTAGATGTGAAGGACCCGACGCAGGCGCAGGCGGTAGCAGAGGCAATCAACAAACGCTTTCCGGAAGCGCGGGCAAGCTTAAGCAGCGACTTTGCACAAAACACGAACGATATACAATCTACAAAGGCCATGGTGGACGCAATCCAGGTACTCGCCATCATTGTAGGTGGCATCGTAGTCGCCAACACCATGATCATGGCCATATATGAACGCACGCGGGAAATCGGCACACTAAGAGCCGTGGGCTGGAAAAGCCGGCGCATCCTTGCGCAGGTCATGCAAGAAAGCCTAATGCTCTGTCTGGTTGCCGCGTTGCTGGGTTCAATTCTCGGTGTGGCAATCGTCACGATTCTGGCCTACGTCCCAGGCGCGAATAGCTTTGTGAATCCCGTCTGGTCGCCAAGAACATTTATCGTGGCTATCTCCGTGGCTCTGTTGCTCGGACTAGTCGGCGGTCTCTATCCGGCATGGCGCGCCAGTCATTTCCAACCGGTTGAGGCGCTACGCTATGAATAGCACGCCGCAACCGGAAGATCAATACAAATCGGAGACGAAGCGATGAGACGCATCGTCATCATAGGGTTCATCATAGTTGTCGTTCTCGGCGGCATCTACTGGGCTTACCACCGCTATTCGGCAGCGGAAGCGGAAAAGGCTGCGCAAGCGGAGACTGCCACATCGGCGGATGAACTCACCGACGTCATCTGGGCGTCAGGCGAGTTGAAGCCCCGCGTGTGGGCCGGCTTGAGCACGGCCGCTAGCGGCATTGTCAGTGTTCTACATGTGGAAGAGGGTGACTGGGTACAGGCCGGCGATCCGTTGCTTGAGCTGCAGAGTGGCGTGATGAGCAGCGATGTGGAGGTAGCCGCAGCACAGGCGGCAGAAGCACAGGCTGCACTGGACAAATTGCTGGCCGGCGCCACGAAGCCCGAAATCGCCAGCGCCGAAGCCGCACTGGCCGAGGCCGACGCTGGAGTATCTCAGGCAGCCGGGCAGATGACGGAATCCGAAGTTGCCGTCGAAGTCGCCAGGGCACAGGCGAGCATCGCCGAACGGCAGTATGCCGAGTTGGCGAGTCACCCGACGCCTGCCGAATTGGACGCCGCGTTGGCTGAGCAAGGAATCGCAGAGGCAGGCGTCAACCAAGCTCAGGCAGCGTACAATCTCGTACGCGGTGACCCGAATGTCGCGGCGCTTCCCGAAGCGCTTGTGCTTCAGGAGGCCACGGCGTCCCTCGAGGCAGCCAAGGCAAAGGCACAGTTGGTCACCGAAGGCGCTTCCGATGAACAACTGGCTGTCGCACAGGGACAGATAGACGCCGCACAGGAAGAGGTCGATGCTGCGTCGAGCCGGATTGCCGGCTCTGAAGCGGCCGTGCAATCGGCGATTGCGCAGCGGGCCAGCGCGCAGGCTGCCCTGGATAGATTGCTGGCCGGACCGACGGAGGAAGATATCGCCATGGCGCGGGCCAGGGTAGCATCCTCCTTGGCCGCCCTGAGCGCCGCGCAGGCCACGCTCGACGAAAGCGTGATTCGCGCGCCCATGAACGGACAAGTGGGTACGATCAATTTGCACGTCGGCGAGATGGCAACACCAGAAAAAGTCGTCATGCTGCTGGGCCAAACCGACGATATGTATGTCGAAACCACAGACCTGCGAGAGACCGACGTCGTGAATGTGCGTGTCGGCATGCCCGTGGAAGTGACTTTCGACGCTTTGCCGGATACCGTATTCGCCGGCACCGTTACCAAGATAGCCCCGGTTAGCAACACTGAACAGGGCAGCACCAACTACACCGTCGATATCAATGTCGATAACCTTGACGAGAGCCTGCGCTGGGGGATGACGGCTTTCGTGAATATCGACACGACAGAATAGATCCGGCATGAACCCTCAGTGACGAACGACGACCTTATCCGGACTGTTGAACTGACCCGCATCTACGGCAGCGGCGAGACTGCCATCCGAGCGCTGGATGGCGTCAACCTATTGGTCGGGTCCGGCGAATTCCTGGCCATCATGGGGCCAAGCGGCTGCGGCAAGAGTACGCTGCTCAACATGATCGGTGCGCTCGACCAACCGACGTCGGGAGAGGTATGGGTTGCCGGTGAGAACCTGTCCGCCCTACGCAGTGTAGACGAATTCCGTGCTCAGACGGTCGGTTTCATATTCCAGTTGCACAATCTGCTACCCACCTTGACCGCACGTGAAAACGTGGAAGTGCCCATGCAAGGCCAGGGAATCGGCGCATCGGAGCGCAAACGTCGGGCACTAGAATTGCTCGAAATGGTAGGATTGGGTCAGCGCGCCGACCACCTGCCGAATCAGCTATCGGGCGGGCAGCGGCAGCGTGTGGCGGTGGCCCGCGCGCTGGCAAACGCACCGCTGCTCATCCTCGCGGACGAACCGACGGGCTCTTTGGATAGCCAGAGCGGCGAAGAGATCATGGAGCTGTTGGGTGAGTTGAACCGGCAGCAGGGCACGACCATCGTAGTGGTAACACACGACCGGCGCGTGGCCCAGGCAACGCAACGAATCGTGCGCATGCGCGACGGCCGCATCGTGGAAGATCACCGCCTCCTCGATGCTATGGAGGAAGATCTGCGCACGCTGGCGCGCAGCAAGCTTGGACACGCAATCCTAACCGACGGCGATTTGCCCTTGCGACAGATCACTCCAGAGGAAGAGAAGGTCTTGCGACGCGTACTGGAGCGCATCGATGGTGCCGGCGATCAAGCCATGGACGACAGCGGCAAAAAGGTGACTCCAGCAACGGGACGATATTCAAAGTAGGGCGTGTGACCGACAGGACGGACGGCAAGAGGATACTATGAAACGAGATGATTTGCTGCTACTGCTCGACTACAACTACTGGGCGACAGACCGCGTCTTGGGAGCCGCTAGGCGAGCGACCGAAGAGGAGCTGCATGCCGGCTCTCCTGTGAGCGGGCAGACTATCCACGCCACCTTGGTGCACATCGTTGCCGCCGAACAGCTTTGGCGGTTTCGCTGCCAGGGCACATCGCCGACCAGCCTACTAGCGCCCGAGGAGTGCCCAACGCTGCCCGATCTTCTGGAAGTGTGGGCGGCGGAGCAACGTGCCATGCGTGCCTTCGCGGCAGGCGTGACCGACGATGACCTGGCGGCTACGGTCCACTATCACAGCACGAAGGGCGTCGCCTTTGAACAGAAGTTGTGGCAGATCCTCGCTCATGTGATCAACCATGGAACACAGCACCGCGCCGAGGCGGCCTATTTGCTGACAGAGTTGGGCTACTCGCCCGGTGACGTTGACTTGATCGTGTACTTGCGCCAACA
>JBJYXA010000710.1:0-1901 GCA_046259705.1 Caldilineaceae bacterium
AAGCATGCAAAAGCTATCCTCGGGTCTATCGCAAGCATGCGCACGAAACTCTACTGGCGGCGCATCCGTACTTGCGACAACAGGCACAGCGGTCCAGGTCATGTTCTCGAGCGAAAGTTCGGCGTCTACGTATGTTTCGATCATAGATCACGCTCCTTGTAGTCTTCTTTTGGCATTCACTGCCCAGATAATATCATGTTGTCAATATATTGTCAATATTTGATAAAGATATTGTCCGGGATAGTCGCTGGATCGGGCGGCCGGAACCGCTTTAGGGATGTAGGCAAGAATCCGACTGACGATTGGGGTGACAGACTAGGGCAGTGTTTCTCGCGTAATCACAATGCCCTCTTCTCCTTGTTACCCGATCGCCGCATAGCCAAGCAGAGCATCTGCGTTAGGGGCATGTTTCGAGAGGGGCAAATCGCGTCAGTAGGCTTTTCCTTCTGTCGAATTCTGACAGACCTCATCTTCGCAAACATCTAGGATTCTGGCGCTCACGCACCGCCTCTCACACGCCAGTCCAAATGGAACAATCGCCACAGTAAACACAAGCTTCCTGCAACATAATGCAAAAGCTTTTCACAACATTGACAAATGTTTTACCAAACCAGTCACACACTCAGGAGGACAAATGAAGGGTCCCAGAATCAGAAGGCATCTTCATGCCGTCATTGCTATGGCTGCAGTGGCGTTGGGAGTTCAGGTTGCTCTATTTGGATTTGCCGGGCAGGCAAGCGCCGCCGGCGACGTCGCGGAAGAAAACCCCACCATTACGATCGCTCACTTCGCACCGTTTGCTAGCGAAGTGGTCAGCACATCCGTTACCGTGCGTGTAGTCGGCGTGGGTGATGTCCTGGAGGATTTCCGCTTCGGTGACATAGAAACAGGGATTACGGCCCTACCCTCGGGCACGTACACCGTCGAAATCGTGCCTACTGGGACCGTTACGCCGGCCATCGTCGGTTCGGTGAACATAACCGACGACATGGCCTACACGGTCGCCGCTATCGGCAATGGCACCGATCAGCCGCTGGAGCTACAGGCGTTTGTCGACGATCAGACGCTTCCGCCGGCGGGCAAGGCGCGCGTGAATGTGAGACACTTGGCGCCTTTCACCAACACCGTGCCGGCCACTGCCGTTGACCTTTGCGCTGCAGCGGGTTCTATTCTTGAAACCGATTTTCAGTACAAAGAAAGCTTCTCGGCCGAACTCGATACCGGCATCTACACTGATGTTTTCATTGCGGCCACGGGCAACAATTGCAGCGAAGCCAGCAAGTTGCTTTCGGTGCCGGCCTTCGCAGCGCGAGAGGGAGCTATATCGTACGTCTACGCGATAGGCGACCTTGTCAGACAGCCACTTCAAATCGCCCAGACGGGTCTGCAGGCGCGCGTTGCCTTAGCGCATATGGCGCCCTTCGCAAGCAGCATTGCGAGTACATCAGTGTCGGTCACCCTCGGTGGTTCAGAAGTCGTCAGTGACTTCGTCTTCGGCGACAGATGGCCCGACGCGAGTCTATCGTATGCCGAGGTCGGCATTGGCGATTATGCGGTTGAGGTGATTCCGACTGGGCAGTCGGAGGCAGCCATCACTGGCACGGCAGTGGTTTCTGGTTTCGTCGACTACACGTTCGCGGCGATAGGAGACGGTACGCTGCAGCCGCTCGAACTGACCCGTTTCGTCGACGACAACGCGACGCCCGCGCCGGACGGCCAGACGCGCGTTCGCATCGGTCACTTTGCGCCTTTCGCGGCTACGCCCGAGGGTACGACAGTGGACATCTGCACGAGCTTGAACAGCACACCCTTGCTCGACAACGTGCCGTACAAAGCGTACGCGTCGCTGGATCTCCCTGCCGGAACATACGACTCGGTATTTATCGGCAAAGCGGATCCTA
>JBJYXA010000711.1:0-20831 GCA_046259705.1 Caldilineaceae bacterium
CAAGGCGGCGGCTAGGACGATAACTAGCACGCCCTGGCCCATCCAAATCATGGGGAGCGGACGGTTCACTAGTGCGCGCTTACGTTTGCGGCGAGCAATTAGCACGCGATCGTGGCGATCAAGATGTTGCATAGATAATTAGCCTCGATGAACTCCGCAACGAAATCCGCGGGCCAGCCCTCAATCGACCTTCTCCAACACGAGAAGGTGGCTGATACCAAGCCAACCTAGGCCGGTGCGCTCCATCCCATACGTCACGGCCCGCAGTGCCTTGCCCAGCGCGGGACGGCGAGCCACGACATTATCGTAGCCGGGCATGACCTGGCCATGATGGACGACGCGCACAGGCAGGCCAATGAATAGCGAGCGCAAGTCCTCAGCCGTATACGTGCGCACATGCGGTGCGAGCCGATTACGCAAGACGTCGGGCAGGTAGTTGATCAGCGGCGTGTTGCCGAAATAATACTTTCCCAGCCAGTAATGCCCATGCGTCTCAAATGGGTACCAACGATTAGGCGCGAAAACCACCGCTCTACCGCCCGGCTTCAAGACCCGTATCATCTCGGCCGCCGATAGGCGATCATCTGCCACATGCTCGAGCACCTCATGGCTGAAAACGAGATCGAAGGCATTGCTTGCATGCGGAAGTTGCTCGCACATCGCCAGTTGCAGTTCGGCGCCGCGCACATTTTCCTGTGCCAGCTTCAGATGCTGGGGCTCGATGTCGATTCCCCAGACGTCCAGGGCATAGGGTTGTAGGGCTCGCACGTACATACCTACCCCACAGCCATCCACCAGTATGCGTTCGACGATGGAGCGCGGGTGGCGGATTCCCCAGCGCACGACCATGGCCAGCCGTCTGTCCTGTCCCGCGCGCCAAACAAAACTCGGGTTGCCGCGCAGAGCTGCTCGTTCACCGTGCAAATCAAGCTCACCGGTATGCGCTCGCACGGCGCCAGGGCTATCGTTAACGGGGGATAGCGTTTGAGCCGTCATTTCGTACCCACATGGATCGCTACGGAGCCAAACATCAGCGTCCTGTAGATAACGTTGCGAAGTCCGGCAAGTTCCATGACTCTGGCCAGATCCGCCGGGGTGGGGAAGTCGACGGTACTGGCCGGCAGATAGGAGTAAGCTCGGACGTCGCCAGCGAGGAGGCCGCCGAGAATGGGAACAACCGTGAAGAAGTAGAGGCGAAACAACGGGCCCAATGCGACGACGTGCGGGGGCGAGGTTTCCAAGCAGACCACCCGGCCTCCGGGTTTTGTCACTCGCCGTTGCTCGAGAAATGCCGCCCTGCGGTCCACTACATTGCGCATCATGAAACCTGAAATCACAGCGTCGAATTCATTGTCGTCGAACGGCAGCCTAAAGGTATCGCCAATAGAGAAATACACGTTACGAGTGCCCGCGGCGCTATGGCCCGCTTGCACCATCTCCCAGGTGAAGTCCGACGCGCAGATTCGGGCCGCGGGATAGATCTGGTGCGCCGTCTTCGCGATCTTTCCGGTGCCGGTGCCAACATCGAGCAGGCTGCCGTTGAAGGGCAGGTCGGTCAGCGCCAGCGCTTCACGGCGCCACTGCCGGTCCTGGCCCAGCGTCATCAGGCTGTTGAGCTGGTCGTAGTGGCCGGCGATGCGGGCGAACATTTCGTTCACATAGGCCGGTTTGGCTTCCGCTTCCGGAAGAACGCGGGTTAGCTTATTTTGGTTCGTCATTCCTACTCCGTGTACAGCTACTCAGAGCACTGCTTGGTCACCCACGGCTATTGCCAGTGGTCGTATTCGATCCCTCGCGCGGTGGCCGACGCCACCGCGTCGCCGTAAAGCTGCGACAGCACGTAGAGCGCCATATCGATGCCTGCGCTGACGCCCGCACTACTCACCACGGGCCAGGCATCCACCCAACGGACAGATTCCTGGACAGTAACGTTGGGGAAATCGGTGCGCATACGTGCGATGCTGGCCCAATGCGTGGTGGCGGACCTGCCGTCCAGTAGACCGGCCTTAGCGAGCAGAAAGCTACCGGTACAGACGCTGGTTGTGACCTCAGCCACCTTCGCCCTATCGCGAATCCATTCGATCAGGTTGGGACGATCTACGGCCGTCCGCGTGCCCATCCCACCGGGTACGACAAGTAAGTCGGCCGCCGGGCACTCCTCCAAAACATAGTCGGGAAGCACGGCAACCGGATTATTGCAGTGAATGGGCTCATCCGATTCGGCTACCGTGAAAACGTGCAAGAGCCGCTCGCGGCTCTCAGCAGATGTGCGCGCGGCACTAAAGACCTCGAAGGGCCCGGCAAAATCCAGCAGTTCGACGCCTGGAAACAGTAACACAGCAACACTACGCTTGTCAGCCATCACTGTCTCTCCCCGTTACAATTCCTCGCGCGCCCAATTAGCTTCCGAATTGCGATTCATACACGCATACTGCCGCCGCACCGCCTTCAGCGCCCGAGTGGGCGAGCCTTGCGAATGGCAGCGATAGCGGCGCTCGGGCTGTCGGCCAATACCGCATCCACACCCAACCACAGATAGTACCACATTCTCTGCTCCGGGCGCGTGTCGAGCGGGGCGACGATAGAACCCATCTTGTGCGCGTAGGCAACGTAGAGGGGATTGACCAGCAATAGCGGCCATGCCGGACCTAGCAGCGCAGTGCCCGCGGTCGGCCAAGCGTTCGTGAGCGTGATCGATCCCGAAGGCAGACTCGGACAGACACGTTCGACGGACCGAACCAGTTCCGGCTCGAAAGATACGACGGCAGACTTATCCAGCATGTGATAAGCCTGAAGCGTCCGCGCAAGCTTGCGAGCGTAGGTTTCCTCGGCAAAAAGGGGATCCTTGAGCTCCAGCAATAGCGGAATCTTGGCTTGCGTAAAGGCGAGCAGTTCCAATAAGGTTGGAACACCTTCGTCCACGATTTCGCCCGACGGGGCGCGCGTGTGCAGCTCCTTGATCTCGTCCAGGCTGTGTGCGGCAACGAGGCCGCAGCCATTGGTCGTCCGATCCAGCGTTTCATCATGCACCAGGACGAAGACGCCGTCTTGTGAAATGCGCAGGTCAGTTTCGAGCACATTGGCGCCCTGCTCCAGCGCGCGGCCGAACGAGGCAAGTGTGTTTTCCGGCAGCTCTCGCGGCGCGCCGCGATGGGCGATTACAAGCGGTTCATGGAACTTGTCGCGCGACTCGCGAAATTCGGACCAAGTTCGCGGTTCATGTCCCGTTCTCGCGTTTGGACTCACGGTACTGCTGCTTCCTCTGCGCATGGATCCTAGGTTGGCGGTACGCGCCGCTGCATCAGGCGCAGGCACATTCTACCCTAGGGGGTACGCGTCTTCACATTTGCCGGCGGGTAAAAGAAAAGCGCGGCATGCGTAGGGCACGGCTCGATCGGATGTAAGATCGTGCGAATGCGGATACCCTGGGCGGGAGACTTGCGCTATGAGTGCAGTAGGATAGTGCTGAACTGTAGAACGCAAGGAAGGGGTAAGACTGGAAGTTTATGGTTCCGGTGGCGCCGTAATCAGGACCCAATATGCGCCGTACTCGCTGTTCTCATCGAAGTAGTAGCCAACGCCGATCTCCGTGTGTTCAGCCCAGAATGAATCGAGCCCCAGTACATGCAACCGATGTCCCGGCGAGTTCGTCCAGGCGGTCCAGACTTTCTCCGCCGTGGCAAAATGCGCTCCGATGGACTCGAGATTGTTGGCGTCTCGCGCCTCAGGATACCAATCCGGCAACTTATATCCGGCTTGCGTAACAAGAAAATTGGGTCCGGAGCCGTCCGGATTCACATGATCGAAGTATCTTCGCTGCGCCATATCCTGAGCATGGGCGCGCGCCACTTGGGAGAGAATGGGGTTACAGTGAAGTCGCCCCCTTTGTTGCTGTTCGTCCCGCCTCATGTATTCCAGAAGCAGTCCTTCCTGCACGTTTAGCGCACACATGGTCGCGGCGTCGAACTTCGGACTAGACCTGATCAACGGAAGTAGCGCGGCGCGGTGCAACTCGGGTGCATCTGAGTCGGCCAGAGCCGCGTGCGGAATGCTCACGGCTAGGACGGTGATTCCCACCATCGCAAGCAGCGCGACCAACCGGCGCGTACTGCCCGGAAGCGCCCATTTCGTCACAGCAGGTCGCGTCCGTTTGACCTCATACAGAATAGACATCTCGTCCTCATCTATGGGATGCGGTGAGGCGTGGAACTCCATGCAGGCGACGACACGGAATTAGTCAGCAACAGCAGTGTTGCCCGCAATACGCGGCTTCACCAAGTGGATAACATCGCTTGACGACCTCACTCCGAGATACGCTATTGTGGGGTCGCCTATACCGATACTAGCACCAAGTGGCACCACAATGGGCATCATTTCGCCGCGTCCACCCCATGAATCCCATACCGTAGGCTACCCATTCACAACAATCACAATTGGCGTGGACCTAAAGTAGGACAATCGTGGGGCATGCGCACGAGTAGACGCGCCACCAGGACGCGCAGAGTACTCTTCTCATGGGGTCGCGGCCAGTTGTCAGCCCTGTGTTAAGGTGAGAAGCCAACTGTGGGCGTTCCGCAGTGCTCGCGGAACGCCCACAGTTGGTCCTTCGCTCAGTTGGTGACGAATGTACTGCGCAGGCTAACGGGGCGTACGCGGCGGCAACGCAGGCAGCGCGCGGCTGGGGCGCGGTCCAAACGCTGGACGCGACACGGGGTGCTCCTCCAGTAACCGCATGATCTCCTGGATAGAACGCGCCAACTGCGGATCTTCACCTGCAGCGTACTGCTGCGGCGTGATGTCAACTTCAATATCGGGATCCGTGCCGTAATTTTCGACGTTCCAGCCCACGTCTTGGAACCAGAAGCTAAATTCTGGCTGGGTCGTAATGGTGCCGTCGACGAGCGCATGCCTTGGGTAGATGCCAATTACACCACCCCACGTTCGTTTGCCAATCAGGGGGCCGAGCTTCATCAGCTTGAAGCTGTGGCAGAAAATGTCGCCGTCGCTCCCTGCGT
Organism: Caldilineaceae bacterium; assembly: GCA_046259705.1. Taxonomy (GTDB): domain Bacteria; phylum Chloroflexota; class Anaerolineae; order Caldilineales; family Caldilineaceae; genus JASGTU01. The sequence goes on from JBJYXA010000711.1 coordinate 5,016, forward strand.
GTTCGTTAGTCAGCGCCACCATCGGGCCCGCCACCGATTCGACAGGATAGGGGATGAGGCCTCCCCAGCGAGAAAGGTCGTACCCGAGCCGGCGTCGCGCAAGTTTCTCCAAGATCAACTGGCTGACATGGCCTCCGCCGTTGTAGCGCACGTCCACGATCAGCGCGTCACGGTCATTCTCCGCCAGATAGCCGCGATGGAATTCTGCGTAGCCCTTTGGCCCCATGTCGGGGATGTGGACATAGCCTACGCGGCCGTCCGTTGCCGCGTGAACTGTTGCCCGATTCTGTTCCACCCAACGCCGGTAGCGACCTGCTGTTTCAGATACGATGGAACGCACGACAAACGATCGAGTCGTATCGTCCAAGTCGCTGAGCGGAATGGCCTCCTCCGCATCATCGTCCTGGCCGTCGCCCGTGTCCGCGGGTGCGTCGGCATCCTCGGCGTTCTTAGCGCCGTCCGTGTGTCCGGCCGCGTTACTCTCTTCACCCGCCACGTTGCCCGTTGAGCCAACCTCATCCGCGGCGTCTTGCGGTTGATCGTCCTGATCTCGTTTGGCGAATGTGAGCAGCACCTCGTTGCCCGCCTGATTGACGAGCAACTGGGCTGGACTGGTTTCTGCGTCCAATCGCTGCCCATTGACGGCCAGGAGCAGATCACCGGGTTCGACGTCTATGCCGGGACCGGAGAGCGGCGACGTATTGCGTTCGTCCCACGGGTCACCCTGTAGGATTTCGCCGACGCGATAGCCGCCGGCCTCTTCGTCCCAGACTAAATCGGCGCCGAGAAAGCCCTGACCATAGTACGGTCGTGGTCGATAGTCGCCACCAAACTCGTAGGCGTGGCTCGTCCCCAGCTCGCCCTGCATCTCCCACATCAGATCGCTGAATTCGCTGCGCGTACTGACGCGCTCGATCAAGGCAAAGTAGCGCTCGTACACCGTATGCCAGTCGACCTGAGACATGTCTTCGGTCCAGAACTGGTCGCGCTGCAGACGCCACGCTTCGCGGAACATCTGCTCCCATTCGCTCTGTGGATCGACAGAGACCTTGACCCTCTTCAAATCGATCCATCCAGTCTTGCGGGGGCCGCCACTGTTTTGCGGTTTGTCGCCAGCACTAATGACGCGCAGACGCTTTCCGGTCCGGTACACAAGTTTCTTGCAGTTTCTGGATAGGTCGAACTCAGAGATTCCCTCCAGAAGCGTCTCAACCTTGTACTCCTTGAAATCGTAGGAGCGCAATGCGCCTTCCTCCGCCTCGTCATCCAAGCCGAGATTTTCCGCATCCAGCGTTCCCTCGATGGGGAAGACGGTAAAGAGCGCCTTTCCGGGCATGCCAAGGATTTGACCGTAGCGTGCGTCGGGCACAGGGAAGGGTGTCACACGCCGTTCGATCCCTTCCAGATCGATGCGAATTGACTTCGGCGGCGTGCGCTTGTTGGCGCCATGGTTGGCATTGGACTTGCCTGTCTCTCCCTGCGGTGCGGCTTCGTCATCTTGCGCGATCGAGTCGGGCCCGGGTGCGCTGCCCTCATGCAGCTCATCCGCCGCCGACGGCGCATCTTCGGGTCCGTCACCATCGCCGGAATCATCGTCATCGTTGTCACCGTCATCCTCATCTCCATCCTCCGGCGAGAACGCCTCATCGTCGAAGTCGGGGCGCGGGGTGAAGGGGTTCGGGTGGTCGGCCTGGAGCGTTATAAGGTATGGTCTCATTCCCCACGGGAAGCCGAGATCGAAATGCAGACCGTCGTAGACCGGGTTGAACTCACGGTGGCTCAGAAAATAGAGGTAACGACCGTCGGGGTCAAAGGCGGGCCGTACGTCGTGCAGAACCGGCTGGGTCACGGTGAAACGCCGCTCGGCGCCTTCGGCCTCGCCGCCCGCTCCTCCGTTCGCTTCTGCAGCCATCTCCCCATCTTGTGCGCTCTCTGCCTGCCCGTCAGTGGCGTCGTGCGTTTCATCTTCCGTGGGCTCTTCGCTATGCGCCGCGTCTCCGTTCTCCGGCGTCGTGGACGATTCCTGATCTGTCTCTTCATTCACGCGGTAGAGACGGATCTCGGACAGGTTGAGCCGGGGGCTGAAGCTATAGGCGAGCCAATTGCCGTCCGGTGACCAGTCGAACCCATTGATGCGTTCGGCTGCCCCTTGATCCACGACCGTGATCTCGTTGTTATCCAGATTGACCAGAAGAAATTCATGCCGATGGTTGGAGAGAGCGACCTTGTTCTCGACGGGTGACGCGGCCATCGCCACAACCCGGCCGAGATCGAGATTGTCCATGCGCTGCGGCGACTGCGTCGGATCCGGACCGTAGATTTCGATCGTCTCCTCGCCTGGTTCGTCGGTAACGATAGCAAGCCTGCGCCCATCTTCCAGCCAGGTAGCATGCCGATAGCGTATGCCGTCGCGCCGGCCGTATTGCAATACTGGCCCTTCGTGGTTATAGAATGCGAAGGGTTTACCGCGGGTCGTCATGGCCAACGCCTTACCCGAGGGATGGAGTTCAAACCCGTCCATGTACTTGCCGGCGTCGACGAAGCGGCGATTGCGGTTCACCCGTGGGCTGCGATACTGGACGTCCACGCGTGTCGCCTTATCGCCCGCGGGGTCATATACATAGATATCCGCGCCCGCATGATAGACGATCCGTTTGCCGTCCGTACTTGGGTTGCGAGCGTAATAATCGTCGTGATCTGTGTGGCGAAGGACGTCGCTGCCATCAGGCAGACAACTATAGAGATTGCCGATTCCCTCATGGTCGCTCACGAAGTAGATACGGGAGTCGGATCCGTTCACCAGCCACATGGGTGATGCGACATTGCCCTCCAGGTCCGGTAGCAGCCTTTCGAATTGGCCGTCACCCGTTCGGTCAATCCATAGCTGGCCGGTGGTGCCGCCACGATAGCGCTTCCAGCGGGCGGGATCGCCGGTATTGCGGCCAATGACTGCTGCGGCGCCGGGGCCAAACGATACGGACTCTACGGGTCCATAGTTAGCGCGTGACGCGGCGCCGTTCTCTGCGTCCGCCTCAATGCTGTACAGCGCCATGTCGCGCAACGTGACCTGGCCATAGGTCGATGCAAAAAGGATGGCCGAATCGTCGGCAGTCCAGCCTACAATACGGCAGTAGCTGTTGAAGTAGGTCAGCCGGCGCGCACTCCCCCCTTCGGCGGGCATGACATATACCTCCGGGCCGCCCTCCTCCCGGCCGACGAATGCAAGTAGCTTTCCGTCGTTCGACAACATAGGAGAAGTCACCGAGCCAAGATTGCTCGTGAGTCTGCGTGCGATTCCGCCTTGCGTTGATATGGCCCAAAGGTCGTCTTCCGACACAAAGACAATCGTGTCATCGTGAATTGTGGGGTAGCGATAGTATCCGCCGGTCATGCAGTCAAGTTCCTCAATTCTATGGTGGCGCGCCATCTGTCGAGAACCTAGTCGGAACCCGCCGGGTACGCCGCCTGCGTGCACCTCTGAAAATACGAAACTTTAGTATATCCTCAATGGTCGCAAGCGCCAATGCGAACGCCTCTGCGCCAGAGTAGGTTGCCCATGTGCAATTGTCCAATATTCGCGTTGTCGTCACAACGCAGGGCGACAATCGAACCAAACTCCGGAAGGCCATCGTTGTGGTACAGGTTCGCGCCGTGCTATAATCCGCCAAGTCTACGGCTCCGCACCTGACACTCCGCGAAAAGGACCAAGCCATGCCCAGCCAGCAGTTCATTCGACTCAGCGACCAGCAGTATTCAGCGCTCACGAAGCTGCTGCATCGACTCATCGATCAGTTGTCTGCGAACGTCATTATCGAACCTCTAGCGCCGAAGACGGGGTTCTGGTTTGGCGGCGGCAACATCGTGCAGGACGCCAGCGGCGTACTTTGGTTGAGCGGTCGCTATCGCAACTTCGGTGATTCGCGCACGGGTCTAGTAGCGGGCGCACGCGGGCTCGAGGTCGCAGTGTTTCGTTCTGATGACGGCGGGCGCAGCTTCGAAAAGGTGTCGAGCTGGACGAAGCCGGAGCTTTCGCACTCGGGCCCAGCCATTGTCTCCTACGAAGGCACCTCTTTGCATCCGCGTGACGACGGTGTGTGGGAGTTATTCGTGTCTTCTGAAAAAGACCGGCCATATCCGTCGCCGCTAGAGACGATGCAGAAACCGGGCACCGGCGTATGGTCCATCGACGTGCTGACCGGTACGTCGCCTGACGCGATGGATGCCTCTACGTTTGCACCCGTGCTTAGTAATGATGAATTCCCCGAATATCTCCATGTTAAGGACCCCGTCGTTTACGATGCGCGGGACGGTTCTACACACCTGATCTTCTGCTCACATCCGTTTTCGTGGTCGTCCAGCAACTCAGGTCTTGCCATTCGCGCCGCGGGCGAGACTGACTTCGCCGTGGATTCGTGGGAAATTGTGCGGCGCGGGCCTGCCTGGGACGTGGCTGCGACCCGCATCACGTGCCGGATGCCTATTCCGCAGACAGGTTTGTTCCGGGACGAGCCGCCCATGAGCGTCTATTTCTATGACGGCGCTGAATGCCTGCGTTCCCACGAGGAAAACGTACGCGCGGTGAGCCGGCCCAGAGGTTACTCTTGCGAAGAAATCGGCGGCGCATTCATCGTCGCAGACGGCGATTTCGCCTCAGCCACGCGGTTATCAGAGCTAGCGCCGTTCTTCGTGTCACCGTACGGCACGGGCGCGAGTCGCTACGTAGACGTCCTGCAAACAGAGTCCGGCTGGCTCGCGAGCTGGGAACAGGGACAGAGCAACGGTTCCCAGCCGCTGGTCGGTCATTTCGTGAGCCGCGGCGAGATCGATGCGATACTCAATGGGGATTAAGTCCGGTTGAACAGTATGGAAGCGCGGGCGCTCTTGCGCGCATCTTTGTGGCTCGGTCTACTCATTTTGGCGGCCGTTCTGCCGGCAGCATGCGCGCCGTCTCCCGAAATGAATGTCGTAACGTATCTGCTGGAAGAACGTCTGGGTACGGCAGGCCCTGAACCGGACGAGCGGCCCACCGGCTCGCTGACGGGTTTCGTGCATCATCAAGGTGAACCCATCGAGGGCGCGGCCGTGGTGGTCGCGGAGCGATGGGGGGAACCACATGCGGCCTTCACGGATGCAGCCGGGCGCTATCGCATCGACGGCATCCCGCTAGGCCAGTATGTGCCGGCCGCCGTCGCCGTAGATTTCCAGGAGGCCGTTCCGCACGATGTGTTCGGCCTACCCCACCTGGTGACGATTGCGCCGGGTGAGACAACCCAAGCGCCGGATATCGAGTTGACGCCCTACGAGACGGCGCCTCTGCCCACCCCGCTGGCAGAATCAGTATCTCTCACTGCACTAGGCGCCTATACTGCTACCGCGCCTTTCCCGGAGGGCAGCGCTGCGCAGGTGCAGAACTTTTCATTCGAAATCGACGGCATCGTCAATGATTCACTGCGCGTGTATCTCCCCATAGACGCGCAGCCGGGCGCTGCCTATCCCATGCTTTTCGTCGTATATCCCGGGCCGACCGAGAACTGGGAAGCCATCAGCGTGGCGTTGAGCGCGCCCGGCTATGCGGTCGTGGCGTTGGCCCCTGCAGGCGTACGCGGCCTGGATATCGACGGACACGCCTTGGACGCCCGCATTGCCTTCAATCTGGCCCGTGAGGGAGCGGTCGGGCCCAACATTTCCGATGCACCGGCAGTGGTCATGGGCGGGAGCTTCAGTAGTCCTATCGTGCGAAGATTCTTGCTGGATGAATCCGGCAAGGTCGCCGGGTGGATTACATTGGGCGGCATCAGCGACGGCTTCCGGCTTGCGCGAGACTTCTACGGCGGCGATATCACCGTCCCGGAAATGCACAATTTAGCTATTCCATCCTTGGGTTTGCCGAACCTGTATCCATTGCCGTTCCTGCATTATTCGACCATCTATGCTGCGGGCGAGTTGGTTCCTACGTTCGTGATACACACGATGGCCGACGAGGTCACGCGCGTGGAGCAAGCGCAGGAGCTGGTGGCGGCACTTCAGGCGGCGGGCATCCCTGTGGAAGTGGACTATTACGACGACGTGAGCCACTACTTGCAGATCGGCGAATATATGACCGAGGCAAGCAAGGAAATGTACTACAATGTTCTGGACTTTGTGCAACGGTACACGGCTACCGAATAGAGGTTCCCCCAAGCCCTAGGGCGGGCGAGGGTGTGGTCACTATGAAAGTAAGCCGTTCAACTGCACAGCGGTGGAAGATATGCTAGCCTTGTCAGCATTACGGTGACTTCGAGAGTGGCAGCTAGGAAGAAGGGATGTCGAAATGAGTGTAGCAATGACGGAAGTGAACGGACGAGAATATACCGCCATTTGCGAGGGAGCGGCAATACTGCCGCGTGCGGACGCCGCACCCCTCATCGTGCGCGGGGCGGATCGTTCCGACTTCCTGCATCGCATGACCACGAATGACATCAATTCGCTACACCCAGGCCAATCGATGGTGACGGTGCTGACCACGCCAACGGCGCGTATCCAGTTCGTTTTCACCGTTGTATGTCGGGAGGATGATCTGCTCGTTTTGCCTTCACAGGGAGAGAGCCAAACTCTTGCATCGCACCTGCGCAGCCAGATTTTCTTCATGGATCAAGTAGAGATCGTACCGCTTGATGCAGGCCGTTGGCGCGTGGTCGGCGCCTTAGCGAAGAACACACTCGCACGATACAGCTATTTGGGCGAGCGAGCGGGTGACGGCATGTGGTGGGTGGCCGACGGCGCGCTATTCGTGCAACAAGACGGTTACGACCTCCCTGGCTATGAGATGGTCGCGCCCGCAGAGTTAGCCGAGCGCATCGTGGACAAGCTGACGCGCGGCGGCGTTCTCCTTTCGGACACTGCGGCATATGAAGCGCGGCGCATTGAACTGGGCCGTCCCGCACCCGGCCACGAGTTGGTGGAAGCCTATACGCCTCTGGAAGCTGGGTTGGCCTGGGCCTGCTCCGATAGGAAAGGCTGCTATACAGGACAGGAAATTATCGCTCGCCAAGTCACCTACGACAAGGTCACCAAGGGTCTGACCGGTCTGCTGTGCGATGATATGGTAGACGCAGGCGAAGCGGTCATGGTCGACGGAAAACCCGCCGGTACGGTCACCAGCTCCGCCTACAGTCCATCATTGGGAAAGCAGCTCGCGCTCGGCGTCTTGCAGCGACCGCACAACACGCCCGGAACAGTCGTGAGTGTGGAGCGAGTCGACGGTACGGCCGTGAACGCCACCGTGACGTCCCTTCCATTTACATAGAACCACGGTAAGAATGAACGGCGGAAGATGAGCGCTGAACAATCTCGAGCAGCCGTCGCGCCGGCAGCGGCACCGCGCCTCCGCTTTGAACGCGCGGAGTGGCGCCTGATAATCGAAGACAAACCTCGTTCGGGGGCTGCGAACATGGCCATGGACGAGGCATTGGCCGAAGCGTGCGCCGCGGGCGACAGCCGGCCGACGTTGCGCTTTTATCGTTGGGAGCCCGCGGCCGTCAGTCTGGGGCGACACCAGGCCATCGCCGATGTGGACAGGAAGGCAGTGGACGCGCTGGGCTACGATGTGGTGCGCCGTCCCACGGGCGGACGGGCGATCCTGCATACGGACGAACTGACCTACTCGGTCACGGCGCCTGCCGATGAAGAGCGGGTACAGGGCAGCGTGATGGACGCCTACCTGCGCCTGAGCAACGCCCTGCTGACGGGACTGCACGACCTTGGTCTTGAGGCTGACAAGGCGCCCGGCAATGTGCGCGCGGGGCCGGACGTATCTGCGGCCTGTTTTGAGGTTCCCAGCGCCTACGAAATCACGGCCGGAGGACGCAAGCTACTAGGCAGCGCGCAGAGCCGGCGCGCAGGCTATGTCCTACAACACGGCAGCCTACCGCTGGTGGGTGACATCGGCAGGTTGGTGGATGTGCTTGCGTTGCCGAACGCTGAACGGGAAGCACTGCGCGCGGACCTCATCGGCCGCGCCTGCACCGTGGCTGACGCGCTGGGCGCTTCCACGGCGGATCCTGCCGTTCAGTTTGAAAATGTGGTCCAAGCGTTGAGCAGTGGATTTTCCCAGGCGTTGAACCTGATCTTAATCGCAGGCCATCCTACGCCGCAGGAGGTCCGGCGCGCGGCCGAACTGATCCGTACACGCTACGCCAATGCGGAGTGGACCGCACGTCACTGATCTCAGCGCACCTTCGTTAAGCGCCATTCACGCTTCAGAGCTTCTTCAATAATGGCCGTAGGATTGTTGACCCTCGAGCTGTATCTTCCGCTCAACGATAGCCTGAAGGGCAAACGCGGCATCGTCAAACCGGTTATCGCGCGGCTGCGGCGAGAATACAACGTGTCCGTATGCGAGGCAGACATGCAGGACCGCCGCAATTACGCCGTGCTGGAGGTGGTCTGCGTCAGCACGAGCCAGACACAGGCGCATAAGCTGCTGCAACGTGTCGCAAAGCGGGTGGAGAACTGGCGACTCGATGCGCAGCTCATCGACTACTCCATCGAGATGTTGGAATAGAGCAGCGTACTGAATCCCAGACCTCTGCGCCCCAACTTCCTATACGCGTCTAGTGACATGGTCCACGGAGTTCATCTTGAGCGCTCGTGAAACATCGCATGCACCTGGCGCGGCGATCCTGCGACCATTCAAGATGACAAAGCGGCCGGCATATCGTCCCAATTCATGGAACTCGGTTCTGGACTACTCAGTAGCGGATGTGCCAATATGCGTCAGGCGCATCCTCCCACATGGGCATGGACAGGCCGCTGGGATCAAAGACGATCTTGCCGGCGCGCACGGTCATTGCACACTCCAGCTTGCGATCCCCCTCCAATTTGGCGTAACCACAGTCCACGAACGAGAAATCGCCCTGTAGCACGCGAAACACGGCCACATCCGCTTCAGCGCCGATACTCAGGTGACCCAGATCAGGCCGATTGATTTCGGCGGCGGGTTCCACAGTCGAGCGCTGGATGACCTCCGCCAACGGCATACCGATGTTGAGCATCTTGCTCATCGTCGTCTGCATATCTACGACGACGCCGTGTACGTTGCGAACGTGCAGGTCAGTACTGATGGAGTCCGGTGAGAAACCGTTTTGCATAGCCGGCACGGCGTTGCGGAACCAGAAGCTGCCTGCCCCGTGGCCTAGATCGAAGATCACCCCTCGTTGCCTGGCCTCAACCAGGAACGAATTGGGCCTGCCGGTGTCATCCAGGATGGGAAATTGTTGGGCGAAGACGTGGGTATGGATATCACGCGGGCGCATTTTTTCGAGGATGAGTTCCTGGTAGCTGCGCTCAGGTGTTCGCGGCCAGAAGTCCACCATGACCGGTTTGTCGCTGATAATGCCCGCCTGCACGGCGTTGTCGACCGCTGCCCATGGCGGGTGTTCGCTATCCCAGGGGTCACGCGTCCAGTAATGTGCTGTCTTGACGCCCACACATAGGTCCGGATAGGCCATGACTACGGAGGCCGCCAGCTCGGGGTCCATGTGGCGCACATCCTGCTCGAAATCGCCCGTCATGCCCAAATCGACGATATTGATGAAAGCCAGAATGCGCGTTTCCGACAGGTCGATGACGGTGCGCTTGAAATGCAGGAAGTTGAGGGCGCCAGATGTGCCTGTGTCGACCATGGTCGTCACGCCGGAGCGAAAGCTATGGGAATCCGCCATCACGCTCAGCCCCTCCGGCTCGCGCGTGTGGTAGACGTGGACATGGATGTCGAGGATGCCGGGAGTCACGACCAGTCCCTCGACATCGGCGACCGTAGCGGCGAGGTTAGGGTCGATGTCCTCTTCGACCGCCGCGATCTTGCCGTCCCGTACCGCGACGTCTCGGACGGCGTCGATGCCGTTTCGCGGGTCGATCACGTGGCCGTTCTTCAAAAGTAAGTCATAGCTGTTGTTGTTCGTCATTGTGCCTTCTCCGCAGTTGCCGGTGCCATCACCGGCGGGCGTGCTATTTGGATTGGAGCGCCTGCTGATACAGGGCTACGCCGTAGAACTCATAGGAGGCGGCCCGGTCGGGCACGTCGACGACGTGAACTGTGAAGCGTGCGGGCACGCCGTTCTCGGGGCAACGCTCTCGGAAGAAGCGGCCATATGCTTCACGATATGCAGCGCGCAACCGTTGCTGCTCCTTTGCATAGCCCTCAGGATCGACCAGGGGATTCGGCGCCTTGGGCTGGCATCCAAATGCATGAATCTCGATAAAATCCACCTGCGAGATCGAATCGCAGATGCCCGCGTCCTGGAGCCATTTCTCCCAACAATCGAAGACCAGGGGGATCTCCTTTTCGGGGTCCATGAAGGTCACCGTATCCAAGCCGAGCACGTTGGTCGCAGAATAGCCGCCGGTAAGGCCGGCAAAGCAGATACGCAGGTCGCCGTCCGGCTGTTCTTCGACGACGAGGCTGGAAATGACCGCGTCCTCGCCCTCCGTGTAATAAGTGATCTTGCCGCGTCTCTTGATGTTGAAGGCCATGACTTACTCCTCAGTCATTTCAGATTGGGTCTGTGCAAAGTACGGGTCTAGTTGGCGAACCTCACTTCGGCGCCCGAGTAACGCTTGACCGCGTCCGTGTCAATCTCGATGCCCAGGCCGGGCGCGGAGGGGATGGCCAGCATCCCGTCCTGGTCGAGCTGCCAGGCGCCTGACTTCAGTTCGTCCAAATAGGGTGATCCGGTGATGTATTCTACAAATTCGGTACCCGGGAATACTGAGGAAAGCTGCAGGTCAGCCGCCAGCCCGATGGCCGTGTTCCATCCATGGGGGATAAAGCGCACGCCGTTTTCCTGCGCCATCCAGGCGATGCGACGTTCTTCGCTGATGCCGCCCACTTTGGTGACATCAGGCTGCACGATGTCGAAGGCGCCGGCCTGCAACCAGGGCTGGAACGATTGCCTGCGTGTGAGCACCTCTCCGCCCGAGATCGGCACCGGCGCCGCCCTGCGCAACTGAACATAATCATCAAGTGCGTCCGGTTGCAGGGGCTCCTCGAACCAGTACACGCCATAGCCAGCGAGCATGTGCGCCGTGCGCAAGGCCCACTTGTAGTCGTTGGTCCAGTAGGCATCGCTGCCGCCGGCATCCACCATCAGCCAGGCATCGTCGCCGATAGTCTCCCTGGCGCTGCGCACGATCTCTTCGTCCAGTTGCGCACTGACGCGGCCAAAGGGGCCCCACCCCATTTTGAAGGCGCGAAAACCATGCGACTGGATTTCTTGCAGATGGTCGCGCAGCCTTGCCGGTTCGTCCATGAGCAGCGACGCGTAGGGCCGAACGCGCTCGCGGTAGCGGCCGCCCAGAAGCCGGCCGGCAGGCTGGCCGGTGACCTTGCCAAGGATGTCCCACAAAGCGATGTCGATGCCGCTGATGGTATGGGTGATGGAGCCGCCTCGGCCCAGCCAGAAAGTATTCTGATGCAACTTCTCGCTGACCCGTTCAGGCTCCAGCGCGTTCTCACCCTCGTACAGCGGGCGCAGTACCTCCAGTGCCCCCATTACGAGCGCATCGTGCGTGTAGACACTGCCCCATCCATACGCGCCCTCGTCCGTCGTCACGAGCAACAGCGTATGCACGCAATCGTCGGACTCGATCTCGTTACTCCAACCGCCTTCGGGAGTGAAACCTCGCAGACCGTACGGTTTGATCTCACGGATTTTCATCGGAGTCGTTCTCCTCTGTGATAGATGCGCGCTATCGGCGTGAAGGAGGCGCCGGCGTCGAGAGGGAAGATGGGTCGCGGGCAGATAGTATGTCCCAAACTTTGCAGATCCGCGCTGGTTGAACCGGGCGCATCTACGTTGATCGTCGCCTCGGCCCAGTCATCGAACATGTGTGGCTGGCAGTGGGGCGACTTTACGACGACGGCGTCGAATCTTGTCGGGTCCTGGCCATGCGCGTAGAAGAGGGAACGATCGAATAGATTGACCGCCCGGCTCGTAGCGATGATGACGGCCCTGCCGGCCTGCAGCACGGCCGTCAATCCGGCATTCCAGCGCGCACCGTTGGATTCACTGATAAACTCGCCATCGGAGATCATGCGCACTATGGCCGATACGGGCATGGGCGAGAAACGGGCCGTGTCCAGCCTGCCGCCGACGGTCGTCTCCACTCGGTTGCCCACGCCGGCAGCGATGGCATCTGTGACCGCGGGCGCGTCGACGATGGGGGCAAGTACGCTGCCCTCGAATCCGCTCTCCATTAGCGCGCGCAAAATGACGTTGCTGTCGCCTGATGCGCCGGAGCTGGTTGCGTCCGCCGCGTCCACTAGGATCACTGTTCCCGATGCGCGCTTCACGATCTCCACCGCCCCGTCCACCGGCGTCAGCGGCGCCTGCAGGTATTCGCGCACCGCCCAGAACTGCTCGGCCAGCGTCAGGGCCTGTTCAGCCGCAGTTTCAGGTTCGCCGTCGCGGATGACGAAGCTGTAGGTTTGCAGTTCGGGTACATCCGTAAAAGGATTGCCAATGAACATTCCCGCGGCCAACCCGCCCGGCTCGCGCTCATACATCTGCGCAGCCCGGATCATCTGGCCAAAGCGGCCTGTCTCCGTGATCAGCTCGTTGCCACGCACCAGGGCAGGAACGCTCACGAACGCCATCACCGGGTCCGCCTCACCGTCCAAGATGCGCAACAACAACTTGGCTGCACGCGTACCGGTGTCGGCGAAGTCGACATGGGGATACGTGTGGAAAGCTGCCAACGCGTCACAGTTGCGCAGCATCCTGTCCGTGGGGATGCCGTGAAGATCCATGGAGATCACGATGGGCACGTCGGGTCCCACAGCCATTCGCGTTAGCTCCAGCAGCCGGCCCTCGGGATCCTTTTCTTCCTCAGCGGCCATGGCGCCGTGCAAGGAGAAGAAGACCGCATCGACGGATGCGGCCGCGTTCAGCGTCGCTTCTAGCGCTTCTGTGTAGTCGGCGACGATCCGCTCGAAATCGGATTGCTTGAGCGTGCCGGCGGACGTCATAGAGCGAGCGCTATATACCGGAATCACTTGGACGTCCGTCCTGCCGTCGAACACTTCCAGTGCTCCGGCCATTTCTGTGTTCAGCCCGCGGTGAAAGTCCTTGATTTGCCGGCCGCGCTGCACGACGAAGTCCTCATAGTGGCTGAGCACAGGGTTGAAAGTGGACACTTCCTGTTTGCATTCGGCTACAAGGATTCTTGGCATTGGTGTAGTGCCTTTCAAACGGTATGAGGCGTGAATTCGATCGCAATCTCAGCGCAGTACTCCGAAGGCAAGTGTTGGTTTGGTTCGAGCTGAGAAAACGCACATGCGGACTCGGTGTGGGCACCGTGCTGCCAATGGGCACTATATCACAATCCGGAGCTGTCGAGGTCATCTCATGCAGCAGGACAGGACGCACACGCGTTTGTCTGTCCCGTCATTTCGTTTTCGTGCGCTGCGCCGCGTTCTGAACGGTGAACATACAGTTCCGTCCTCGGACGGAGTGCTTCACTTCGTTTAGAAATGCGTTCGTCTTTTCTGCGATAACACCGCCAAGTGGGAGATATTCTACAGACGCGAAAGACGGGAACGGTATAATTGATGCAAACAGCACACTCACCTACACAGTGCAGACCAAGTCAGGAGCATAAAATGGCTTTCACACTCGACATCGGCGACAAAGCATTGGACTTCAAGCTGCCCGCGACGGACGGCAAGACCTACGAACTTTCGGATTTCGACGACGCCGACGTACTCGTTGTCTTCTTCACGTGCAACCACTGCCCGTACGTATTGGGCTCGGATGAGGGTACGCGCGCCACGGCTGAAAAATATGCGTCCAAAGGCGTTAAGTTTGTGGCGATCAACTCTAACAGCCCCAACACGTATCCCGACGATGACTTCGACCATATGGTATCGCGCATGGAGGAGCAGAAGTTCCCGTGGCCCTACCTGTACGATGCGACGCAGGAGGTAGCGCTGGCTTACGGTGCGCTGCGTACCCCCCATTTCTATGTCTTCAACAAGGACCGGGAGCTGGTCTACACAGGACGCGGCGTGGATAACCCGCGCGATGCCTCGAAGGTCACCGTGAACGATCTGGACCGAGCCTTGGGCGAAATTACCTCCGGCAAGGCCGTCAGCGTGCCGCTGACCAACCCAATTGGCTGCAATGTCAAGTGGGAAGGTAAGGACGAGCACTGGATGCCTGCAGAGGCCTGTGACCTAGTGTTTAGCTAGACCGAACGAAGCCTGATACGGGCGTCCCTGCGTGGGGCGCGCGCGAACCAATTATAGATTTTCAGCGCCAAACTGGGCGCTAGACAGAAGGGGAAGTCTGACATTTTCAGGCTTCCCCTTCTGCGTGTTTTGTGGCATTCTATTGCAAGCAAGCGTCTTTGTCGCAGCGCATTTTGCGAAACCTCAATAATGTGGCGCCGGCTTTTCAGGCGCACAAACCACAGGAAGTGATGAATTCCATGGGCATCTATGAGGATCTCGGCGTACGCCCGATCGTCAACGCAAGCGCCACATTGACAAGGCTTGGCGGGTCTGTGATGCCGCCGGAAGTGTTGAACGCGATGGAGGAAGCGTCCCGGCATTTCGTGGACCTGACTGAACTTCAAGCGGCCGTCGGGGAGCGGCTAGCAAAACTGACCCGGAACGAAGCGGCGTACGTGAGCGCCGGCGCCGCAGCCGGTCTCGTCCTGGCCACCGCCGCCTGCATTGCCGGTACGGATCCAGCTGCGATTCATCAATTGCCTGACCTGACAGGTCTCAAAGACGAAGTTGTCGTGCATCGAGCGCACCGCAACGGCTACGACCACGCGGTACGCCAGGTTGGCGCCAAGCTGGTCGAAATCGGAACCACGTCGCACACGGCTGAGTGGGAGCTGGAGAGCGCCATCAACGACCGCACTGCAGCAGTATTCTGGTTCCAAGGTGCGATGACAGGCCGCGGCGATATCCCTTTGCGGCGGGTCATCGAAATCGCAAACGCGCACGGCGTGCCGGTAGTCGTGGACGCAGCGGCGCAACTCCCCCCTACGGAAAACTTGTGGCGCTTCACGGAGATGGGCGCGGCCCTGGCCGTTTTCAGCGGCGGCAAGGATCTGCGCGGACCGCAGTCATCCGGATTGATCGTCGGCCGCAAAGACTTGATCGACGCCATCCGCGTCAACGGCAACCCTAACCATAGCATCGGACGGCCCATGAAGGTCGGTAAAGAGGAAATGGTTGGGCTGCTTACGGCCGTGCAGATGTATCTGGAGATCGACCAGGATGCACGGGCATCGCAGGATGAGGAGACGGTCATCGGCTGGTGCACGCGCCTCAACAAATTGGAAGGCGTAACCGCGGAGCGATCCTATCCCAACGAAGCCGGCCAGCCGCTACCGCGTGTTGCCGTTCAAATTGACCCCGCCAAAGCCGGCCAAGACCGGGACCAGGTCGTTGCGGCACTCTTGAATGGCAACCCTTCCATCGCTGTCGCGTTGATGGGTGACGACGGCATATACCTCAATCCCATGACGCTTGCCGGTGATGAGGAAGAGGTGGTGATCGCTAGGCTGCAGGAGATACTGTCTGCAGTCTGAATAGGGCTGTACCTTGTGGAACCATAGAGCTTGCAGCTCGTCAGGACTCTCATTGCGAAATGAAAATCACAGAAATTAGAACGTACCTCGTCGACGCCAACGTACCCAACGTGTCGGGATGGCGTTCGCGAAACTGGATGTTTGCCAAAGTCTTTACCGATGAAGGCATAACGGGCGTTGGCGAAGGCAGCGGCTGGCCACGCGTGGTGGAGACTGCCGTCAAAGATCTGGCGC
>JBJYXA010000712.1:0-34722 GCA_046259705.1 Caldilineaceae bacterium
TCGACGAAGCCGGCGAGAAATTATTCGAGTAAACGATGAATAGCTTTTTTGGCCTTGGACCCATGGAGTTGCTTGTAATCGTGTTTCTCGCGCTGATTGTGCTTGGACCACAGCGACTCCCGGGCACGATTCGCGAAGTAATGAAGTGGTGGCGCTATTTCCGTAACCTTTCCGGCGAATTGACCTCGCAGTTAGGCGCGGAGTTTAAAGATCTCGAGGATTTGAGCCCTCAAAAGATTTTGGAGGATTTGGCCAAAGAGCTGGATGGTGAAGTCGAGCAGACCAAAGAAGCGGCCAGTCTGAAAAAGAAGACGGCGCCGAAAAGCAAAGAAACAAAACCTGCCGCATCCAAGGCTTCGGCTGGTGAATCGGTTACCCTCGACAAGCCGGTAGCGGCGAACACAGCCTCTGCAACTGAGACGACGACAAAGATTGACGCGTCTCCTACGTCTGATGCATCTGTTTCTGCTGATACATCAGCTTCGGTCGAGGCGTCAGCTGCTGTAGCCGGAGGCGCATTGGCCAAGACGATTACGGCCGAGACGGAAACCACGGGCTCAGACGCGGTTGACTCAGATGTGGTTGAGGCAGATCTGGCCGAGTCGGAAACGGTCGAGCCTGCGGCCACCGCACCTCAGACGGCGGGTTCCGCTGCCGAAGGTAGAACTGAGGCGCCAGAGAGCGACGAAGCCACCGACGCCAATACGGTATCCGGCCTGGAAACCGTATCGAGCGGCGATGCTCAGGAACCGCCCGCCACAGTGGATGCGGATACGGCGATTGCGCACGATCCGGCACAGGCTACTGCGTCGGCCGGGGATGCCAAGGAATATACTGAGCCGCAAACCGGCACAATACCGGAAGCGGCTCCTGTGAACGAACCGGAAAACACGATTCTTCCGCCAATTGATCAGACCCAAACCGCGGCCGATGTAGCGGCCGGTGCGAATGGCGCATTGGGTGGAGAACGAGAGGCTGAAGAAGCCCTAAGTGAGCCGGCAGCTTCGTCCACCTCGGGCGACGAAGCAGAGCCAACGAATGGCCAGGATCAGCCGCTTGCGAAGAAACCGATTGAAACTGTCGAGCCGGCACCCGTGAGCGTCAACGGCAAGGGGACACATCCCGAGGATGAAGCATGAGTCAGCAAGCGCCTACCGCTGACCCCTACGATCCAATCGACCCAATCGACGAATCCAGCATGACGTTGATGGAGCACTTGATCGAGCTCCGGACGCGCATGATGTGGATAGGTGGCGCCCTCATCGTGACGACGATGGTCGCGATGATTTTTTCATGGGACATTGTCGGCATCTTGAACCGGCCTCTCGGTGACTATGTGCCGCAGGCGATTGGTCCGACGGATAACTTGGTCGTGTTCTTCAAGGTTGCCTTGGCGGCCGGCGCGGCCATGGCAATGCCTATTATTATGTATCAGGTGATTGCATTCGTCGCACCTGGACTGTATCCGCACGAGCGCAGGGCCCTGCTGATGATTCTACCGGGCGCCATGTTGCTCTTCGCCGTAGGCGTAGTGTTTGCCTTCTTCGTGATGCTGCCTCCTGCTGTCCATTTCTTGCAGGGTTTCGGCGGCGACCAAATTCGCACCGAATGGACAGCGTCGCTCTATATCGGCTTTGTCACCCGCATCACATTCTGGATCGGCGTGGCCTTCCAGGCGCCACTTGTCGTTGCTTTCTTGGCGCGCATCGGGCTGGTCAGCGGGCCGCAACTGTTGCACTTCTGGCGTCAGGCTGTGATCTTTGCTGCCATCGCCGCGGCGTTTATCACACCCACCATCGATCCGGTCAATATGACCATCGTCATGGGGCCGTTGATCGTTCTCTATTTCTTCAGCGTCGGTGTTGCTTACATCATGTACCGGCCGAGGACACCACGCGATTTCAGTCAGGAATCGTTTATTCCTGACGAATACCAGGACGACGGCAAAGACAGCTAACGGATCGGGCTCCTGCGAACGCTCGGGCCATTGCCATGACTGACCGCTATAATCTGATTGCCCGCAAGCAAGAAGTGCGGGCGCGCATAGAGAGAACGCGGCGGGAGCTTGCGCAGGAGCAGCGTAAAGGTGAGAAGGCAAATCACCGGCACTTGGCTAGGTTAGAAAGCGATCTGGAACGGTTGATGGCTGAGGAGTACCGACTGCGTTTAGCTATCGACCAAAGCCGCCGGCCATAATGGAAGTCCCTCGTGTAGCCGGAGCTTCCGGTCACCGTCAGCACCAAGGGTGAGCAATCCTCTGACAACAATGCAACGGGCAGCGCACTGCCCGTGTCTGTCTTGGGAGCATTGAACTAAGTCGATTAACGAGCTAATCTGCGACCGGGGAGTCTTCCGCTGCTCTGGCCAGATCTTCCTCCACCAGCAGGCGTCGCAGTACCTTGCCTACCTGTGACTTCGGTAGAGCATTACGAAATTCCACCAGCGCCGGCACTTTATAGGGAGCGAGGTTCTCTTTGCAGAAAGCGCGTATCTCGTCGCGCGTCGATGTTTCACCATCCCAGAGCACGATGTACGCTTTGACGGTCTCACCGCGTCTCGCATCGGGCACGCCGGCCACGGCGGCCTCCATGACTTTGGGGTGGCTGTATAGCACTTCCTCTACCTCGCGCGGCACGATATTGTAGCCACTGGCGATAATGAGGTCCTTCTTGCGGTCTACGACATAGACATAGCCGTCTTCATCCATCGTGCCGATGTCGCCTGTATGGAGTGCGCCGGTGGAATCGATGGTGAGTTTTGTCTCCTCTTCCTGTTGCCAGTACCCCGCCATTACTTGCGGGCCGGTGACGACGATTTCGCCTTCTTCTCCGGTATCCAGTTTATGGTAAATGCCTTCATCATTCGCTTCCAGCGACACGATGGCGACCGTAGTGTTGGGAATAGGAACGCCGATAGAGCCGGCTTTGTGTCGCCCCATGACGGGATTGCCGCAGACCAGCGGAGAGCACTCGGTGAGCCCGTAACCTTCCACCAGGTGCGCGCCGGTGACCGCGCGGAATTTCTTGGCGACTTCTAACGGCAGGGCTGCCCCGGCACTTAGGCATGCCTTAACTGCAGAAAATCGATAATCACCTATGCGCTGGTGGTTCATGAGCGCACTGTACATGGTCGGCACGCCGGGAAATAGGGTGATCTTTTCATTCTCGACAACCTGCATGATGAGGTCCAAATCACGTGGATCAGGCACCATGACGATCTCTGAGGCTGCCAAGACTGCGGTAATTAGTCCCACGGTCATGCCGTACACATGGAAGAACGGCAGCGCCGACACAAAACGTTCTTCTCCTTGTACGAGAGGTGTGAACCAAGTAGCTGACTGCGTGGCGTTCGCAACCAAATTCCGATTGGTGAGCATGGCGGCCTTGGGGGTGCCGGTCGTGCCGCCCGTGTACTGGAAGAGTACAACATCGTCCTTGTCGCAAGGAACTGGATGCGGCAAAGGGGACGCCCGTTTCACGAGAAGTTGGAAACGGTGAACGTCCGTTCCCGTGGCCACGTCGGCTACCATGCCGCGGCCGCGCAGTTGCTTGGCCACCATGCCGCGAAACGGCCAAGGAAGTGTTTCATGAACGTCTGCAATGATGGCGTACTCGATAGCCGTATGTTCGCGTATCTGCTTCAAACGGTCGAGAAGACCGCTCATGAGTACGATGCACTTTGCGCCGGAATCCTCCAACTGGTGTTGCAGTTCACGCGCCGTATACGTGGGGTTGGTGTTGACCACAATGGCCCCCGCCTTGAGCGCACCAAAATATGCGATCACGTATTGCGGAATATTCGGCAGCATAATCGCTACCCGATCGTTCTTGTGGATGCCAAGGGCGACAAGTGCCGCCGCAAATCGACTGCTGGCTTCGTCCAGTTGGAGATAGGTGTAGCGCGCTTGAATGGCAAGGCCAAGGGGGAGATACTTGAGCACCATGCGCAGCGCGACCCGATCAGGCGCCTCCCTTGCCGCGTTGGACAGCAGCGCGTAAAGTGGCAGATCAGGCACTTCGACTGCAGGCGGCACGCCGTCCTCATAATATGCAAGCCACGATGGTTTGGCTCTACTTTCCGAGTTTCGCTCGAGCCCGCTGGCGTTCGTTTGCATACCGTTCAACCCAACCCTAATGAACTCACCAGTTGTCTTCCGCTGCCGCGCCGGCAGGGTGATAAAACAAAAAGGATAGCACGCATCGCGCGCTATCCGGCGGGAAGCATATACTTGCAAGTCGCAATATCACGCCACGGCCTTACTCGGATCGGCTCCCTGATCCATCTTGGCGATCTCCTCTTCAATCAATACGCGACGCAGAACCTTGCCCACCTGTGACTTGGGTAGCTCACTCCGGAACTCCACTTTAGTCGGAACTTTGTAGGGAGCTAGGTTTTCCTTGCAGAAGGCTCGGATCTCCTCGCGTGTAGCACTCTCGCCTGGCTGCAGCACAACATATGCTTTCACGGTCTCACCGCGTTTGGCGTCGGGAATGCCGGCAACCGCGGCCTCCATCACCTTGGGCATCATGAAGAGAACCTCTTCTACTTCGCGCGGTACAATATTGTAGCCGCTTGCAATGATTAGGTCTTTCTTGCGATCGACGACATAGAAGTAGCCTTCGTCATCCATCTTGCCGATGTCACCAGTGTGCAGACCGCCGCTACTGTCTATCGTTATCTCGGTCTCATCGTCGCGGTTCCAATAGCCGGTCATCACCTGAGGGCCGTAGATAACGATCTCTCCTTCTTCGCCCACACCTAATTCCTCGTAGTTGCCTTCATCGTCCGGTTCCAGCGAAACGATGGCCATCCTCGTGTCACTGATAGGAACGCCAATGGAGCCGATTTTGCGGTATCCCATAATGGGGTTTGCGCACGCGACAGGAGACGATTCGGTTAGGCCGTAGCCTTCGACCAGACGTCCATTGGTGATCGACTCGAACTTCGTGGCGACTTCAATGGGCAGGGGGGCGCCGCCGCTGAGACACGCCTTTACGGAATGCAGGTCGTACTGGCCCACATTGGGATGATTCGCCAGCGCATTGTACATGGCGGGAACGCCAGGGTATAGCGTGATTTTCTCGTTGTGGATAATCTCGAGGATCAGATTTAGGTCGCGCGGGTCAGGCAGCATGACTAGCTCAGAAGCCGTTACCATGGCAAGCAACATGCCGACCGTCATACCATAGACGTGGAAGAAGGGTAATGCGCCCAGCAACCTTTCCTTGCCCTGTTCCAGACAAGGCGTGAACCACGCCTGCATTTGGTACGTATTGCTGACAAGGTTGTGATGCGTAAGCATGGCCGCTTTTGGTGTGCCCGTCGTCCCTCCCGAATATTGGAAGAGGACCACATCGTTCATGTCAAAATCGATTTCTGGCGGCTGTGGCGGATACTGTTTGAGCAATTCGGTGAAGCGGTGCACATCAGGCGAGTGCGGGACGTCCGTCGTTGTCCCCTTCGCGCGCAATTGTTTTTCAACCATGCCCTTGAAAGGCCACCCGAGGGTATCCTGCACGTCGGCAATGATTACGTTCTCCACGGCCGTCTGCTCGCGAATTTGCTCTAGGCGGCTGTAGATACTGCTGAGCATAATGATCGCTTTGGACCCGGAATCCTCTAGTTGATGGCCCAATTCGCGCGCGGTATAGGTCGGATTTGTGTTGACGATGACAGCGCCGGCCTTGAGTATGCCGTAGTAGCAGACTACGTATTGCGGAATGTTCGGCAACATCATGGCGACCCGGTCGCCCTTTCGTATGCCCAATCCGTGCAGTGCCGCAGCGAATCGGCTGCTTGCCTCGTCGAGCTGGCCATAGGTCAACTTGGATTGAATGGTGATACCTAGACCCAAGTATTTGAGCACCATGCGTATTGCAGACCTGTTAGGCGCCTCCTTTGCAGCGTCCATCATGATCTGCTGCAGCGGAATCTTGGGGACGTCCAGCGTGGCATTAACACCCGCTTCATAGTGTTCGAGCCACCTCATGTCGACTGCCATTTCTCCTCCTTGAGTTGCCGGGTCTGATCATAGCCGGTGCATGGCCGAGCACGGATCCTGCAATCCAAGTCTAGAGGAATGCAACTACCCATCCGCACTTCGTCACCTATCATCCGTGAGGGATGCCTGCTTGGTCCAGCCATAAGGCGAGCCTGTTCGGCGCGCCGATAATGCGCATTCGTTGGGCATGCACTTAGCCGCCCAGCACGGCCCTATCCTCCACAAAAGCGCAGCGTCCACTGTTGCCGCGGCTACATGTCCGTCCCTATCCCATTGACGTACCCCGTATTGATACCGGCAACTGTTGACTGCATGTCTGCATAGAACCGTGACCGAAATTATAACACAATCGAACGGGGAACAAATCTACTTTTTAGGTGTGACGTAGACGACCGGGACGGCTCCGCTGCCTGGTCCATTGGCCGATCTTTTGACATCTGTAACGCGCCGTCATATACTCAGCAAGGTCAACTTGACAACAGCCTTATTGTACGTTTCACGGGAGTGTTTCACCTAGATGGCGCACGTAAAATGGGTGCAAGAGAAGACGTTCCTCGGCATCGACGACAACGGACGGGCAGCGGTGATGTCGAGTGGGGGAGGACCTGGTGTCAGCCCCATGCAAATGCTGCTATTGGGGCTGGGAGGCTGCTCCATGGTTGACGTGCTTCTCATCCTACAGAAACAGCGGCAGCCGGTGACAGACGTCGATGTCGAGGTGACGGGAGTTCGCTCGGATGAAGGCGCACGGCCCTGGAAGACCATCGACATGCATTTTGTAGTGTGCGGCGATGGTTTGGATCCGGCCAAAATAGAGCGCGCCATCCAGTTGAGCTTGGAGAAGTACTGCGGCGCACACGCTACGCTGCGCGTTGCGGCGGATATTTCCAGCAGCTACGAAGTGCGCCAGAGTGGCCGCCTATAGAGCCGCTAAGCGGACTGCGGGCCAACTACCATGTTATCGAGAATGCGCAGATGGTTCGGCAACGATTCGTCGCCGGCAGATACACCAACTGAAGAAAATGAGCCACAGCCTACGGCCGTCTTAGACGTCACCGATGCTGAGTTTGCAGAAGTGGTGCTCGGCGCGGACCGTCTTGCTATTGTCGATTTTTGGGCAGACTGGTGCCAACCATGCACCATTATGTCTGCCTACGTGCAGTTCCTAT
The DNA here is from genome assembly GCA_046259705.1 of Caldilineaceae bacterium. Classification (GTDB taxonomy): domain Bacteria; phylum Chloroflexota; class Anaerolineae; order Caldilineales; family Caldilineaceae; genus JASGTU01. The sequence goes on from JBJYXA010000712.1 coordinate 7,171, forward strand.
CACAAGAGTTCGGGGACCAACTCCTGATCGCCGCTATGGACGTGGAAGACAATCCGGATACGCCTGTGCAATATGGAGTACAGGGACTGCCAACGCTGGTCATGTTCCAGCACGGTGCAGAAATCGACCGCCAGATGGGCGTTATCGACTATGAGTCATTGCGCGTACGGGTTCAGCAACTCCTGTCCTCGTCCCAAGGGTCCGAGCCGATCCGGTCAGAATAGATCAGCAACAATGCAGCCCACAGCCGAGTGCCATTTACCGGCAAGCGCGCCGCTGCCTAACCGTACACCGATGATCTGGAGCTAGAGTGCAATGAGGATGTCAAAGCTGTTCTTTCAGACCCTGCGCGAGGCGCCCGCTGGCGCTGAAATAGTCAGCCATCAACTCATGTTGCGGGCGAGCCTGGTACATCCCATCGCGGCGGGCATTTTCGACTACATGCCGTTGGGCCAGCGCGTAAAGAGCAAGGTCGAAGCTATCATGCGCGACGAGATGGATGCCATCGGCGGACAGGAAGTAACGCTGCCCGTCGTACATCCCGCCGAGTTATGGCAACAGAGCGGTCGATGGTATGAGATCGGTGATGACATGGCGCGTTTGCAGGACCGCGGCGGTCGCGACTACTGCCTGGCCATGACGCACGAGGAGATCATGGCCGAGCTGGCGTCGTCCATCGTCAGCAGCTATCGGCAATTGCCGTTCGTGCTTTACCAGATTCAGACGAAGTTTCGGGACGAGCCGCGCCCCAGGGCCGGCATGATCCGAGTACGCGAATTCACGATGAAGGACGCCTACTCGTTCGACCGAGATTTCGCCGGGCTAGACGAATTCTATCCGAAAATCTACCAAGCCTATTTCAACGTGTTCCGGCGTTGTGCGCTGGACAACGTCATCGCCGTCGAAAGCGATACCGGCATGATGGGTGGAACCATGGCGCATGAATTCATGGCGCTCGCGCCCATCGGCGAGGATACATTGCTGCTCTGCGACAATTGTGGTTACAGCGCCAATCGCCAGATTGCCCACTTTCGCAAGCCAGCCGCCGCTGCGGCCGAGCCCCTGCCTATTGAAGAGGTGCATACGCCGGGTGTGGACACTATTGCGAAGTTGGCCGAGTTCCTGGATATCGCTGAATCGCAGACGGCGAAAGCAATCTTTCTTATGGCCGAAGTCGATGCACCGGATGAGCACGGCTCCAATACCGGCGTGCGAGAGCAATTCGTTTTTGCGGTTGTTCGCGGCGACATGGAGCTGAACGAAACCAAGTTGACGAACGCGATCAAAGCGCGCCGTCTGCGACCCGCAACTGCGGATGAGATCCACGCCATTGGAGCCGAAGCCGGCTATGGTTCTCCATTGGGCGTCGATCGCAGCAGAATGATCCTAGTAGTGGACGACCTGATTGCGGAGAGCGCGAATCTGGTCGCGGGCGCCAATCGGCCCGACACGCACTACCGCAACGTCAACTACGGTCGTGACTACGAGGCCGATATCGTCACGGATATCGTCGCCGCCGGTGAAGATTCTGCCTGCCCGCGCTGTGGAGAGCCCATGCGCGCTGTGCGCGGCGTCGAGGTCGGCAATATCTTCAAGCTAGGCACCAAATACAGCGAGGCGATGGGCGCCACTTACCTGGACGAGGAAGGCAATACACACCCCATCGTCATGGGTTCCTATGGGATCGGCTCAGGGCGCCTTATGGCCAGCGTGATCGAACGACACAATGACGAAAACGGCATTTGCTGGCCGATCACTATCGCACCCTACGCCGTGTCGCTGGTGAGCCTGCCTTCCGCCAAGACGCCTGAGGTGGTTGAAGCGGCCGATAGAATCTACGATGAATTGGTGGCGGCAGGGATCGAAGTCCTGTACGATGACCGCGATGAGCGCGCCGGCGTCAAGTTTAATGATGCGGATTTGCTGGGCATGCCCTTGCGAGTGACCATCGGCGCACGCGGTCTTCAGGGCGGATATGCGGAACTGAAGATACGGCGCAGCGGCGAGACAGGTGAACTGCCGTTGGAAAACTTGGCGAGTGAGCTACAGGCGATTATCGAGGCGGAAACAGCCCTGATCCTCGCGACAGTAGTCGAAGAAAGCCTAGCGTAAGCCGTGACTCCGGCAGAATTTCCCTACTACAATGTGGTCGATCAGATATATCATGCTGAATGGTCGACTGCGAAGCTTTCGCGTCTCGAAATCCTGCGCGAGTCTATACAATCGTTGTGGCCGGCTGGGCATCCCACCCGCCTGATTCATGTGGCGGGCACCGGTGGCAAGGGTTCGACGTGTCGTTACCTGGAGGTTGGTTTCGGCATGGTCGGCAAGGCAGGTTCGTTTATGAGTCCGCACCTCTTCGACTACCGGGAGCGCTTCAGCATCGGCGCCGAGTTCGTAAGCCATGCAGACATTCAACAGGCGTGGACGGAAGTCGTTCTTCCCCACTGTGTACGAATGAGCGCAACCGCTCCGCACCGTACACATTCTTTTCATGAGGTGTCGATCCTCATCGCATTGGTTCTGTTTGAGAAACACGACGTCGAATGGGCGGCGGTTGAAACGGGCGTCGGCGGCCGCTATGATCAGACGCGCGCGCTAGATGTGGTTGCCACGGCGCTGACCAACGTGGGTAGTGACCACGCGCACATGCTGGGTCGTGAGCAGTGGCAACGCGCCCTGGACAAGGCAGGGATTGCACGTCCTGGCGTGCCTTTCTTCACCAGCGATGACGATCCGCTCAACCTGGAGATCATCTCCTCGGTCTGCGCAGACCAGGGAGCACCGCTGCGCGTCATCAACGACCAGGATGTTCGCAACCTTGAAGAAAGGCTAGAGAAGGTGCTGCCCTCGGTGAACGGAGAATCCTCTCTCCTCCACGCACGCCACCAGCACTGGAACGCAGCACTGGCGGTGGAAGTCATCCAGCACTTTCACCCGGAACTGGAAACAGACCGCCTACTGGAGACGATGTCCAAGGCACAGTTACCGGGCCGTTTCTGGCAGGTCGAAGAAGGCGTGTACGCCGACATCGCGCACAACGTGGAGAAGATGCATGCGCTGGTAGCGGAGCTGGCGGAACGTTTCCCAAGCGTCGGCAAAATTCTGATCCTGGGCATCTCCGGAAAGCGAGTGCCCGCAGACGTACTGGGCGCCCTGGCATCGGAGGCAAAGGCCATCATCGTGACCGGCGCGTCGTACAAGGGCCAAGACCCCGCCAAAGTGCGTGACGAGATTGAGTCAATCACAGGCGACACGCCAGTACTGGTGATTTTCGATCCGTCGCAGGCGCTGAAGGTAGCCAAGAGCATGCGTGATGAAGACGACATCGTCCTCCTCACAGGATCGACATACATGATCGACCAAGTGCTGAATCCGGATCCGTATTTGCGTTACTTGAGCGCCACCTTTGGCTGGCGCATGGAACACGACACAACCGCCACCGGCACGGTAGAACTGGCTATGCCCAAGCCAGCCCTGCCCTATCGATAACGTTTTCGGAAACGATTTGGTACGGGAGACAGGTACTGTTGGACGAGATCGATCAATTTGACCACGAAGTGCTTGGCCTGGACGAGCTGCCTGCGGACCATCGCAGCGGCGTGATCGCGGTTATTGGCCGGCCCAATGTGGGCAAGTCCACCCTGCTGAATCGCTTATTGGGCCAGAAGATCGCCATCACCAGCCCCAAACCACAGACGACGCGCGACCAGTTGCTCGGCATTCTGACGCTCGACGATGCGCAGATGCTGTTTGTAGACACTCCGGGTATCCACAGACCCTTGCATAAGCTGGGCGAGCACATGGTGGCCGTCGCCGAGGAGACCATCGAAGATGCCGACGTCGTCCTGTGGCTGGTGGATGTGAACAAGCCGCCGACGGATGAGGACAAACGCATTGCGGAACTGCTGCTCAACTTGCATCGTAGCGGCAAATTGGATGCACGCATTGTCATTGGGCTCAACAAATCTGACCAGTATGGCGGCGCCGGCGAAGTGCGAGCAGAGCGGGTGCAGCTTTATACCGGCTTGCTGCCCGAACTGTCGTCCGGAGAACATGGCGCAGCCGCGATCGATTGGGTATTGCTGAGCGCCCTGCATGGCATTGGTACACAGGAGTTGATCGATCTCCTGCGCCGACTGCTCCCGCAGGGGCCGCGCTATTACCCGGCGGAACAGATCACAGACTTGCAAACACGATTCATTGTGGCGGAGCTGATACGCGAGAAAGCCCTCATGCTGCTGCAACAGGAGGTGCCCCACAGCTTGGCTGTCATCGTGGATGAGTATGAGCCGCGCAGCGAAAAGATGACGTACATCAGCGCTGTGCTCTATGTGGAGCGCAACAGCCAGAAAGGGATCGTGTTGGGCAAGAAAGGCGCAACCATCAAGAAGATCGGCCAGGCCGCGCGGCCGGAGATAGAAACGCTTGTCGGTACGCGGGTTTATCTCGAGCTGTGGGTGAAGGTGTACGAAAAGTGGCGCCGGCGCGAGAATCTCCTTCGACGACTAGGCTACGCCACCGGCTAGACAGAAGATCTTGCGCCGGAATGTGCCCCGATCCTTTGGTTATCCCCAGGGCATGTGCTAGGATCAGGGGTATTGGTTTGGTCGCAGCGAACGGAATCCGAACGATTTTGACGGTCATATGAATCCGCGTACATTCAAGGTTCTGGAGTTCGACAAGATCCTGGAGCACGTCGCCGCCCATTGCGCGTTCAGCGGCGGCGAGGACGTTGCGCGTGCACTCCTGCCCAGCGACGATTTGGAAACCGTGCGCACTCGGCTCGCCGAGACAACGGAAGCCTTTGCTCTACTGGAACAGAAGTCAGATATCAGCTTCGGCGGCGCCCAGGACGTACGCGCCCATCTGGATCGCGCAGAGCGGGGCGCCATGCTGATGGCGCCGGACCTGCTGGATGTACGCAATACATTGCTGCGCGCGCGCACGTTGAAAAGGCTGTTCGTGCGCCTTGAGAATAGCTTCCCCCATTTGGCGGAAATCGCCATCAATATCGAACCCTGCGATCACGTGATTGACGAAATCGGTCGATGCGTTAGCGATCGCGGTGAGGTGGTGGACGCAGCCAGCCCGGCACTGGCCAAGGCTCGACAGGAGTTGCGTCTGGCGCAGGAGCGTCTGCTCAGCACGTTGGATCGACTCCTCCACAACGCAGACATTAAGCCGTATTTGCAGGAGGAACTGATCACACAACGCCAGGGCCGTTATGTGATACCCGTACGGTCCGAATACAAGGGCAACGTGAGCGGCATCGTTCACGACCAGTCCGCGAGTGGCGCAACACTTTTCGTGGAGCCCCTGACCGTCGTGCAGCAGAATAACTCTGTGCGCGAATTGGAGCTTGAGGAGGAACGTGAGGTCCGGCGTATCCTAACGCAGTTGAGCCAACTGGTCGGCGAAGAGGCAGTCTATGTTAATCGAAACCATCACATTCTAGCCGATCTTGATTTCACGTTTGCCAAAGCCAAATACGCATATGCTATCGATGCGTCCGCGCCGATTGTAACTGATTTCGACCCACCGAGAACGATTGCCGCGAATTCACCGACCGATCCTGGCCCCTCGGATGATCGCCACGTCCGTGATGCAGAGACCGGTGAGCCGGCCGGAGCCAAGAACGGTAACGGTCCTGATACAGACCACCAGTCAGCGCACGCACTGGAACGAATGGAATCCGTGCATCCAGGGTCGGTGCTCGACCTGCGCCGCGCGCGGCATCCCTTGCTGGATCCGAAAAGTGTGGTACCCATCGACGTATATCTGGATGACGACACATTCATCATCATCATTACGGGCCCAAATACGGGCGGCAAGACGGTTTCGCTGAAGACCGTGGGACTGCTGACGTTGATGGCCCAGGCCGGGCTGATGATTCCCGTAGAACCAGACAGCCGGCTCTCCGTATTCGACGGGGTATTCGCCGACATTGGAGACGAGCAAAGCATCGAACAGAACCTCAGCACATTCAGCAGTCACATGACGAACATAATCCGGATCCTGAACGATGTGGACCCGCACAGCCTTGTGCTGCTAGATGAGTTGGGCGCCGGTACGGACCCGGACGAAGGGTCGGCACTGGCAATGGCTCTTCTGGAGAATCTGCGCGACCGAGGCATCACCACTTTTGCTACCACACACTACAGCGACTTGAAGCTCTACGCGCACAATACACCTGGTGTACGCAACGCTTCAGTGGAGTTTGACGTAGAAACACTGAGCCCCACGTTTGAGTTGAGTATAGGGTTACCAGGGCGCTCCAACGCACTAGTCATCGCAAGCCGCTTAGGCCTGAATCCCGTCATCGTCGAGAATGCCGAAACCATCGTACGGCCGGACTCTTTACAGGCGGATGCTCTGCTGGACGACATCAAGCAGGCTCGGCAGGAGGCGCACAAGACCATCGAACAGGCGCGCCAGCGGGAACGGTCCGCGCAACTGATCGAGACCGATTTACGTTATCAACTTGCGAGCATCGAGGAAGCTCGACGCGCTGTCGTCGCGGAGACGCGCTCGTTGATGCAGCAAGAGCTGGAGGACGCCCGTCAAGAGATCGACCAGGCGCGGCGACAAATGGCTCGCGCCGGCCAGTTTGGCAGCGGGCTCAGCGCTCATGAAGACTTTTTGGCGCGAGCCGATAAAGAGCTTGCGGCCCGGCAGCAGTCTACCGAGGACGTCAATCTGGACGTCGTCGTACCTGGTCCGGCCGAAGAACGGCTGACTGGTCCAATCGAAGTGGGCGACCGGGTTTGGGTGGCCAATCTACAGGCCAGCGGTGAGGTGTTGTCGGTGAGCGCACGCGGTGACGAGGCCGATGTCCAGATCGGCAATTTCCGACTAAAGCTGCCGATGAAACGACTGGAATTGAGGCAGAAAGCCATCCGCGAACAGCAGCCAAGCGTTTCCTTCTCTTCCCGGCCCCTGCACGCAAGCCCCGGCATGGAGTTCGATATGCGCGGTGAGCGCGTGGAAGAAGGTTTGGAAAAGTTGGACCGGTATCTGGAGTCCGCCTATCTGGCGCGACTACCGTGGGTACGAGTGATTCATGGGAAGGGAACTGGCGCCCTTCGAGATGCAGTGCGTGAGTTGCTTCGCCATCATGCCGTGGTCAGCGAGCACCGTGCGGGCGACGTGGGCGAGGGAGGCGATGGCGTGACCGTCGTTACGTTAATCGATAATGGATAGCATGGGGAAACAATCGACAACCGGCAATATCCCCGCTGTGACGGGTGAGACGCTCGCGTGTAGTGTGGGTGTCACCGCCTACAACGAAGAGGACAACATCCGGCATCTGTTGGAAGCGCTGCTTGACCAGCATCTGCATCGAGTTGAGATCGCCGAGATCATCATCGTGGCCAGCGCCTGTACGGACGGGACTGTTCCCATCGTGCGCGAGTTCATGGAGCGAGACGGGCGTGTGCGTCTCATCGAGCAAGAGCGCCGCGAAGGCAAGACCAGCGCCGTCAATTTGTTCTTGGGTGCCGCGCAGACGGATATATGCGTACTGGAGAGTGGTGATACATTGCCACACGAGTACGCGGTGGAGCATCTTGTGCGCATGTTCGCCGACCCGTCTGTGGGCATGGTGGGCGCGCAGAAGATCCCTGTCGATACTCCGGACCATATCGTGGGTCTGCTTAGCCACCTTCGACTGCGAATGGAACACGAGCTCTGCCTGGAGATACCGCGCCTGGGAGAAATGATCGCCTTTCGAAAGATCTTTGACCAGATTCCCACGGACGTGGCCATGGACGAAGCATTCGTGGAAGCATTCGTCGTGAAGCGCGGCCTGGATGTTCGTTATGCACCCGACGCCATCGTCTACAATACGGGCCCGACGACTATCCCTGACTTCATCCGCCAGCGTAGGCGCAACCACGCCGGTCACCTCTACCTCAAGCACAAGTACGGATATGCGGTGAGCAGCATTCAGAATCAGCGTGTGCTTCGTGTCGCGTACAAAGAGGTGTGGGGCGTTTTCCGCCTGCTGTGGGTATTGTTCTTGCTGGCCATCATTGAAGGCGCCAGCCGCATGCTTGGCTGGTACGATTTCGCTATCAAGCGCGATCGGCACGTGGTATGGGATATGGCCTGGACGCAGAAGCAGGATGTAGAGAACGTCCGGCGTGGCGCCGAGGCGGCCGCTGCATCCAACGGTCCGAGCAAGAACTCCTACGCGGTTTCTTCGACATCGCGTCTGAGCAGTGGACAGCACAGTGAATAGCGGAGTGCGCACCCCCGTGCGTGTGTGACCGCACCGGCCACGTCCTGGCTGTCCGGTAACAAGGCCATGAATAGACAGACGCTACTCAATCTTGCGAAGCTGGCAGTTGGCATTGCGCTGCTCGTACTTCTCTATCTTTCCCTGGAGGACCCACAGGCGCTATGGCAGCAGATCGCGGATGCGAACAAATCGTTGCTGGCCTTAGGCGCGCTCTGCTACACGGGCGCGGTTGCATTGAGCGGTCTGAAATGGGGGGTATTACTCCACGCCGCCGGTATCGAGGTCCCCGTCGGCAGGCTCCTAGGCTACCAATGGATTGCCGAATTCTTCAATAATTTCTTCCCGGCGCAGGTAGGCGGGGATGTCATGCGCGGGTATGAGCTGGCGGCAGACACACACCGTGCCGTCGATTCCGCGGCCAGTGTATTGATCGACCGGTTTATCGGACTATTCGTCTTCATGTCGGCCGCCATGGCAGGTTCTTGGGCCATGATCTATTTTGGACGGCCGGACGGCACAGCCTTCACGCAGGAACAAGCACTCCTGCTGCGAGTCGTGGCTATTGGGACTTCGCTGGTTACGGTGGCCCTGCTGGCCGCCTTGCTGGCATTATTGAGCAGGCGCCTGAAATTGGTCGGCGAACAGGTGCTTGGCGCGCTACCGCTGGCGCACCGTACCGTTCCCATCTGGAACAAGATGGGCGGCGCGTTCAACGTCTACCGTGACAAATACAGTGCGCTGGCCTGGACCGCGGCCGGCAGCGCGGCCATTGTCGTTCTGACCAGTGTCAACATCTGGCTGATCTCACGCGCCATTGAACCTGGTGCAATCAGCATGCTTGAAGTGCTGGTGATCAACCCAATTATCGTCTTTGTGGCTTTGATGATCCCCCTCTCACCCGGCGGCCTTGGCGTGAGACAGGGAGCCTTTGCGGCTACGTTTCTGTTGATGGGCGCGGGCGGCGATCTAGGGTTTGCCGTCGGTCTCATGCAACAGTTTATCGGCTATCTGGTGAGCCTGCCCGGCGCATATCTATGGATTCGCGGCCGTCGCCACAATCAAACGCCTCACGTACAGCCGACGGTGGTTGATACATAGCCTGTCGCGTCGGGAATCACACTTATCCGGGGACAGGAGTAGGGCAGGTGCATCGACCTGTCCTTTGTTTTTCTGCGAATGTCTCTCTGCGAAAGGGACAGTATGCCGGTCGAATATGAGATTTTCACTGTGAAGGAGGCGCGGACGTTGTATGCGTCCAGCGACGCAACGCACGACTTTGACCACGTGCTGCGCGTCGCAAGGATGGCTGTTCACATTGCCGAACAGGAGGGTGCGGACGTCTTCGTTGTGCATTTGGCCGCTCTGTTGCACGATGTACCTGTCCATTCGATTGTCGATGCCGAACTGGACGACGCAAGATCAGTGCGCCAAGCGCATCACTTGGCTGCCGCGCAGGCGGCGCGCACGCTGTTGTTGCAACGCGGGCTTGGAACCGATGTGACTGAGCGAGTCGTTCATTGCATCGAAGCGCACCGGTATCGAGACCGTACAATTCAGCCCGAGACGCTCGAGGCGAAATGTGTCTACGATGCGGACAAACTCGACAGTATGGGCGCGATCGGCATCGCTCGCGTCTTCGCCTACGCGGGCACGCACGGCAGCCGTCTGTGGGCGGAGCCGGTCGGGTCCATGTCATCACGTGAGATCGCACCGGCTGGTGATGAATACACGCCCGGTCACGAGTACTTCTACAAACTGGAAAGACTGCACGAGTGCCTGCATACGCAGACGGCGCGCCACATCGGTCGCGAACGACACGCGTTCATGAAGCGCTTTTTCGAGCGTCTAGACGTTGAAATGATGGCGGATGGCTGAGCGCCCCTGCGAAAGCAGATGGATGGGATGAACCGACTCAGACGGGCACTGAAGAGTATGTGGATGGCCCCTGCGCTTCTTGCGCTGCTATTCGGCGCACTATCGTTTTCGAGCGCCGGTGCAATTGCGCTGGGGGACGCCGGGGATAGCGTGCCGCAGCTCTTGTTGCCCGCGCTGTTCAGCGGCGACGGCGAGCGTACGCTCGCGCAAGCTGCCTATGCGCCCGGACAGATCGCCGTCGGCATACGCAGGGATGCAGTCGGCGCTGCAGCCCTCAGCGATGAGATTCAAGCGAGCGTCATCGAACCCATCAGTATGGCGGGTAGTTCAGGTCCAGACGATGACGGTGGCGTAGAAGGCTATCTATTGCGCGTACCGGACGGCGAAGAATGGAAAACGATCGAGCGGCTGCGCGTGAACCCGGCCATAGTCTTCGCACAGCCGAATTGGATCGTGCGCGCGGCCGGTGTGGAAGATGGGGATGGCGCAACGCACGAAGAGGCCGTTGCGGAAGTCCCGTTCGCGGTGAACGATCCGCTCTACGCCAATGAGCAATGGTATCTGCAGCGTATTCTGGCCAGCCGCGCCTGGGCGCTGAGTGGCAGGGTTGAGCCGGCGGTATCCAGTATGCGGCCGGCCGGCGCGTTTGCGGAGCCTGCGTTCACCGCCGCACTGCCGATCGAGGTGGTCGTCATCGACAGCGGTGTCGACCATACCCACGCCGACCTTGCCGGCAACATTTCCCCCCAAGGCAGAAACTATATCTATCCAGGACAATTGCCCACGGATGATTGCGGGCACGGCACGCACGTCACCGGCCTGATCGCGGCTAACATCAACAATGACCTGGGCATCGCCGGCGGGGCGGCGGATGTCGTCGTCGCTCCTTACAAGACATTGCAATGGGACCCGAATGCCAAGCAATGTACGGGGTTTGTGAGCAACGTAGTCACCGCCATACGTGATGCCACTAATGCGGGTGCGGATATCATCAATTTGAGCCTGGAACTGGACGAGCAGTTCGATCCGCTGGAGGCGGCCGTGGCCTATGCGCGCAGTCATGGTGTGCTCGTAATCGGAGCAGCCGGTAACTGTGCCATCAGCAATTACAACTGCCCGGTGAAATATCCGGCCAGGTATGGCGCCGTCATGGCCGTTGCGGCCACCGATTACTTTAATCAACGGGCGGCCTACAGCCCCAAGGGCAACGAAATCGACATCGCAGCGCCGGGTGGCAATCTGGCACACAAAATCGTGAGCACATGGCCCGAGAGCATTCTTAGCTTGTGCCCTTACGAGAGCAGGATAATCCAAGGTGACGGATATTGCAGCGACCTGGGAACGAGTATGGCTTCCGCTGTAGCCACCGGCGCGGCCGCGTTGATCTGGTCAGTGCGGCCGGACTTTAGCGCTGAAGAGGTGCGCGATATCTTGGAGGATACAGCGAGACCGCTGCCCCTGGGCGGCGACGAGGTGGGAGACGGCCTGATCGATGCACAACGCGGCGTGCGCTATGCGCTGCGCAGCCGCCTGGACGTGAGCCCGCGCTATTTAGATTTTGCACTGCCAGTGGGCACCCCTAGCTTTGAGACGACGCTGTTGATGCAGAACCCTTCGTTGGAGCCGGTTTCCTGGCTGATCACGGGCACAAGCAGCATCAAATGGCTGGATCCACTGGAGCCGATCTCAGGGGTGGTGCGCTATGGAGAGCCGATTCGCGCGCCGCTAGTGATTTCGGCGACCCACCTGATGACGGGAACTCGTCAGAATACTTTCTCCGTCGAGGCTCAACGCCGCGACGGCAGTAGGTTGGTGATTCCTGTAACAGTAGGCCTGGAACTTTTCGCACGCCCGTCTGGCTTCCCCATCTACCTGCCCAGCATTAGCGCAGTTGGGCATATCGAACCGGAAACGCCCTTCGTCCCGTACTCATGGGAAGAACCGGACGAATTGGGCCGCATTGCGCTTCCGCTCCTCAAAGACAGCAACACCGGGATCACCTTACCGGTCACCATCGCGGTTGGCAGCCGCGTTTATACCGATGCGCGCGTCTATTCTGATGGCTATGTCCTGGTGCCGGCAATTGGTACTGTCAACCGGTCAAGCAACACCTGTTTGCCGTTGACTGCAGTGGACGGCTACAGTATCTTTGGCTGGTGGGGTGATCTCGACCCGAGTCGGGCCGGCGGGCGTATCAGTGTGTTTCGAGCAGGTCCTGACCGAGCCGTGATCGAGTTCAACAATGTGTATGTCGCCGGCGGAAGCGGCCAGGAACGGGTGAGTTTTCAGGTGGTGCTCCAAGACGACGGGAGTGTGGGCATCAACTACGGCAGCGTCCCCTCGGCTACGGCATCCACAGCCGGCGGCCCGCTTCCGGTTACGGTGGGCATGCAGCGACAATACGGCCGCTTGTTCAACGAGGTCGCGTGTGTCACGGACGACATAGAGGTCGGCACGATACCTAAGCCGTTCCAATCATTGCTATTCACAGAGGAGGACTTGTTCTAATGGGTGCAGATGATCATCGCAAACAAGCGGCTTCGGAGCAAGGCAGCGTGGCGATTGCAATTGTCACGGTGAGCGACACCCGTACTGCCGAGACGGACACGAGTGGTCAGACGATTCGCACGTTGTCGGAGGCGGCAGGTCATACCATCGTGGAATACCGAATCGTCAAGGATGAGCCGGTCCAGGTGGGTAATGCGTTGGACGAATGTGTGGCCGGCGGGGCCCAACTTATCATCTTCAATGGCGGCACCGGCATCAGCAAGCGCGACCGTACGTATGACGTGATCAGCCAGCGGCTGGAGAAGGTACTCCCCGGATTTGGCGAGCTGTTTCGCATGCTCAGCTATCAAGAGATCGGCGCGGCGGCCATGCTCAGCCGCGCCACTGCGGGCGTGTATCGGGACGCTGTGATTATCAGCACACCGGGTTCCACAAATGCTGTCCGCCTAGCCATGGAGAAGCTGATTCTGCCCGAGATCCAGCACCTCGCGTGGGAGCTTGTGCGATAACGATTTCTCCGGTAAGCTTGCATAGATTTCGGCACGGTTTCCCCGAGATCGGTCCTGGTCCGTGTCTGTCAGGCCGGAACCTCCTCTTGCGTCGGCGGTACGTTCTTGCGGTCTACGACGTTGTGACCACGCGGTAGGTACACAGTAAGTACATACAACAATATTCAGTAGCGTGCACAATATCCACGCGAGTCCTCCGCATGCATTTACGAGCATGTACCACAAAGGAGCAGCGCCATGGAAGTATTCAGTTCACATCCTTATAGTCCGGTAGGCTTGGAAGCGCACGGCCTGAGGAACCTAAAGTCGGCCTATTGGAACCTGACTACGGGGGCGCTTTACGAAGAGGCTACTCGCAACGGAGAGGGCATCATCGCACACCTTGGCCCCCTGGTTGTTCGTACAGGACAGTATACGGGGCGTTCGCCAAACGACAAGTTTATCGTGGACGAGCCGTCCACGCACGACAATATCTGGTGGGGCCACGTCAACGTGGCCTATGACCCTGACCGATTTGAAGAATTGCATCGACGCATGGCCTCTTATTTGCAGGGCAAGGATGTGTACGTGCAGGACTGCTTCTGCGGCGCCGACCCCAAGTATCGTCTGCCCGTACGAATCATCACCCAGTATGCATGGCACAATCTCTTTGCGCGCAATATGTTCATCCAGGCAAGCGCAGAAGAGCTCGCCGTGCATGAGCCGCAATTCGTCGTCATCGATTGCCCTGGGTTCCATGCATTTCCTGCTGTTGACCAAACGAATTCCGACGTATTCATCCTGGTCGACTTTGCCAAGGGCTTGGTACTAATCGGCGGCACCGAATATGCCGGCGAAATCAAGAAGTCCATTTTTACTGCCATGAACTACTTCCTGCCGTTCGAGGACGTTCTGCCCATGCATTGTTCGGCTAACTATGGACCGTCCGGCGATGTCGCAATCTTTTTCGGATTGAGCGGTACGGGCAAAACGACATTGTCCGCAGAGGCGAACCGGACCTTGATTGGGGATGACGAACACGGCTGGAGTACCACGGGTGTATTCAACTTTGAGGGCGGATGTTATGCTAAGGTGATTCGGCTCTCCCGCGAAGCGGAGCCAGAGATCTACGAGACAACGCGCCGTTTTGGCACGATCCTGGAGAATGTCGGCATCAGCGTGGAGACGCGGCGCCTGGACCTGAACGATGATTCGTTGACGCAGAACACACGCGCAGCCTATCCGATTTCTCACATCAGCAATGCGTCCCGGACCGGTATGGCCGGCCACCCCAAGAATATCCTTTTTCTCACGGCGGATGCGTTCGGCGTGTTGCCGCCGATTTCAAGGCTGAGCATTGAGCAAGCGCAATACCATTTTCTCTCGGGCTATACTGCAAAGGTAGCGGGAACGGAGCGCGGTGTGACCGAACCACAAGCGACTTTTAGCGCGTGTTTTGGCGCACCATTCATGGCGCAGCATCCGAACGTATACGCGGAGCTGCTGGGCAAACGGATAGAAGAACATGACGTCAAGGTCTGGCTGATTAATACCGGGTGGACCGGAGGTCCCTACGGAGTCGGCAGCCGCATGAAGATTGCGTATACACGAGCAATGGTGACGGCAGCACTAAACGGTGATTTGGACGGTGTGAAATACGAAACCGATCCAGTATTCGGCGTGGAGGTGCCGCAGAGCTGCCCCAATGTACCGAGCGAGGTGCTCGCCCCGCGCGGCACCTGGGTGGACGGCGCTGCTTACGATGCGCAGGCACAGAAACTGGCCGGCATGTTTGTCAAGAACTTCAATCAGTTTGCGGGCCAAGTTCCAGAGGCTGTGGCCGCTTCCGGCCCGATCGCAGAAGTCGCTTGATGGAGCACAGGCTACGATCGAGCGCAAAGTCCTTCGGCCATCCACCGGATTTCCAGTCGGTGGGTGGCCGAAGCTTTTTGTGCCGACGTTCGCAACGGTGTAGCGGATCGGTCGTCTAGAACTTGTATCCGAAACTCCGCAGCAACTGTTTTCTGGCTTCGATGTCCTCTTCCGTCTCCACGCCTTTTGGTTTCATTCCGTCCACTACGCCGAGGATCCCGCGGCCTTGTTCAGTCTCTGCGATGATAACGTCCGTCGGATTTGCGGTCGCACAGAATATGCGACAGACTTCCGGGACGGCCTGTACTACCTTGAGGACATTGACGGGAAAGAAGCCCTCGTCCAGAAACACAATGAAGCTGTGGCCGGCAGCAAGGGCCTGAGCATTCGTCGTTGCCAACTCAATCATCGCTTCACTCGTGCCGGTCCAGCGGATGAGTGCGGGTCCGGAAGCTTCGCAAAAGGCCAACCCGAACTGGATACCCCGCACCGCCGTGACCAGCGCTTCATGCAGATCTTCGACCGTCTTGATGAAATGGCTCTGGCCCAAGATAAAGTTGATCGCCTCGGGTTTTTCAATACGTACGACTGATAGCTCCATTGTGATTGTCTCCTCTACAGATCGGACTCTTGCTGGCCGGTAATCAGCACCACTTTGTTGTTCTGGTTCAACCTCCCGATTTCCTGCAAGAAGGCCTGCACATCGGCCCTACCCTTTAGCTCCATGGTGTACACAAGCTCGGTCAACGTGCCCGCCTGCACGGTTTCCATGGCTACGAGTTCCCAGCGATTGGCATAGCGGCGGAATACGTCGTCAAAGAGCGAAGCCGGATCCATGTCTGCAGGGATACGTACCTTTAGCAACTGGACGGCCGCATCCTTGGCAAAGAAGTCGCTGCGCACCATAAACCAGACCAGAAAGCCAATCACAACGGTCGATACAATTGCCAATGCGTAGAAACGTGTTCCGCACGCCATACCGATCGCCATGGCAAAGAAAATGAAGCCTACATCGCGTGTTTCCTTGATGGCGTTGCGAAACCGCACGATGGAGAGCGCGCCGACCAGTGTGAAGGCGCGCGCGATGTTGGATCCGATGATGAGCATAATGATGCCCACGACCATGGCCAGCAGCACTAGCGTCTGCACGTAGGATTGGGAATACGCGACGCCGCGATGGGTGATCTTGTATACCCAGCCAATGATTAGGGACAGCACAAAGCTGAGGACGATGGTCAGCACCACATCCTGTAAGGTGAATGTGTCTGCAGAGACCTGCAATGCGTCGAGGAAGTTGTTCACGGTGCTTTGGATGTCCATGGTCTGCCTTAAGCTCTGTGCGGCCCCGTTATTAAATAGCTGGCTTGAAAATGATGCGCTGCCTGGATTGAATAGCGCTGCACCGTTCCAGCACTGCGCAGTACTTGCTGATCCGGTAGTGTGTGCAGCGATGCGCAGATAGCATGCGAACCATCCACAAAGGAACAGACTCGTTGGCTTTGACTTCCAATATCACCCGGTCAGCCGGTAGTACCTGCCGGTCGTCCGCCATGCCCGTCGACAACAACGTCAGGTCATGGGCTCGACCACGCACGTTGGTGTCAAATGTCACGCGCAGATCGGCGTAGTAATCCCGCCCCTCCAGCGCCAGCCGATCGTAGCGGACGACTCCTGCGGGCTGCAACAAGAGTGTGCGATAGAGATAATACACCTCATGCAGCATGGCGCCATTCACTTGGTCGGGCCGGCTGCCGAGTGCGTCAAATTCGTCGAAGTCAACCGCTTCCTCATAGGACAGAGCAGTTCGCCGTTTACGGATTCTCGAGTTGATGCGCTCCTTGATTTCTACGAAGGCGGGCGTATCCGTCGTCACCCGATCATCGCCGTAGACGCGCACGCGAACCTTTCGCCGGTTGCGATGGCCCTCCAGCTTGTCCCAATACGCCTTGAGATCGGGCGAATCGTAGTACAAGCTCGTGATCGGGTATAGTCCAAGTTCGTCCGTGTGCGGATCGCGATCCAGGTGCTGCAACAGCTCGGGCAGCAGCGCGTTCATCTGCTCGCGCGATAATAGGTATTTCAACTCGTAACGAAGGTCACTCTTGATGCGCATGTGTCTTCAAAGGGTCTTGGCGTCTAGTGGCGACTGCCTTCGACCTTTCCCGGTGAACCGTACAGATCTCTGCTGGCACGCCAGCTACTTGACGTTTGGGAATCCGAGGCCTCGATGTCCAGCACGATGGAGTCCCCCGCACCGTCTGCGCTGAGCGGCCAACCATCACGGTCTGCGTACTGCACTTGGAAGATGAGCGTTCCGTTGCGGGCGAACAGGGCAAGCTCTTCGCCGCGGTCAGACAGCTTACCATCGTAGATGCCATAGATTTCCACATCTGGGTATCGCAGTCGGAATTTCTTTAAGTCCCGGACGAGCACGGCAGTGGCGCCGGGAGCCAATTGGGCGTCATCAGGAAATCGGAAATCGATTCCCTCCATATAGGCGCCGTCCAGGTTCGCAGGTACGTCTCCCAGGTTGGCGAGCTCGACGAACTCGGCCTCGTCTTCGCCTATTGGATGATACATGATCTCGGTGATGCGTACGTCGCTCTGCTGTCCCTGCCGGCGGAAATGCGCCTCATTGAGCGCGCTCCATTCGCCGTTGACGTAGGTACGCGCCTTCACCGTTGTGGCCGTGGTGAGCGCGAGGGGATTAGTGTAGAGCTGGCCGGCAGGCTCGCCGCTGCCCGCTTGTCGCGGATCAGCGCCGTCTAGCGTATAGTAGATCTGTGCCCGCATGTCATCATCGTCTGCATGCATTTCAAGCGACAGAGAATCTTCGAAAACGCCGCCCGCCTGACTGATGGCCGGCGGATCTATGGTCGGGTAGTAGCCGGCTTCTCTGGCCAGCCGCATCAGCTTGTCTGCATTGCCGTCCATCTGCGCCATTACACGGTCACTCGCCCCTCGCCAGTCGTCGACCGTTATGGGATCGTCGTAGCGGACGTCGCCCCAGCGGGCAGACTCGGCCACGATTGCGGGCGCCACCTCTCCGGCCAACGCGATCCAGCGCGCCCTCGCATTCTCATCCGTCAGGGCACCGTCGCCGTGCAGTTGTTTGTATAGGCGGTCGGCAAACGTCATACGGAAATCCGGGTTCTGCATAAGTGCTTCGAAAACCAGCTTCACCACGTTGGGATAGGGTGCGCCTTCCACCTCGTCCGCACCAAGCACGATAGCGGCGCCGTCATCCCAGGTACCCTCCGCATCCCACACGAAGAAGCGATTTCGGCCTGCGGGGTTCTCCACGTCGGCGTACCAGTTGTTTTCGGGCCAGTCTCTGTTGCCGGCGTACCAGTTGACGATCAGGTAATCGCTGAAGTGTTCGGGGTCGATGAACTCCAGCATGGTCGCATAGCGCGCGGGGTCGTCGAGACCACCCTGGCGCGCCAGGTCGATCAATACGTCGAAGCGATCGGGCTGACCGCTGACTGCGCCGCCATGGTTGGCAGAGAACCAGTCATCCTTATCTCCGCCGAAATGGGCTGCAGCGAACGACGCGTCGGGCCGTTCGATGATATTATACAGTCCCCAGTAGACCCCATTGATGTATAGGTGTACGAAGGAGCCGTACGAACCGCTGCCCGAGGCGGCGATCTGTGAGTCGCGCACCCATTCGTCGCGCAGATAGGTTGCCTCGCGGTGGTTCACGGGCACTTCTGGCGTGGAAGGATGTCCGGCGAAGGCTCTATCCACACCGGCGCGCAACACCAACGTATCGAAGCTAGTCACCGGCGAACCTGGGAACAGGTCGTAATCGAGCTTGGATGTGCCGTAGCGCTGTTTGAAGAAGAGCCGGAACGAGTGTTTTGGCATAAACTCCCAACGCCCGGCTGCGCCCTGAATACGAACGCCTGCGTCCAGCTGAAAGCCCTGGGATTCGTCGTTCGGGTAAAGCAGTTCGACAGAGACCGGGCGTTCCCACTCAACGCCGCGCTCGCGCGGATTCGAATACAGCGTATCGAAGTCTTCCATGTCCATGACGAGCGACAGCGAGGGCAACGCAAGCAGGGCGCCGGCAACGGGTTCGCCGTTGTCTTCACCGACGATCTCGGGGTCCATCGCATAGTCGGCTTCCACGGGCGCGCCCGCCGCATAGCCG
Source organism: Caldilineaceae bacterium (assembly GCA_046259705.1). Taxonomy (GTDB): domain Bacteria; phylum Chloroflexota; class Anaerolineae; order Caldilineales; family Caldilineaceae; genus JASGTU01. The sequence goes on from JBJYXA010000712.1 coordinate 26,312, forward strand.
CCGAAATCGATGGTGTGGGCGCCCCAAGTCGCGGGGAAGCCCGACGGCGCATCGTCCTGCGCCAGAACATCGCCAACCAGCACGTACGTCTGTGTCGCCACAGGCGATCGGTGCATATCGACGTGAAATGCCGCGGCGCGCAGCGGGGTTGTCGAGTCGATTTGCAGGGGGCCGGTATAGAGTGCGCTGTCCAGCGTTGGCACACTGCCGTCCGTGGTATAGCGGATCTCCGCCTGCTCGTCGGGATGTGATAGGCGGACTTCTAGAGGGTCGGTGAATATGCCGTGGGGAACGGAGAATGACACCGGTTCGAGCAGGCCGATCCAAGCGGCGGAGTCGTCGTTCTCGGTTCCGGGCGTGGGCCGATCAAAGTAACGCATCGCGTCTTCGCTCACAGGCTCGCCGTTCAACACACCATAGCTCACACCGGGCTGCTGCGCAGGATAGTTGTACTCCGATGCATCGAGGTACCTCCGCGTGGTAGGGGCGTACAAACCGAGAAAACCGCCATCCGCGTCTAGACGGAAGCTCGTATGGGCATAGGGGCGCCCTTCGTCCGGTTCTACCTTGCGGTGGTCTTTGCCCGAGGCAAAGACGATGAGGCGCTCGCCCGCACCGATTTCCAGCCTGCGGAAGGTCCATTTCTCTGGCTGCGTCACATCGTCGGTCAGCGTCCAATCTTCGAGGTTCACGGAGCGTGAGGAACGGTTGAAGAGTTCTATCCAGTCGCCGTACTCGCCGTCCTCGTCGGCGATTTCGCCGCCATTGCTCGCCGCGAATTCGCTGATGATCACGGGAGTAGAAGATGCCGCGCTCGGGCGCGTGGGATTCGCCAGCACCTGCCCAAGCCCCAGAACTAGAACCACGGCAATCGCCGACCAGACCAGAATCCTGGTACGCCGGCTCAACATGCTGTGTGGCCCCGCGTCGTAGCGCGTAATCGATGAAGATGCCTACTCATAATCAGGCTAGTAGTTTACTACCGTCGTTTGGATTGCACGAATGATCGGGCTTCTTCCGCTCAATCATCTGCGCGAACAGCTTGTGCCTCCCGGGCCGCGTTGGATCGCCTGCGAGCGGGAATGTTGACCTTGTTCGCGCTGGTGTAGAATGCCCATTGCTCGTGGTTCTGATCGCGCGATTTGGCTATCCTCCGGGAAGCGCGCATCGCATGTGCTGGATGGCGATTCTGCTTTTCCGGCAGCAACTGCTGGGCGAACGGACCACTATTCATGGCAAGCGTGCGAGGAGTCGGGACTATGTCTGATCAGAAAATCATCTATTCCATGGTGCGCGTAGGCAAAACCTATCCACCTGCAAACACGGTGCTGCGCGATATCAGCTTGTCGTACTTCTATGGGGCCAAGATTGGCGTCATCGGCCTGAACGGCTCCGGCAAGAGCACGCTTCTGCGTATCATGGCAGGCGTCGAGCAGGACTTCAACGGCGAGACGATTCTGGCCGACGGCTATACCGTGGGTTATCTGGAGCAGGAACCGCAGCTAGACGAAAGCAAGACCGTGCGCGGTATCGTCGAGGAGGGTGTTCAGGAAACCGTGGACGCGCTGGCTGAATTCGACGCGATCAATATTCGTTTCGGCGAGGAGCTGTCGCCGGACGAAATGGACGACCTGATGAATCGACAGGCGGACGTTCAGGACCGTCTCGACGCGTTGAACGCATGGGACATGGATAGTCGCCTCGAGCTGGCAATGGACGCATTGCGCTGTCCGCCCGCCGACACACCGGTTTCGGTGCTGTCGGGCGGTGAACGAAGACGTGTGGCGCTCTGTCGCCTGCTACTGCAGGAGCCCGACATCCTGCTCCTGGACGAGCCGACGAACCATCTGGATGCCGAATCGGTGGCGTGGCTGGAACGCCATCTGCAAGACTACGCGGGCACTGTGATCGCGGTCACGCATGACCGCTATTTCCTCGACAATGTGGCCGGCTGGATTCTGGAGCTGGACCGGGGCTACGGCATCCCGTGGAAAGGGAACTACTCTTCGTGGCTCGAGCAGAAGCAACAGCGGCTCGCTCAGGAGGAAAAGGCAGAGACTGCGCGGCAAAAGACGCTGGCCCGCGAACTAGAATGGCTGCATATGACGCCGAAGGCGAAGCAGACCAAGCGAAAATCGCGCATCAATGCCTATAACGAATTGTTGTCGAAAGAAACTGAGCGCGCTCGAGAAGAACGGGAAATCTATATCGCCCCCGGCCCGCGCCTGGGGGACGTCGTGATCCGTGCACACAATGTCACCAAGGCGTATGGCGACAACCTGCTCTACGAGGATCTGTCCATCGACGTGCCGCCGGGCGCGATCGTAGGCATTATCGGACCGAATGGCGCCGGCAAGACGACACTTTTCCGCATGATCGTGGGACAGGAGCAGCCAGACAGCGGTGAAGTGGCGGTGGGGAGTACGGTGGAGCTGGCCTACGTGGACCAGAGCCGCGCCGATCTTTCGCCGGGAAACACCGTGTGGCAAGAGATCTCGGGCGGTGCGGACGAGATTCGATTGGGCGAGCGCAGCATGAACTCCCGCGCGTACGTGGCCCGTTTCAATTTTCAGGGACAGGATCAGCAGAAGAAGGTGGGTTCGTTATCCGGCGGTGAACGAAATCGGGTCCATCTTGCCAAGCTACTCCGTTCCGGCGCCAACGTCTTGTTGCTGGATGAACCGAGCAACGATCTCGACGTGAATACGTTGCGCGCTTTGGAAGATGCGTTGGAAAGCTTCGCGGGTTCGGTGCTCGTCATCTCCCACGATCGCTGGTTTCTGGACCGCGTAGCGACCCACATCCTCTCCTTCGAGGGCGATAGCCAGGTGGTATGGTATCCCGGGAACTACAGCGAATATGAGGAAGACCGGCGCCAAAGGTTGGGTGCAAACGCAGATCGGCCCCACCGCATCACTTATCGGAAACTGCGACGTTCCTAGCCAAGTGATTCCGTCGCTACATAGCTAAAGGGGAATTCTTCACTGCGCTTCTGCGGACATGCCTCGCAACGGTCATGCTGAGCGTTAGCGAAGCATCTCGTGTACCGGAAGCGGACCGCCGTAACTCCTGGAATTCAGTACGTTCTCAGCCCTCGCCGTAGGCGCGCCGAACCTCATCGCCGATGATCTGGATACCCTTGTGGACCAGCTCATCCTTTCCCGCATAGCTGACGCGTATGCACTCGTAGCGGTGCTGCCACTCCCCTTCCAGCCCAGGGAAGAAATAGTGGCCCGACACCACGACCACGCCGCGTTCCTTCAGCCGCTCGTACAGCGTCTGACAACTGATGGGCAGATCGCGACACCAAAGCCAAAGGAAGAAAGCACCCTCGGGCTTGTGGATATGAAAGTCTGTGCCATCCAGCGCTTCGCGCATCCACGTCACAGCTTGTTGTGCTTTCCGCTCATAGTGCGGCTTGATCACGTCCTTACTGATGGCGAGAATGTCTCGCGTCCGCACCATGTCGACGGCCAGCGCAGCGCCGATGCCGTTGGGAGCCAGACTGACGATCGCGTTCATGGCTCTGATCGCACGGATGACCTCTTCTCGCGCAATGACGATGCCTGTTCGCCCCCCCGGCAGCCCCAATTTGGACAGGCTCATACACAGGATCCGGTGCGGTTCCCACTCCGGTACCGCTTCGGTAAAGATGATCTGCGGGAAGGGAGCGCCGTATGCGTTGTCGACGATCAGGGGAATATCGTGCGCCAAGGCCAACCGGCTCAGTTTGGCGATCTCCTCCTCGGTCAGTACATTGCCCGTCGGATTAGTCGGCCGTGAAACGCAGATGGCGCCGATCTCGTCCGTGATCTCCAGCGCGTCGAAGTCCACCCGATACTTGAAGAAGCCGTCGTCGAGAAACTCTATCTGCGGTCTGCGCGCCGTGAAGATCGAATCGGTAATGCCGACGTCTTCATAGCCGATATACTCGGGCGCTAGGGGCAGCAAGATACGCTTGTGGCTGCCGTCGGCATAGGTTCCGGCCACCATGTTGAATAGATAGAAGAACGCGGTTTGGCTGCCGTTGGTTAGCGCAACATTGTTCGCGCCGATCTCCCAACCGTATTCACTCCGCAACAGCTCTACCAGTGCATCGATGAAAGGCTGGTAACCGGCTGGACCGCCATATTCGCCAATAAGCCGTTCCAGATCGTACTCGCTGTCGAGAATGCGCTCGAGCCGGGCGCGAAATAACGACTCTACCTGTGGGATATGGCTGGGATTCCCGCCGCCCAACATGATAACGCCATCTTTTTGGGTAGCGACGCCCAGGTCATCCATCAACTGCAGGGTACCGGACTCGCCGACGAATTTCTCTCCGAAGGCTGAAAACTTCATCACTCACCTACATGAATGTTGCGAAGTAATGGGCTATTGGCAAGATCATGCCGCCATTCCTGTAGATCGCGGGCAGATAGTGGAGTCAGCGAAACGTCAACGGCATCTAGTATCGGATTGAAAAGCCGTGAAACTCACCGCTTGCCTCGGACCAGCGCTTGTCCACGGATTCGACGCGGGCTGCTCGCGGCCCGTGTTCCAGCCACACAGCCAATCGATTGAGCGCGCTTTCCGGACCTTCGGCAACGACCTTCACAGATCCGTCCCAATGATTCTTCACCCATCCGGTGAGCCCCAATCGGCTTGCTTCCTGTTGCGTGTTCGCGCGGAAGGCCACGCCCTGGACATAGCCGGTAACGGTTGCGGTCAGGCGTTTCATCGCGAAACTCGCGGCTGAAAACCGCTTGTTCCTAGAAGACATATACCGCTCATTCCACCGGCTCCGCCAACTGCTCCCACATGACCAGGGATTTGTCCAGGCGTCGCTGCGTCTCTTCGTGCGCAACGCTCAACCGTTGGATCTCCGGTAGATTCTGCGCCATACTGGCTTTTGCCAGGTCGTGCTCCAGCTTCGATAGCATAGATTCCAGACCATGGATGGTTTCCTCTATTTCTGCTAATTCACGCTGGCGCCGGCGTTCCTCATTCTGCTTGCGCCGGTCCACGTCTCTCGACTCCCGCTGGTCGCGGCGTTCGGTGGCAGCATCGGCTTTAGCCTCTTCCTTTTGCGCCTCGCGTTGCGCGCTGTATACGGCATACGTGCCTTCGGTGACGTGCATATGGCCGTCGCGCAGCTCCCAAATCTGGGTCGCCAGACGGTCCACTAGATAGCGGTCGTGCGAGACCAGCAGGATAGTACCGTCGAAATGCTCCAACACTTCCTGCAGTACTTCCTGGGCAGGGATATCCAGGTGATTGGTCGGCTCATCCAGCAACAGGAAGTTCGCTCCCTCCAACGCCAGCAAGGCAAGCGCCAATCGGCCGCGCTCACCGCCGCTGAGCTGGCGGATGGGTTTGAAAACGTCCTCGCCCCGGAATAGATATTGCGCCAGATAATCGCGAGCCTGCCCTGTCAGCATGAACTTGTGATTCAGCAATTCGTCGATCACGCGGTTGTCTGGATCGAAGCCATCGTGCGCCTGAGCAAAGTAACCGAGTTTGAGACTGGCGCCAAAATGCAAATCGCCGGACAGCGGCTCCAATTCGCCCATGAGCGTGCGCAGGAACGTAGTCTTGCCGGTACCGTTGCCGCCGATGAGCGCTGCGCATTCCTGGCGTTCCAGGCGGATCGGTTCGGCGTCAAACAAGGGTTCGTCGGGGTAGCCTATCTCCAGATCGCTGCTGCGCAGGACCAGGTTACCCGAGCGCAGAGATGTGCGCAGGTTCAGATTCAGCTCGGGCGGCCGCTGTGTGGGGCTATGCAACGCCTTGATCGCCTGCTCCGTGTCGGCCACGTTCCACTTCGTGTCGGAGATATCCACCTCCTCCATGACCTTGCCCCACTGTTTGTTCAACAGTGCCTGAAGCCCGCCGGCCTGCACTACCTTCACTTCGCGGATCAGGCGACGCAGACGGCCTTTGGCCATGTTCGTGGTGCTGTCTCTAGCAATGTTACGCTTGACGTAATCCAGCTCCTTGAGGAATCTCTCCTTGACCGCTTCGAACTCGGCCTCACGCCGTTCCCACCGTTCCTGGCGTTGCAAGACATAGGCTGAGTAATTGCCACGATATTCTTCGATGCCGGCGCGACTCAATTCCCATATGCGGTTCACCACGCGATCCAAGAAATAGCGGTCGTGGCTGACGATGAGGAGGGCGCCTTGCCAGGATTGGAGCGTGGACTCGAGCCATTCGATTGCCTCTACGTCGAGATGATTCGTGGGCTCGTCCAGAATGAGCAGATCCGGCTGCTCCAGCAACAGGCGCGCCAGCAACGCCCGAGTCTTCTGTCCACCGCTCAGGTGGGCCAGCGGTAACGACCAGTCTTCCTGGGCGAATCCCAGCCCCTGGAGCACCTGGCTGATGCGCATTTCATACTCGTAGCCGCCGATCGCCTCGAACTCGTGCTGCGCGTGACTGTACTCTTCCAGCAGACGGTCAGACGCATCAGATGTTCCGGCGGCTGCCATTTGCTCCTCCAGCTCGCGCAGATGGGCCTCGCGTTCGAGTACCTTGTCGAACACGCGCAGCATTTCCGCGTAGACCGTGTTGTTGCGCCCGGCGAACGCGTCCATGGCCTCCTGGCGCAGGTAGCCGATGTGCGTTTCCTTGGCGCGGCTCACATCACCGGCCGAGGGCACGTCGAGCCCCGCCAGCAGCCGCAGAAGCGTCGTCTTGCCAATTCCGTTCGGGCCAACCAGACCGATCTTGCCGTCGTTTGGGATGCTGACGGTGATGCCGCCGAAGACATCGAAATCGCCAAAGGATTGGCCTAGATTATGTGTAGCAAGAACAGGCATACGGGCTCCGCGAACGATTCTGAAACAGTTGTCCGGTCCTCCATTCTACCGCCCGGCCTGTCCGACAACAAAACATTCGCCTCTGTTGGGTAGGTAGATTCATCGTGATTGTGCCCTTGCAAATTCGCAGGGCAAGACCCCATAATGGGCTACATTCGGTTCACTCGTCAGCCGCCGGTCAGTCACGATGCCTTCTTTACAACATCACAATGCAATAGCACGACGGTTTGGGCCGTATCCATGCCCAGAAATAACAGTGGCAGTGTTCGCACTGTTCTTGCTGCTTTCGGTTTTTTTCCTGGCTGGACCCGTTCTGGCCGCGCCGCATACTCAGAGCCGGGGTTATGTCGTACAGCCCGGGGATAGCCTGAGCGAGATCGCGGAGCGGGCGCGTGTACCGGTGGAAGAGCTGATGGCGATGAACGGAATCGACGACGCCGACGACATCACCATCGGGCAGGTCTTGCTATTGCCCGCACGAAATGAGATGCCGGTCCAGACGCCGCCTGCCGTGGGCGTCGACGTGCGCTTCGTCGGTGAACCGCAGACGGATGTCCATATCGTGCAGGCGGGGGAAAGCCTCAGCGAGATAGCCGAACGTTACGACATGGACATGACCGACCTAATGCAGCTCAACGGCATTACGGATGCGGACGCGGTGATCGAAGGGCAACGACTGAGGCTAACCCACGCTGTGAACACGGGCACTGCACGACCGGCTGCAACACAGCAGGCGCCCGAGCCGGAGGCAATCCCGGGCCCTGCGTCTCGCGTGATTACGTCGCTCAATCGCACTGTGCGAATAGAATTCGGAGAAGACCTCGCGTCGATTGCCATCCGTTATGGCGTAGACGAAGACGCATTGCGCGCGATCAACGGCTTGGAGGATGCACAACCGGAGGACCTCGAGATTGGGCGCGAACTTATCTTGCCGGCCACGGCGCAGGAATTGCAGGTCGCAAGGGCGGCGCCGCAGGTGGCGCGTGTGGAACACGTCGTCGAGGAAGGCGAGAGTTTGGGCATCGTAGCCGAGCAATACGGGCTATCCTTGGCCGAGCTGATGGAAGCGAACTATATCAGCGACCCGGACACGATCTATGTCGGACAACGGCTCGTCATCCCCGTCGAGCCCGACGTGCCCGTCGAGACAGAGGGTACGGCCGCACAGATCGGCCGGCCGCGCAGTGGGTTCTATTACTACACCGTCAAGCCCGGGGATACCCTGTCGGAGCTGGCGCGAGACTTTGACTCCACCCAGCTCGCCATCATGGAGTACAATGACCTGCCCGATGCCGAAACCGTCTACAACGGGCTCCCGCTTCGCATCCCCTATGGCCCACCGCCCCTGCCTATTGAGACTCCTCCGACGCCGCTTGCGGGTACTCGATTCTTGGTGAGTCTCAGCCGCCAACAGTGTTGGGTACTCGATGGCGATCAGGTCCTTTATCAGTGGACTTGCAGCACCGGGTACGGGAAATGGATCACGCGCACAGGCGCTTTCGCGGTACAGACAAAGCAGGAGATGGCAGAGAGCAACGCCTACGAGTTGGACATGCCCTACTGGTTGGGAATCTACGACGTGGGCACCTACGAAAATGGGATTCACGGCCT